>DATHUD010000425.1:0-37257 GCA_035462575.1 Thermoanaerobaculia bacterium | reverse complement strand
AAAGCAAATCCAAGCAAACCAAAGCCCCTCTCCTTTAGGAGAGGGGTTGGGGTGAGGTCGCAGGCCGCCCAGCGCCCACTCCAGGTACAATCCCCCTATGACCAACCGTCTATGGATGACGTTGTCGGCCGGCCTCCTCCTCGCCGCCTCGGCGAGCGCCCAGCCCCCGGCGGGGCACGGGCCCTACTTCCCCGCCGATTCCCCCTGGTACCAGGACATCTCCAACGCGCCGGTGGACGCCGAGTCCGCGACGGTGATCTCCTGGCTCGCCAGCATGAACATCTGGACGGGAAACACCGCTCTGTTGCCCCCGGCGCGGATGCAGATCGACTTCTCGATCGAGGTGCTGGAGGCGGACGCCGCGGCCCCGTTCCGCTCGTTCATTCCCACGGGCGACTTCTACGACCCCGACTGCGACGAGGCGCCCGTCCCCCTGCCGGCGGGCGGGGCGATCGAGGGAGAGCCCGACTACCAGTGCGCAGGCGACGGCGACTGCCACCTGATCGTCGTCCACCCGGCCACGAAACGCCTGTACGAGATGTGGCGGGCGAACGTCGAGGGGAACACCTTCTACGGCGGCTGCCTCGCGGTGTGGGACACGTCGATCACCTATCCGGCAGACGGCCGCGGCGAGCAGTGCAGCAGCGCGGACGCCGCGGGCTTCCCCATCGCCCCGCTCCTGTTCAGCGCGGACGAGGTGGCGGCCGGGCAGATCAATCACGCGATCCGGTTCATCCTGCCCAACAACCGCATGCGCCACCGGGTGTACGTCCACCCCGCGACCCACTCGACCGACGCGACCAGCGGGCCCGCCTCGGCCCCGCCCTACGGGGCGCGCCTGCGCCTGCGGGCGGACTTTCCGCTCAACACCCTGCCCAACGAAGGGGCCCGGGTGGTGGCGCGGGCGATGCAGAAATACGGCATCCTGCTCTCGGACGGCGGCAACATCGCCCTGACCGCCCAGAGCGACCGCTTCACCACCGCCAAGTGGGCCGGACGCCTGGGACCCCACGACCTCGCGACCGTGAAGATCACCGACTTCCAGATGGTGGACGGCGGCAAGCGCTTCAACTGGACGGGGGACTGCACGCGGACGACACCTTTGTTTTATGATGGATTCGAGCTGGGAACACCGTCCAAGTGGAGCCACATCACTCCGTAGGGATCACCATGAATCGCAGAGAATTCACCAAGGGTCTCCTGGGGACCCTCGCCTCGTACTCGCTCCTCGAAACGCTCGTCTCGCGCGACCTGTTCGCAGACGCGGTCAAACCCGTCGTCGGCCACTGGGTCGGCGGGCTCCATGAGATGAGCCGGGACTTGAAGACGGGGACGATCGCCCCCGCGGTGTGGCAGGCGAAGGTCAAGGAGCTCTTCGACCGCGTGGAGCTTTCGGAGATGCTCCGCTTCATCGACTTCGACAGGCTGATCGCGGGCTTCGAGCATCCCGACCTGGGCGTGAACACGAGGCAGGTGCCGTTTCCGAAGCTCGACGGCATCCCGGAGGACCTGGCCTTCCACCGGAAGATTTTCGGCATGAAGAAGGACCGGGCCATCATCCCCCACGGTCACAAGAACATGGTCTCCTGCCACTACGTGCTCCAGGGAGAATTCCACCTGAGGCATTACGAGAAGATCGAGGAGACCGAGAGCCACATGGTGATCGAGCCCACGATCGATCAGATCGCGAAAGTGGGCAGCCACTCCTCGATCTCGGACGAGAAGAACAACATCCACTGGCTGAAGGCGAACACGGAGACGGCCTTCACCTTCGACGTCCTCGTCGTGGATCTGAAAGGCGCCAAGTGGGACGTCGACAACATCGATCCCTACGACGCCGAAAAGATCGGGGAAAGCCGGCTCCGCGTGAGGAAGCTGGCGCTCGAAGAGGCCCTCGCGAAGTACGGTCACGACATGCACCACTGAAAGTCGCCCGTGCTCGAAGGCGCCACCACCCTCCCGACGCTCGAAACCGAGCGGCTCACGATCCGGTGGCTCGAGGACAGGGATGTCCCCCGCCTGTTCGAAATCTTTTCGAATCCCGAGGTGATGCGCTACTGGAGCAGCCCGCCGCTCGAGGACATCCGAGGAGCGGAAGAGCTGTTGCGGGAGATCCGGCAATTTTTCGAAAGCCGCACGCTCTTCCAATGGGGCGTCGCCTTGAAGGAAGACGACCGGGTGATCGGCACCTGCACGCTCTCCTCCCTCTCCGCGTCAAACCGCCGTGCCGAGATCGGCTACGCCCTGGGCCGGGCCTGGTGGGGGAAGGGCTACATGACCGAGGCCCTGCCCGCGCTCCTCCGCTTCGCCTTCGGTCCCCTGGGCCTCCATCGAATCGAGGCGGACGTCGATCCCCGCAACCTCCCCTCCCTGCGCTCCGTCGAGAGCCTGGGGTTCCGCCGCGAGGGCTATCTGCGGGAGCGCTATTTCGTGAACGGGGAGGTGCAGGACTCGGTGATCTATGGATTGCTGCGCTCGGAGGCGGCGCCGGAGCTCACGCGGCAGTAAAGGGGGCCAAGGACCCAAAGGACAGCAAGGACTGCAAGGACCAAAAACGAGAGAAGTCTCTCTTCGTCCTTGGTGTCCTTGGTGTCCTTGCAGTCCTTTGCTCCTATCCGGACACGAGCGTCTGGAGCACGCTCTCGATCCGGCGGCGGTGGCTCGCTCCCACGGATTCGAAAGAGATCCCCACGGCGCCGTTCGCGCGCCAGCGCACGATCCCTCGCACGGAGAGCAGATCGGGCCGGCCGGGGAGGCCCAAGGTGAAGACCAGGGGATCGCCCACTTTCCAGCTCGTGGGCGGCTGGGCGATGCAGGCGCCGCCGTTCGAGAGGTCGACGAGGCGGACGCGGTGGCTCTCCCCCCGGTCCGTCTTGATCACCACGTCCCGGTCCACCCAGATCCGCGGCTCCTTCCGGTTGGACGGCGCGAGCCGGGCCCGGGCGCGGCTGGTCTGCCGGCGGACGGTCAGCATGCGCATCAGGGTCTCGGCCATGGGGTGGTCCCGCAGAAGCTCCTGCAGCGGCTCGAGGGGGATCCGCACCACCGTCGCCGCGCCGAAAGCCCGGGCCGTCAAGCGCCGGGCCGAGCCGTCCATCACCTCGGATTCCCCGAAGACCTCCCCTGCGGTCACGTCCAGAACCCGGTCGATCGGCTCGCCCGGCATCTCGTTGCGGAGCAGAACGCCTCCCTCGGAGACCACGTACAGCCCGTCGCACGGCTCGCCGGTCCGGTAGATGACCTGGTTGGCAAGGCAGATCTCCTCCTTGGCCTTCGAGGCGAGAAGATTGAGACGCTCTTCGCTGACTCCCGCAAGAAACGGAAGATTTTCAACAGCTTTCTTGGCCGGCATGAGTGTCCCGCGATCGTGACACGTCCCCCCGGGAGGCGCAAGGGCGGGCTGGGAAGGCTTCCTACTCCGCTTTCCAGGACGGCGCTCCCTCCGTGGGCGCGTAGACCGGAGCGAGGAAGACGGTCTCGAAGTCCGGGCCGGCGACGGGAATCTGGAGGACCACCTGCCAGTAGACGGCATCGTACCGGACGAGGTCCGTGCCCGGGAGGTCGGGAGGGAGATCGAAGGCGACGGGAAGCTCCTTCAGCCGGTCGCCCGCAGGGGGGATCTCCCGGATCTGCTCGTAGATGGAGAACGGCTCCCGGTTTTCCCCCATCCCCAGATCCTGAACGCAACGCAGCGTGGCCCGGACGGGCCCCTGGACGCGCAGCGCTCCACGGACAACGAAGACCCCTTCGAGCCGGCCGCCCAGGAACGCGGGGAAGGTCGTCCAGCGCATCGCGGGCGGCCGGGGGTTCCTCAAGGCCTGCCACATCTTGTGGAGGGAGTCCAAGAGGATCAGCGCGCCGAAGAAATCGAAGAAGAGGACGACGGCCCGCACCGTCCACGGGCTGGGCGAGAAGAAGACCATGTTGAGGAGACCGAAGAACGACAGGATCGCGACCCGGCCGAGGACGCCCCCGCCGCCCGGGGCCGAGTAGTCGGGCGGCATGCCCTTCGGCCGCCAGGGGTAGTCCGCGGTCCACGGATGCTTCGGGTTCACTCTCGGCCCCTTCCGGCGCTCCGTGCCCTTGGCTCCCGTGAGCTGGATCTGGAGCATGCGCAGAGCGATCAGGAAGAAGACGGCGCCGAACGCCATGATCCCCAGGAAGGAGGTCGGATCGTTGCCCTGCTGGAGAGACGCCGCATAGGGCCCCCAGGTCCCCAGGGCTCCGAAGGTGAAGATGGCCAGGCCGACGGTGAGGAACACGAGGAGCATGCACCCGGCTTCGGACTCCCGGAGCCGGCGCAGGAGCCCCCGGCCGAAGGCGGAGCCCTCTCCCGGCACGGGCACGGCCGTCCGGGGCGGGGCGTAGATGCGGCTGCGCGTGCGCGATTCCTGGATGACGGTCATAGGCTCGAAAAGTCCGGCGCGGATGCTACCACCCTGCCGGGAGGTTACAATCCTCCAGAAGTCTCGCGAAAAGAGCTTTTTTCTTTCAGCCGCAGCACCCTCACGGAGGAGACACGGATGAAACTGGCGCTAGCGAACCTCAAGGGGGGAGTGGGGAAGACGACGACGGCGGTCAACCTGGCGGCGGCTTTCGGGCGGAGCGGCTTGAGCGTGCTGCTGATCGACCTCGATCCCCAGGCGTCCGCGAGCTTCTCGCTCGGCGTGCCCCGGGCGGAGGTCGAGGCCTCCGCGGCCGAGGTGATGGCGGGCGAGGTGCCGGCCGCCGGCGCCATCCTCGAAACGCCCTTCGAAGGGGTTCACCTCCTTCCCGGCTCGCTCCGCCTCGCGGGCTCCGACCTCGCCTTCGCGCGGGAGGAGGACGCGGACAAGCTCTTGAAGAGGGCCTTGGCACCCCTGCGCCGGCGCTTCGACGTCGTGGTGATGGACTGCCCGCCGGGCCTCTCCATCTTCACCGTGAACGCGCTCGCCGCCTCGGACACCTTCATCGTGCCCGTGGTCCCCCACCGGCTCGACGTGGAGGCGCTCTCGGGTTTCCTCGAAGCCGTGGATTCCACCCGGAGCCGGATCGGCCGGAAGGCGGACCTCCTGGGCATCCTCCCCACCATGGTGGACCACCGCACGCAGGTGACGGACGAGGTCGTGGCCGCCCTCCGCAAGACCTACGGCTCGGCCGTCTTCCGCACGGAGATCCCGATCAACGTCCGCTTGGCCGAGGCCCCGGGCGAAGGCCGCCCCATCTTCGACTTCGCGAGCTGGTCGACCGGCGCCTTCTCCTACGGCCGGCTGGGCGCCGAGGTCCTCCGCCGGGCGCGCAAGGCCGGGCTGCTGCTTTCTTGACCCTGAACGGAGGTTTCGCCGTGGACCCGATCCTGATGCGTCCCGCCATCCTGCTCCTCGCGGGCGCCGCTCTCCTCGTTACGGCCTGTGGCGGCCGTGACTATCCCACCCTGTTTGAAACGGAGATCGCGAAGCCGGCGCTGGAGTGCATGCATCCGCGGGGCGAGTTCCAATCCGCCCGAGATGTTCAGGTGGAAGGAGACGGCGTCTTCACGGGCTCGATCCACTGGCGCGGCCGGCTGCTCGAAAACAACTACACCACCAAGGTACGGGTGAAGATCGACAGCGACGTGGCGACGGTGTACCTGCTCGAAGAGGATTCGCTGATGCCGGCGAGCGAGCAGACCTGTCAAGTGGCGCTGCCGCCGGGGTGACGAGGGGGCGGGAACACGGACGAACACGGACCGCCACGGACCTGCACGGACGCCCGGGGACTGCAGTCCTTGTCAGTCCGTGAAGGTCCGTGGTCGTCCGCGCGGGTGTTCCCTACCCGCCCTTCTTCTCCTCCTCCCGCGCCTTGATCAACGTCCCGTCCTTCAATTCCCGGAGGGCCTGGAAGGGTCCCACGACCACCGGCGTGCCTTCCTTCAGCCCCTTCACCTCCACGTCCAGTCCTCCCATGATGCCGATTTCGACCGGGAGGAAGCGGGCGCGGCCGTTTTCGACGGTGAAGACGCCGGAGCGGTCGCCTCCTTCGGGGGCGGGGCGGAGGACGACGGACTGGAGGGGGAGGGTCAGGGCGTTCTTCGCCTCCTGGGCGAGGATGCGGACGTCGCAGGTGAGTCCCGGCCGGAGGGAGGAGTCGGGCTGATCGAGGCGGACGACGACGCGGAACTCCCGGGCCGCGGCTCCGGTGCCCGTGACCGGGAGCGCGCTCGCGCCGATCTCGACGACGTGGCCGGGGAGCTCGCGCCCGGGTACGGCCTCCAGGGTGACCCACGCCTTCTGCCCCGGGGCAAGGCGCAGCACCTCGGCCTCGGCCACCTTGACCTCGGCGTTGATCGAGGAGAGGTCCGAAAGGGTCATGAGGATCGTGCCGGGCTGGTTCTGGACGCCCATGACCACCATTTCTCCCTCGCGGACGGAGAGGCGGGTGACGACGCCGTCGATCGGGGCCGTGATCTCGGTCTTGGCGAGGCTGTCCCGCGCCCGGGCAACCTGGGCGCGGCCCTGGGCGACCCGGCGGGACGCGGCCTCGGCCTGGGCGCGGGCGGAGTCGGCGGCGGCGATGGCCGAGTCGAGCTCCGCCTGGGGAAGGACGCCGTCCGCCCGGAGCTTTCGGGCGCGCTCCAGGGCCTGGCGGGCCTCCTGCTCGCGGGCGGCCGCGGCGGCGACCTCGGATTCCAGGGCCCGGAGCTGGGCCGCGACGGCGTCCACCTCGCTCGCGGCCTGGGCGGGATCGATCCGGGCGAGCACCGCCCCCCGGCGCACCGCCTGCCCCTCGGCGACCTTGAGATCGACCAGCCGCCCCATCACGGACGAGCCGATGTCCGCGTAGCGGCTGGCCACGATCTCTCCGGAAGCGGTGACGAAGGATTGGAAATCGGGACGGCGGACGACCGGCTCCACGTCCACCACGACGGGCTTCTCTCCCCGCGAGCGGACGAACAGATAACCGGCGACCGCGAGGAGCGCCACGACCAGCACACCGCACCCTAGGCGTTTCACGGCGGCGAAGTCTAGCACGGGCGATCCGGTGCTAACCTTCCGCTCTGTCATGAGCCCGCTGCGCCTCGTCCGCTCTTTCGCCGACTCTCTGCGGCAGGCGGTCGCCACGTGCGCCGCCCACCCGCTGCGGACCGCTCTCGGCGCCCTGGCGATCGCGGTGGCGGTCGCAACCCTGACGCTCGTCGAGACGGCCATCGACGGGCTCGCCGTGTTCGCGGAAAAGAGCGCCGCCCGGGCGTTCGGAAGCGAGACGTTCGTCCTCGCCCAGGCCGCCGCCCCGGGCCAGCTCTCCCGCCGCGAGCTTGAACGCAAGCTGGAGCGCAATCCGCCGATCAAAAGAAACGACGTGCGCTACCTCACCTCCTACGCCGGGGACCGGGTGATCTACGCCGCCTCCGCCCAGCGCACCGCCGACGTCACGGCCGGGGCGCGGAAGTTCGAGAACGCGAGCGTGACCGGCACGGGCTCGATGCTCCCGGAGATCCGCGATCTCGGCGTCGACCAGGGGCGCTTCTTCCTCGTCGAGGAGGAGACCCGGGGGGCCCAGGTGGCGGTCATCGGCTACGACATCGCGGAACGGCTCTTCCCCGGGGAAGACCCGCTCGGCCGCACGGTTCGCCTGGGCAGGCGCGGGTTCACGGTGATCGGGGTCCAGGCCCGGCTCGGGACTTCGGGGGGCGTGTCGCTCGACCGCTACGTCTGGGTCCCGCTGTCCGCCTACGAGCGCGTCTTCGGCGCCGCCCCGACCCTCCAGGTCTCGGCCCGGGCGCCCGAGGGGGGCTCTTTCGACCTGGCGCAGGACCGGGCCCGCGCCACGATGCGGGCGCGGCGCAATCTCGCGCCCGGGGAGGAGGACAATTTCGACATCCTGACCCCGGAGACGGCGCGGAGCTTCGTCCTCGGGCTCGCCCGCCGGATCGGCGCGGCGGCTCCGATCCTCTCCGGCATGGCGCTTCTGGCCGCCGTGGTGGTCGTCACCAACACCACCCTGGTCTCGGTGGCGCAGCGCACCTTCGACATCGGAGTCCGCCGGGCCGTGGGGGCCACGCGCGGGCAGATCGTCCGGGAGGTGCTGGCCGAGGCCGCGCTGGTGGCATTGGCCGGGGGGATCGCGGGAACGCTCTTCGTGGCCGCGCTCGTGCGGCTGCTCGCCGGCCCTCTGGGGCTCGCCCTCACGGTTTCGCCGCGGACCGTGCTCCTCGCCCTCGCCGCCTCGGCCGCGAGCGGCATTCTGGCGGGCTGGTATCCGGCACGCCGGGCCGCCCGGATCGACGTGGTCAACGCCCTGAGGTCGGAATGAGACGGCGGGGCACCTGGGCGAACGTGGCGGTCGAGTCGGCGGCCCTGGCTCTGGGCTCGATCCGCTCCCAGCCGCTGCGCTCGGGCCTCGCCATCGTGGGGGTGGTGATCGGGATCGTCACCGTGGTCGTGGTGACGTCGGTCCTCGCGGGGGTGCGCAACCAGATCGCCCTCCTCTTCCGCGAGTTCGGCACGGACAACATCTTTGCCTACCACCGCTCGGGCGACCCGTACTCCCAGCCCTCGCAGGACGAGGCACAGAGGAAGGGGCTCGACCCGGCCTTCGCCCCGGAGCTCGCGCGCCTGGGCGAGCACATCAGGGACGTGGGGGTGCAGATCCTCGTTCCCCAGGTGGTCAACGGCCGGGCGCTCGTGGCGCGCGGGGGCGGCAACGAGTCGGACGCCGTGCTGGTCGAGGGGGTCTCCTCCAACTACTTCGACGTGGTGAGCGCCGACCTGGCCGCCGGCCGGCCGTTCACCGATCTCGAGAACCGGGCGGGCGCGCGGGTGGCCGTGTTGGGATCGAACATCGCCCGGGCGCTCTACGGCACGGGCAACGCCGTGGGCAGGACGCTCGTCCTGGGCGGCGTGGGCTACACCGTGGTCGGCGAGGCGGCCCCTCGCAAAGGCGGCTTCTTCGGAGAGAACCGGCAGGACAACGTGGTCGCCATCCCCGCGGGCACGGCGCGCCGCCTCTATCCGGAGGCGGACGCGACGGTCTTCTACATCCGTGCCGAGCCGGGCCGGCGCGACCTGGCGCGGGTGGAGGCCGAGGCCATCCTCCGCCGCCTCCGCCAGTTGGGTCCCACCCAGACGAACGACTTCAACCTCTCGACGGCGGACCAGATCATCGCCCAGTTCGACCGGCTCTCGGCGGTGGTCGGCCTCGTCACCGTGGCGCTCGCGGCCGTGAGCCTCGTCATCGGCGGCATCGGGATCGCGAACGTCATGGTGATCGCCGTGACCGAGCGGACGCGGGAGATCGGAATCCGCCGGGCGGTCGGGGCCCAGCGTGGCGAGGTGCTGCGCCAGTTCCTCCTGGAGGCCGCCATCCTCTCCGGAGCCGGCGGCCTCTTTGGAGTCGTGATCGCCTCCGCCCTGGGCCTCCTCCTCTCGATCGCCGCCCCCGGCTTCCCCGCCATCCCCCCGCTCTCCGTGGTCGCCGCGGGCCTCGCCGTCTCCTTCCTCGCCGGCATCATCGCAGGCTACGGCCCCGCGAGGCGGGCGGCGGCGCTGGAGCCGGTGGAGGCGTTGCGGTACGAGTAGAGGGGAACACGGACACACGGACTTTCAAGGACTTTCACGGACCTTCAAGGACAGGCGTGTTCGTCCCTGTCTGGTCCGTGTCAGTCCGCGTGAGTCCGTGTTCCACCTTCCTTACTGCGGTTTCTTCCCGGCCTCCACAGCCTTCCCGATGAAAGCCATCATCTCCTTCATGGGGCCGGTGTCCATGCCGGCGACGTTCGGCTCCTGCTGGTACATCGTCTTCAGGGACTTCTCGATGCCGGGGTTTCCGCCGGTGAACTCGCGGACGAGGCCCATCCAGCGGCGGGCGAGGGCCTGCACGGTCTCGCTCGCGGGGTCAGTGCCCTTTTCCATCTCCGCTTTCACCTGCTCCATGAGCTCCTTCCACTCGCCCTCGACCTGGCGGATGCGGTCATCCCCGACCGTCTGCCGCCGCTCTTCGAGCTCTTTCCTCTGCTCCGGGGTGTAGTACTTGTCCAACATGGTGATCACCTCGATCGTCTGTAGAAAGTCTTCGACGGAGACCGTCTCCGTCGAGCGGAGGCGCTCGGCGATCCCTTCCAGGCGGTCGCGGAGCCGCTGCTGGAGCTCGATCTGCTCTCGAACGAGGGCGAGATGGAGCTCGACGACCCGCTGCGGCGCGAAGCCGGGGCTTTTCAGGCACTCCCGGATCTCGTCCAGGGAGAACCCCAGGCTTCGCAACGACTTGATCTGCTGCAGCCGCGCGACATCGCTCTCCGTGTAGAGGCGATACCCCGACCCGGTGTAGTGCGACGGCTGGAGCAGGCCGATCTCGTCGTAGTAGTGGAGCGTGCGGACGGACACCCCCGTCCGCTTCGCGAGCTCCCCCACTTTCCACGGCGCAGGCCGCATGCCTTGCCTCCTTCCGGCCGGTTTTGGACCGGCACGAACAGACGATAGAGCCTCACGTAACGTGAGGGTCAAGGGGCCGCGTTGCGGAAAAACTCCGCCAGATCTCTCTTGAGCTTCCGGTGATCCTCCCGGCGGATGTACTGCATGTGGCCGGAGTCGTAATAGGCGAAGCGGACGCGCTTCCGGTCCGCCTCCGAGAGCCCCATGTGGGCCACGGTGTAGTCCGCCGCGAAGTAGGGAGTCGCGAGGTCGTAGTAGCCGCTCACGACCATGACCTTCATGGCGGGATTTTTCATCATGGCCAGGCGCAGGCTCTCGGCCAGGTTGGCGTAGCGGCCGTCGTGATTGGGATAGTGCCAGGGAAAGACCTTTGGAGAGAGGCGCTCGTAGACGAGATGGTCGTCCTCCCGATAGCCGAGCTCGCCACGGACATAGTCGAGGGTGGCCTCGATGAACGGTGCGTCCAGCTCTGTCAGACTGGGGTCGAACTCGCCGTACTCGCCGACGGCGTCCAGGTCGGTCACGGTGAAGCGGGCGTCGATGCGGCCGATCGTCAGCCGCCGGTCGCGCAGGAGCTCCTTGCAGAAGCGGGCGTGCTCGACGCGGAGGTTCGAGCGCAGGACGTAGTCGACGGAGAGCCCCGTGTAGCGGGCGAGCTTCTCGGCGATCTGCCGCCGCCTCTCGGCCGGCAGCCAGTCTCCCAGGAGGAGCGCCGGACCGTACTCCTCGACCGCGAACCTCTCGGCCTCCTTCAAGGTGCCGTGCAGGTCGCCCGCGAGCTCCGGCGGCAGCTTCTTGTGGTACCAGGCCGCCGCCGTGTAGGTCGGCAGAAAGGTGATGTACGGCATGTCGTTGCCAATGTTGAAGCGGTTGTCCTGGTGGTTGAGGATGACCGAGATGAGGATGACGCCGTTCAAGCGCATGCCGTGCCGGTTGAGGAGATGGTCGGAGAGGCCCGCCACGCGGGTGGTGGCATAGCTCTCCCCGGCCAGGAACCTGGGGCTCCCCCAGCGGCCGTTCCGGGTGATCCAGAGGCGGATGAATTCCGCCATGGATTCGATGTCGTTTTCGAGGCCGTGGAACTCCTTGGCGTCCACTCCCGGAGCCGGGCGGCTGAAGCCGGTCGAGACCGGGTCGACGAAGACGAGGTCGGTGACGTCGAGGATCGATTCCTGGCTCTCCACCAGCCGTGCCGGGGGCGGCAACGGGAAGCCCTCGGGGTCCAATTCCACCCTTTTGGGACCGAACGCGCCCAGGTGGACCCAAACGGCCGGGCCTCCCGGGCCGCCGTTGAACGCAAAGGTGACCGGCCGCTCGGCCGGGTCCTTGACCCCGTCTTTGGTGTAGGCGATGTGGAACACCGACGCCCGGGGCGTGCCGTCCTCGGCGCGGAGGACGAGCGTGCCGGCGGTCGCCGTGTACGGGATCCGCTGGCCGTCCAGGGTGATCACGTGCTGGGTCCGGGAGATCTTCTCTTCGACAACGGGCTTCTTCTCGCCCGGGCCGGTGTCCGGCTCCTGCGCCGGCAAGGCCAAGGACCACAAGGAGATCAAAGACGACAACGACAGGACAGCAACAACACGTCTCCCCTGCATCGCGGGCTCCCTTCAAAAGAAATTGGACGTGGCTCCGCCACGGAAGTGAATCGATGACTGACTATACGTCAGAAGAGGGAAAAAGATTTGATCGTCCCCTTCTCCCGGTGAGAGAAGGGGACGACAGGAGGGTGGGGTCTAGTTGTCCACGTACCCTTCGCGGGTGCGGACCTTGTCGCCCAGGCCACGGACCTTGACGTCGATCTTGTGCCAGGAGCCGTCGCCCTTCCCGTTGCTTGGGTAGTAGCCCAGGGCGTACTGCTGCCGGAGCTCCTGGAGGACGACCTGGAAGGCGCCCTCCAACTGGTCGGCCCGCTCGATTTCCAGGATGCGCCCGCCGCTCTCGTTGACGGCCCTCTTGAGAGCGTTGTACTCGTGGTCGTTCGCCTCGTAGTCGCGCCAGGCCGAGGTGAAGGACTGGTGCTTGCCGCCGAGCTGGATCCAGTAGATCATCGCCTGGCCGGTGCGCGCCTTCCAGAGGAGGTCGTCGCCGGGAACGACGCTGTGGACGTCCGAGCCGTCGGAGAAGAGGACCACGACCCGCTGCCCCTGGCGGGCTTCGAGGAGCTTCAACGACATGTAGAGGAAGTCGTTGACCGCCGTGCCCCCGGCCGCCTTCACCCCCGAGAGCGACGCCTGCAGAGCCTTCGGGTCCGAGCTGAACGGCGTGGCCTTGAGCATGCGGTCGGAAAACAGGGTGACCATGGCCTCGTCGAGCGGCTTCATGCCGTTGGTGAAGGCCCTGGCGCCCCGCCGCACCGCCTCCAGATCCTCTTCCGACATGCTCTCGCTGGTGTCCAGGAGGAGGACCGCGGTCAGGGGGAGCTCGTCCCGGCCGAAGGTGACGACGTCCTGCGCGGTGCCGTTGTCGAAGATCTGGAAGTCCTTCTCGTCGAGCGCCAGGTCGCGCCTTCCCCCCCGGGCCACGGTCACGAAGAGGGTCCGGAGCTTCAGGTTGAGCACGTCGTCCACGCGCACGGCGTAGGTCTTCACGGCTCCGGCCGCCGAGGCTCCCGACCGGGTGTAGGCCACGGCCCGGAACTCGCGCTCCGTGTTGTCGTCGCCGACGTCGACGGTGACGTTGAAGGGCGGGATCTTGGAGACCGCCACCGGCTTGCCGTTCACGAAGTACTCGACCCGGTCGACGGGCTCGCCAGCCTGCACCTTCACCCGGACCTCGGTCGGCCCGAAGACCGGCTGCTCGGAGACCGGGCTCTCGAACTGGACGTTCATCTGGGCCCCGGCCGCCCCGGCTCCCAGGAGCAGGGCCGCCACAGCCAGCGCCGCGCCGCGTCCGCGCCCGCTCATCGGCCCACCCCCGTGTCGCCGGAAGCCGCCGCCCCCAACGCCTGGGCGAGCATGGGCAGGCGGGAGCGCGAGTTCTCGGCGAGGAACGAGCGCGCCTCGTCGAACATGTCGAGACGGGCGGAGTTGTAGAGCCAGCGGGCGGAGCTCACGCCTTCGGCCGGGAAGGCCAACGCCTGCTCCACCAGGGCTCCGGCCTCCGCCGCCGCGCCCCGCCGGTCCAGGACCGCGGCAAGCTGGATGTAGAGGCGGGCGTCCTGGGGAAAGCGCTCGATCGCCGTGCGGAGGACCTTCTCCGCGGCGGAGGTCTTCCCCTGGCTGCCATGGACGAGCGCGAGCTCCTGGAAGGCGAGGGCGTTCATCCAGGAGGCCTCCGGGCCGGCCACCAGCTCCTCCAGGATCTTCTGCGCCTCGTCAGGTTTCTCCAGGCGCCGCAGGGTCACCGCCCGGCGGAGGCGGCCTTCGGCGTGGGCCGGATCGGCCGCGAGCAACTGGCGCAGAACCTCCTCGGTGCTCTTGTACTGCCCGTTCTTCTCATAGATGGTCGACAGGGCCAGGTAGGCGGAGACGTTCCTGCCGTCCAGGGCGATCGCCTCCTCCAGCATGTCCATGGCCGAAGGGTACTGAGCGGACCGGAGCAGCAGCCCGCCCAGGCTGGTCAGCACCCGGCTCGCCACCAGGGAGGCCCCCTCCGTGCCGGCCTGCTGCCTGTAGAGGACGGCCAGGTCGCGGGCCATCTTGCGCGTGTGATTGATGACGAGCGCCCGGCCGAGGACCGGCCCCTCGATGAGCCGGCGGTACGCCTCGTGATGGAGGACGGCGATCGGCACCAGGACCTCGAGATCGTTCGCCCCGACCTGGTGGATGACCGCCTGCTCGGCCTCGAACAGCCGCTTGCGGGTCTTCGGCTCGTTGTCCGAGACGACCGCCGTCTCCAGCTCGATCAGCTCATCCGGAGCCCGGTCCACCTGGCCGGACGACCAGTCGGTCAGGATCCGCCGGTAGAGCTCCTGAATCTTCTCCGAAGAGACCTCGACCCCGGCCTTGAGGCCGAGAGAGCCGCCCCCGGAGCCCTGCGCAACAGCGGGGGGCTGGACCTGCCCCCAGGCGGCCTGGCCGGCCCACAGCCAGATCGCCGCGGCGAGCCACGCCGAAGGCCCGCCCCTGAGCTCGATTCGCGCGCGCATAGAACCTCCACCGTAAGGTGCCTCCGTCCTCTCCTCCGGGAGACCAACGCGGTGACACAGAAGAAAACGACATCAAGCATAAGAAAAGCTAAGACCCATTATAGGTGCTCCTCCGGCCTTTTTCGTGACACGCCACGGCACAGACCGCACACCCCCCTGCGCGTCCCTGGGGACATCCGAAAGAGAGAATCTGTAGGGTGAATTAGATAGCACCTCAAACAATTCCATTGAACGACGACCAAAGCGTCAAGATGTGGACACGAGAAGAGTACTCCGATCCGGTTCCCGGAGCAATCGTCCTTCTGTGGGGCCGAGGGAAGGCAGGAAAGGTCGGCCAGGAGGGCCGAGAGGACGCGGGGGGCCGGGCGAGCCCCCCGCGCAAGGAACGGATCCCTACCCGCGGCCGCCCCGGCGGCGCGGCTTGCCGTCGATCACCCGCTGAGGCACGTTGAGAGCCTTGAGCAGGCTCCGGCGCGCCTCCAGGGTGTAGATGAACGGCACGGACTCCTCGGCGATCGACGCCGCGGTGCTCCCCACGGTGCTGCCGCCGAAGACGAACGGATAGAGGTTCACCAGGGGGATCTCGCCGCCGAACCTGTCGTTGATCGCCTCGATGAACAGGTTGGCGAGATAGGCGTAGCCGAACGCGTTCGGATGGACGCCGTCGTAGGAGAAGACGCCGCCGGTCAGGAACGCGCCCGAATAGGTGATGCCGCCGATGTTGACGCCCGTGGTGGCGAGCCGGGTCAGCTCCGCGTTGGCGTCCACAAAGGCCGCGTTGCGCTCGGTGGCCACGGCGCGGATGACGGCGTTGTAGCCCTGGACCCGGGCCCGGATCGTGGCGACCTCATTGGCAGAGAGGACCGCGCCGTCCGGCAGAGGCTGGCCGTTCGAGCCCGGGATGCCCGGAGGCAGCCCGAAGCCCTGGGCGAGCAGCGCGGAGGCCGGGAGGAGGACGAAGTCACCGGCGCCGAGCGGGCCGTTGGGGCCGATCAGCGGGATCGGCTGGCCGTTGGGCCCGAGCACCGGCTGGCTCGTCTGCGGGTTGACCACCACCCGCGGGATGGTCGTCACGTACGGGATGCTCGTGACGTCCGGGATGTTGGCGACCGCCATCCTGGCACCGACCTGGGCGATGGCCGCGGCCGCCGTGCGGTAGGCCTGCTCGAAGACGGGCAGCGGGGTCAGCGTCTGGTCGTTGACGATGCCCGAGGTCGCGGCCCCGAGAGCGTCGTTGTTGCCGATCCACAGCGTCACGAAAGTGGGCTGGAGGGACAGGCCCTGCTGGAGTTGCGTGAAGCCGGTCCGGCGCAGGATGAGGTCGTTGATCCCGCCCTGGGTCGTGGAGACGAGGTCCACCACGTCTGCCCCGGGGACGGCCATGTTGTTGTACGGGCGCGGCAGGTTGAGATTGAGCGGCTGCCCGTTCCCAGCCACGGGCCGGAGGGTCAAGGGCACGAGGCTCACGAGTTGGAGCACCCCGAAGCCGGGCGTGCCGCCGATGCCCGGCTGGCTCACCAGCGGCTGCTCGAAGCCGGCGGCGCCGGTGGTGGCCTGGCGCCAGATGAGGGAGGGATAGCTGCGCCGCTGGAAGCTCTCGACGAGCGCACCGCTCGCGAAGCCGGCGGTCAAGCTGTCGCCCAAGGCGACGTAGCGGGTGAAGTTGGCGTCCCCGGTGTCCACGCTCTGCGCG
The DNA here is from genome assembly GCA_035462575.1 of Thermoanaerobaculia bacterium. Taxonomy (GTDB): domain Bacteria; phylum Acidobacteriota; class Thermoanaerobaculia; order Multivoradales; family UBA5704; genus DATARR01. Next base: position 21,089 of record DATHUD010000425.1, on the reverse strand, counting down.
AACGCACCGGCCGGGACGAGGAGAGCGAGCGCCAGGAGGCTCGCGAAAAACTTCATACGATGCATCGTCATGTCTCCTTGCAATCCGTCTCGGTTAGAAGCTCAGGGTGGCGCCGAAGAGCAGGGCCGTCGTGTTGTAGGTGCCGAAGAACGGCCCCTCGCCCGGGCGGCTCTCGTCGCGGGTGCGCTCGTCGAACGGGAGGTACATGAGGGCGAAGTCGGCCTTCCAGTTGCCCGTGTAGCCGTAGCCCAGGGTGAAGCCGTTGCGGTCCGCGTCCGGCAGCAGGGGGGAGACCCCGGCCTCGGGCTGCGGGGTTTCGTCGAACACGTAGCCGACGCGCCACTGCGAGGTCGGGCTCGCCGTCCAGCGCAGGCCGGCGCGGTAGCTGTTGGCGTCATCCCACTCCTGCGGAAGGGTCTGGTCGGGCAGGGAGTTGGTGGCGCCGCCCACGAAGTCGATCGGCACCTCATCGAAGGTGCTCCAGCCCATCCAGTTGAAGTCCGTCTCCAGGAGGAGGTTCGGGGAGAGGGCGAAGGCCAGGCCCAGGCTCGCCTGATCGGGGAACTCGATCTCGGTCTCGACCGGCAGGTCCCGGTTGAAGGGGAGGCGCGAGGCGATGACCGCGTCGAACTGCGGGTTGCCGGTGAGCACCTGGGTCAGCCGGGCGTCGCCGTCATACTCCACCTTGATCTTGCTGCGGTAGGAGAGTCCCCAGGAGAAGCTGTTGTTGAACTTGTGGAGGATCCCGGCGTTGAAGCCGTAGCCCTCGCTGAAGTCGGCCTCGAGGGCGAGCCGGCCGACGTCCGCCACCTGCTGGGTGAACGGGTTGATCGTCGGGACGTTCCGGTTGAGCTCGACGTCCGAGACGCGGGCGATGGCGCCGAAGCCGAGGCCGAAGCTGGGCGTGATCTGCCAGCCGATCGTGGGGTTGATGTCGACGGAGCGCAGCGCGGCCTTGGTCGACAGGAAGCGGCCCGCGAACTGGTCGGGGTTCGCCCACTCGGTGGTCAGGCCGAAGGGGGCGGTGATGCCCAGGCCGAACTTCCAGGTCTCGTTGATCGGCTGCACCCAGTAGAGGTGCGGCGGGAACTCGGAGAGGTCCTCCTGCTCGGCCCGGTAACCCTCCCCCGGGAAGGGGTTGGCGCCCTCGAGCTCCGCCTCGGTGGAGGTGATCCAGGTGAAGCCCGCCGAGATCTCCCGCTCGGTGACGAACGCGAGGCCGCCGGCGTTGTGGTAAAGCAGGGACGGATCGTCGGCCTGAGCGGTGAACGCGCCCGCCATGCCCATCGCCTTCGTCCCCTGCTCGAAGATGCTGAATCCGGCCCCGAACGTGGGGACGGCCAACAGAGCGCCCAGAGCGGCCGTGCCCAGGGCCCTCCACGCGAATCCTCTTCCCCTCTGCATCGTTCTCCTCCTGTCGTCCTGAATGAGGTGGTTGGCGCCGCGCAGTTTTCCGATCCTGATCTTGAAATGCCCGATATAGAATTCGGATTCTCTTTTGCGGCTTAGCTAAACGTTAGTCCCAACGCCCCGAGGTGTCAACGGCCGGACGGGGGCTCTGGGAACGGGCATCCAAGCTGTTAGAGTAGGGCTCCTTGGAGGTGCACGCATGTTCGAGACCGCGGTGCAGGAAGAGACCTTTCACAAGCTCAAAGAGTACCTTTCGGAGCTCTTCGACGAGCCCTATTACGATCCCGAGAACAACCACTTCTACGTACGGTATGGCACCACGGTTCTGGAAATCTCCGTAGATCCCTACGGAGAGGAGGAGTCGGTGGTGGGCATCATGTCCTACTGCGTCCAGGATGTAGAACTCGAGGAGGAGTTGCTCGTGGGCCTCCTGGAGCTCAACCACCAGTTGACCTGCGGCCACTTCTCCCTGGTGGGGACCGACATCTTCTTCGCCCACACCCTCTTCGGGAAGAGCCTGGACGCCCGGGACCTCCTGCGGGCGATCACCGCGGTGGCCACGGTCGCGGACGACTACGACGACCGCATCGTCCAGCGCTACGGCGGGCAGACCGCGCTCGAGAGGATCCAGGACACCGGCGGCCGGCGCCGGCGCCAGGAGGTCGGGACCGAGTAGACCGCGGCGAGAGGCCGGCCGTCACCACCGGTCTCCCTTGACGGCCGCCTCCATCTCCCGGTCCAGCTCGCGCACCTTCTCGGACTCGCGCTTGTCGAACTCCTTCTTGCCCTGGGCGAGGCCGATCTCCAGCTTGATCCAGTTGCCCTTGAGGTACAGCGAGAGGGGGACGACCGTCAGCCCCTTCAACTGGACGCGCCCGAACAGCCGGTCGATCTCCCGCTTCTTGAGCAGAAGCTTGCGGACCTGGTCCGGCTCGTGGTTCTCCCGGTTGCCGTGGCTGTACGGGCTGATGTGCGCGCCCACCAGGTACGCCTGGCCGTCTTTGATGTCGATATAGCTGTCCTTGAGCTGCACCTTCCCCGACCGGGCGGCTTTCACCTCGGTGCCGGAGAGCCGGATGCCCGCTTCGAAGGACTCCAGGATGTTGTAGTCGTGCCGCGCCCGCTTGTTGCTCGCGAGGACGCGCTGTTCGGGGCCTTTGGCCTTGGTCGCCATAGGGGGAGAGCATAGCGCAGGGAGGCGCCGTTCATCGCGCCCCACGGTGCTACACTCGTATCCTGCATGAAAGCAATCCTCGCCCTCCTGGGCTTACTTTTCCTCGCGTCCCAGGTCTCCGCCGAGCCCAGGATTTCCGAAATCAGGATCGACTTGGACGGCCACCAGGTCCTCGCGGGGTTCACGCTGCGCGACGCCTTCGACCGCCGCCTGGCAGAGCGGATCGACAGCGGTCTCCCCACGACGATCGTCTACTCCTTCGAGCTCCACCGGGACCGGAAGCGCTGGTTCGACCACCGCCTCAAGGACACCGCCCTGGAGGTCACGGCCATGCACGACGCCGTCGCCCGGGCGTACACTGTCCATTACAAGCTCGACGGCGAGCTCGTCGAGAGCCGGACCGTGCGCGACTTGAAGGCATTGGAAGAGGCCATGACCCAGATCATAGAGCTCCCGGTCTTCACCGTGGAAGGGCTCCCCCGCTCCTGGCGCCTCCTCCTCAAGGTCCAGGCGGAGCTGGGCTCGCGGACCCTCCTCTCGTTCATTCCCACGGCCATCACCACCGAGTGGAAGGAGTCGCGGAAGTTCCACGCCCCCCCTTCCTGACGGACTTGCCGCCGCTCCCCAATGCCTTTCCGAGAGAAGATCGATCGCCACCGGAAGGACCACCGGCTCATCGCCGCGGGCCTGGCCGTCCTCCTCCTCCTCTTTACGGCCCTCTTCTACCTGGTCCAGCGCGGGCGCGACCTCCCGGCGGTCCTGGTCACCAACCGGGTGCTGCTGTTCGTCCTCTGGTACGTCAACGTCGTCCTCATCCTGGTCGTCCTCTTCGTCCTCCTCCGGAACCTGTTCAAGCTCCTGATCGAGCGCCGGCACCGGGTGCTCGGGTCCAACTTCAAGCTCAAGCTGGTCGCCACCTACATCGGCCTGTCGCTGTTCCCGGTCCTCGCGCTCTTCCTGATCGCGACCGAGCTCCTCCAGGGGTCGATCGACCGCTGGTTCAACACCCCCGTGGCCCCGGTCCTCGAACGCGGCAACGCCGTGGCCCAGGCGCTCTACGACCGGATCGAGCAGACGGGCCTGCGGGACGGGGCGCGGGCCTTGAGCCAGATCCGCGACATCGACCTCGCGGCCCCCGAGGAGCGCCCGGCCCTCACCCGGCGCCTGCGGGAGCTGCTGCCCGAGACCGGCCAGGACCTCCTCGCCGTGTACGAGGGGACCGACTTCGTCAACGCGATCCTGAAACCGGAGTCCGGCCTGACCGACCTGCCCGAGCCCGGCCGGGCGTTCCTCTCCCAGGCTATCGAGCAGGGGGAGGCGTTCACCACCCTGGAGGCGCCGGGCGTTCGGGGGACCCTGATGCTCGCGGCCGTGGCCTCGACCGGCGCCCGCGCGGCCGCCGGGGTGCCGGCCGGCCCCCCGGTCCCGCCCGCGGCGGGCGAGGAGGCGAAGCCCCCCGTCCTCGTGGTCATCGGAACGCTCCTGGACCCCGTCCTCTCCGAGCAGCGGGCGAAGCTGGTGCAGGACTTCCAGACCTACCGCCAGCTCGCCGTGCAGAAAGACGACCTCCGGGCGAGCCACCTGCTCCTCTTCATCATGATGACCATGCTCATCCTCCTCGCCTCGTCCTGGGTGGGCCTCTACCTCGCCCGGCGGGTGACCATCCCCATCCAGGCGCTGGCCGAGGGGACACGGAGGATCAGCGGCGGCGACCTCGCCCACCGGGTGGACGTGGAGGCGGACGACGAGCTCGGCGTGCTGGTCTCCTCCTTCAACCGGATGACCCAGGAGCTCGAAAGCAACAAGGAGCTCCTGGAGCGGGGCAACCGCGAGCTGGTGAAGACCAACCAGCGGCTGGCGGACGAGCGCGCCATGATCGCCGCCGTGCTCGAAAACCTGGCGGCGGGCGTCATCTCGGTCGCGTCGGACGGCCGGATCTTCACCTGCAACAGCGCCGCCCTGGGCCTCCTGCGGCAGCGCGAGGAGGAGGTGCTCCGCCGGCCGTTCGAGGAGGCGTGGACCGACCCCGAGCGCGCGCGGCTCGCGGCCCTCTTGAAGGAGACCGGCTTTGCCGAGCACGCCGTCCGCGAGCTCCACATGCTCCTGGGGGGCGAGTGGAAGACCTTCGACGTGAAGGTGACGGCGCTGCGGGACGCCTCGGGCGTGGTCCAGGGGCGCGTCGTGGTCCTCGAGGATCTGACCGAGCTGATCAAGGCCCAGCAGCTCGCCGCCTGGAACGAGGCCGCCCGCCGGATCGCCCACGAGATCAAGAACCCTCTGACCCCGATCCTCCTCTCCGCCGAGCGCATGCTCAAAAAGCACGAGCAGAGGGACCCCGGCCTCGGCAAGGCCATCGAGGAGGGGGCGGAGATCATCGTCCGCGAGGTGACCACCCTCCAGGGGATGGTCGACGAGTTCTCGCGCTACGCCCGCATGCCCCGCCCCCGCCCGACCGACGTGGATGTCGCCCGCCTGGTGGGCGAGACCGTGCACCTCTACCGGAACCTGAAGCCCGGCGTGGACGTGGAGGGCGAGGTGAGAGACGGGCTCCGCCCCGTCCGCCTCGACGGCGAGCAGATCAAGCGCGCCCTGATCAACCTGCTGGACAACGCCGTCGAGGCAACCGACGCTCCCGGGCGGGTCACCGTCCGCGCCTGCCCGGTGAACGGCCACGTGGAGATCCAGGTGGCTGACACCGGCCGCGGCATCCCCCCCGCCTCCAAGGAGAAGCTCTTCCTCCCCTACTTCTCGACCAAGGGCCGCGGCACCGGCCTGGGGCTCGCCATCGTCCACCGGATCGTCACCGACCACCACGGCTCCATCCGCGTCGAAGACAACGTCCCGCAAGGGACGGTGTTCACGATGGAGCTGCCGATGGAGTGAGAGGCCCTATATCTATATATAAATACCGTCCCCCCGAGGGGTGAGGCCCCACCCGCGATACAATCCTCCCTACAGGCAGGTCACAACGAGGGTCCCGGAGATGATCGGCAGGGTCGTCGGCAATTACCGCATCGTGGAAAAGGTCGGGGAAGGCGGCATGGGGGCCGTGTACCAGGCCCTGGACGTGATGCTGGACCGGGAGGTCGCGATCAAGGCGATCCGGCCGGACCTCTCGCGGGAGCCGCAGATCGTGGAGCGGTTCCGGTCCGAGGCGAAGATCCTCGCGCGGGTGAGCCACCCCGCCATCGCGACCATCTACAGCTTCTTCTATGAGAACGAGGAGCTCTTCCTCGCCATGGAATTCGTGCGCGGGCGGAGCCTCTCGAAGGTTCTGGAAGCCGAGGGGGCGATCCCCTGGCCGCGCGCGGTTCCGCTCTTCCGCTCGGCCCTGGACGGCATCGCGGCCGCCCACCGGGAGGGGATCGTCCACCGGGACCTGAAGCCCGACAACCTGATGCTCACCGAGGGCGGCCGGCTCAAGGTGATGGACTTCGGCATCGCCCGGGTCGCGGGGAGCAGCCACCTGACCCGCACGGGCCTGCTCGTGGGGACGCTGCGCTACATGGCCCCCGAGCAGATCAAGGGCGAGGAGGTGGACCAGCGGACGGACGTCTACGCCCTGGGCGTGGTCCTCTACCAGATGCTCACCGGCCGCGTCCCCTTCGAGGGAGCGAGCGACTTCGCGATCTTGAGGGCCCAGATCGAGGACTCGCCCGTGCCGCCCGGCAACCACGTGCCGGACCTGCCGGGTTGGCTGGAGCGCGCCGTACTTCGAGCCCTGGAGAAGGATCCGGCCCAGCGCTTCCAGACCGTGGCGGAGCTGGACGACGCGCTCACCCGGGGAGAGCCCACCCGCCTCGGAGCCCCGGCTCCCACCGGCCCGGTGGACGACGATCCCACGGTCTACCTGCCGCGCACGCCCACGCCGCTGCCGGCGATTCCCTCTCCGCCGCCACCCTTCGGACCGCCCACGGTGGCCTCCACCGCCCCCCCACCGCCGCCGCCCGCGCAGAGCTCCTACCATCCCGTGGAGCTGCGCCGGCCCGGCCGTGGGAAAGCGGTCCTGGGGATCGCAGCCGTGCTCTTCGTCCTCGCCGTCACCGGCGTCCTTTTCCTCTTCCCCCGAGGTGAGACCCCGGAAGAGGCCGCCCCCGCGGACGAGACCGAGGCCCTCACCTCCGAGGGTCCGGTCCAGGCGAGCACCACAGCCGCCGCGCAACCGTCGGTCGAGCCGGCCGCCGTCGAGATCGAGCCCGCCGCGCAGAAGCCCCCGGTTCCCGCGCCCGTCGTCCCCCCCAGAGAGAGGCCCGCGCCGACTCCCCGGGAGGAAGAGGAAGAGGTGCCCGGCGCTTCCTTCCAGCCGGCGGAGAGCCCGGCTCCCGCCGAGCCCGAGCCTGCCCAGGAGGAGGAGACCTCTCCCCCCGCCCCCGCTCCCGAGCCCGCGGGAGACGACGCGGCGGATCTGCGCGGCCCGACGGGCGAGCTGGTCACCGCGAGCGCCAACCTCTACGCCCTCTTCGAAACCTACCTGGAGCAGAAGGAGGACGCGGGCGGCGAGATCACCGACGCGGACGAGAAGCTCCAGGAGGAGCTCGAAGCCCTGGAGGACGCGGCCGGCAGCCTCAACAGGCAGCTCAAGGACGGCGTCTTCGCCCGCCTGCGCGGCCGGGACGCCCAGAAACGGCGGGCCGAGGTCGCCCGCCGAGGCCGGGAGCTCGTCGCCGTGGGGCAGCGCGTGGATGCACTGATGATCGAGACCCGGCCCAGCCCTGAGGTGCGGCAGGCCTGGGGGGATCTCAAGCGGCGGTGCCAGAGGATCGCCCAGATGGCCGGGCGACCCTTCTAACATCGGAATCTAATACCGGAACACCGCCACCATCGGGTGCCCCTCCGGCACCTCGTGCTGCGGCACGGCGAAGACGGTCCCCCCGTTCAGGAACGTCTGCACGGCCGCCAAGTCGAGGAGATCCTCGCTGCTGTTGGTCTGGACGTCCTGGTTCTCCTCGAGGCGCGCCTTCCGGCCCTCTACGTCGTACGTCCCCCAGAGGCGGACGCCGCGGGCCACGAAGAGGGTGTCGATCCGCCCGTCGTGGGCGGCGGGGAGGATGTCCTGATAGCGGTGGCTCGCACGGCCGGTCCCCAGGTTGTCGCCGTAGCGCTCGGCGGCCTTCTTGCGGTCCTCCTGGAAATAGGGCTCGACGATCTCCCAGGCGGCTTCCCGCAGCTCGTCGAGCGAGAGGCCCTCGGGGTTGCCGGTGAGCCCCTCTTCCAGGACCTTGGGGTGCTCGGTCGCCTCCTTGAAACGGGGGAGGAGGTACTCGACGCCGGCGAGCACCACGGGGAAGCTCCGGTCCATGTACTTGACCATGGCCTTGTCCGCCCGGTTGAAGAAGTCGCCCATCTCGGCTTTGATGTCGTCCTCGGCCCGGCCATGGCCGCCGGATACGGGGCTCCGCGACACGCCCCGGCCGCCGATGGGGTGGAACTGGGTCTGCTGCCGGACGAGAGGCCCCATGGCCTCCTCGAAGCTCGTCGGCACGTCGGACATCTCGATCTCGCGGGCGCTGTACCGGGAGGCGACGATCAGCCGGATGCTCTTGAGGCTTAAAGAGACGATGTAGAACTGGCCGTCTCCCGAGAGCAGGGAGAACAGCGGCTTCAGGTGGAACCGGTTCTCGACGACCGCGTGCTCGTCGAGCGTCGTGGGGAGGCGGTAGGTCCAGAGGACCTCGGGGGAGCGGAAGATCACGAGGCTCTCGCTCTGGAGCTGCCAGAACGTCTGGTCGTCCACGAGCTCGCGCACAGGCGTCATGAGCTCCGCGGCGTCGGTGTCCTTCATCCCGGTCTCGACGAGCCGTTCCTGGACGCTGCGCAGAAGGTTCTTCAACCGGATGGGGTTCTGCTGGGTCTCGGACCCGGACCGGTACGTGGGCATGTAGATCGAAACACAGGGACGGCCGGTCTGGAGAGAAAGAAGATCCCGGATCTCCTCGCGGGTAATGGCGTGAGGAGCGGTCTGAACGGCGTCACGGGTCAGCAAGGCCATGGGCACCTCCTAGAAGTCAGCGTTCTCGTTCGCGCGCCGCACCGGCACGTCGAGCGGATACCCACCAACCTCAGCAAGGGCTGTGCCGCAGCTCCGGAGGTCCCCGGGAAGGATCTCGAGCTCCCCGCGAAGGATGCGGCGGGCCCCGTCAAAGATGCGGAGAGTCCCGTAAAGGATCTCGGCATCCACCGTAGCGAGAGTGGGAAGCTCGGGATGGAGAGCGGGGAGCCTCGGATGGAGAGCGGGAAGCTCGAGATCGAGAGCGAGGAGCACGGGAATGAGCGCGGGAAGCTCCGCAGCGAGGACGTGGACCACCGGAAGGAGAGCGGCAAGCCCGGGAGCGGGAGGCGCCAGTAGAGAAAGGACTGCAAGGACCGCAGGGACAGCAAGGACATGAAAGTTTCGTGTCCCTGTCTTTGTCCTTGCAGTCCCTGCTGTCCTTGCAGTCCTTTTCAGCTTCCTACACCACACGCCGCCGCGGCATCTTCTTCACCGCATAGACCACGCTCAAAAGCAGCGCCCCCAGGAGGATGATGGCCGGTCCCGAGGGGAGGTCGTAGGAGAAGGAGAGGAAGAGCCCGCCCAGGGTGATCCCCACGCCCAGGAGCACGGAGCCGATGAGGACCGCCCAGAGGTCCTTCCAGAGCATGAGGCTCACGACCGGCGGAATCGTGAGAAGCGCCACGACCAGGATGATCCCCACGACCTGGATGAGGATGATCACCGTCAGGGCGATCATCGTGAGCAGCAGGCACATGAAGAGCCGCACCGGCGCGCCCTGAACGCGCGCGAAGACCTCGTCGAAGGCCACGGCCACGATCCCCTTGAAGAAGAGGAAGAGGAGGAAGAGGACGGAGAGGGCGAGCGCCAGGATCACTCCCAGGTCGTGGCGGGTGACGAGGAGGATGTTCCCGAAGAGATAGGTCATCAGGTTGGGGGCGTAGCCGGGGGTCTTGTAGACGAAGACGACTCCCACGGCGACGCCCACGGCCCAGAGCACGCCGATCAGGGCATCGGCGGAGCGGATCTTCTCGCTGTCCACGAGCCCGAGGAGAAGGGCGCAGACGAGGGCCACGGGCACGGCACCCAGGAGCGGATCGATCCCCAAAAAGAAGCAGACGCCCATCCCCCCAAAGGCGGCGTGGCTGATGCCGTCGCTGATGAAGGCGAGGCGCTTGACCACGACGAAGGTGCCGATGACGCCGCAGAGCACGGCGGCGAGGACGCCCGCCATCAGGGCGTTCCTCATGAACTCGTAGGACAGGGCGTCTAGGAAGCTGGGCACGAGGGGCGGTCCTCAGTGGGGGTGGTGATGGTCGGGGAGCACCCGGTGGGGCACGCCGTGGGTGACGAGCTCGACGGGGCATCCGTAGACCTCTTCCAGCACCTCCTGCGAGAGCTCCGGACCGCCGTGGTAGAAGAGCCGGCGGTTGATGCAGGCGATGCGGCGCACCCTGGGAGCGAGCGAGGTGATGTCGTGGGTGACCACGACGACGGGGATGCGCTGGTTGACCTCGTCCAGGAGCTCCACGAGCGAGACGCGGGACTCGGCGTCGATCGAGGCGGTGGGCTCGTCGAGGAAGAGGATGTCGGGGTCGGAAACCAGGGCCCGGGCGATGAGCACCCGCTGGAGCTGGCCGCCCGAAATCTCGGCCACGTGGGCGCGGGAGAGGTTGGCGAGCCCCAGGCGGTCGAGCATGGCGGCGACGGCGGCGCGGTCTTCGCGGGAGTAGGGGCGGAGCCATCCTTTGGCGCCGAGCTTGCCCATGAGCACCACGTCGGCCACCCGCAGGGGGAAGCTCTTGTCGAAGGTGGAGAACTGGGGCACGTAGCCGAGCCGGCCGTGGCTCCTCCCTCCGGGGAGGTTGTAGACCACTTCGCCGGACCAGGGCTCGAGCAGACCCAGGATGACCTTGATCAGCGTGGTCTTGCCGCCGCCGTTGGGGCCGATGACGGCGAGGAAGTCGCGCTCCTCAATCTTCAGGTTCACATGGTCGAGCACCACCTCTTCGCCGTAGCCGAAGGTGACGTCGCGGACGGTGATCAACGGGTCAGGCATGGTTCCCCCTCTCCCAGGGAGGGAGGGTGGTGTGGTGGGAGAGGGGGTCAGGGGGTGAGGGCGGCAAAGCCTCTTCAAGCTCGCGGGTGACCCGGCGGAGGTTCCCGAGCCAGTCTCTCTCCTGGGGATCGGCGACGAGCACGCGGGCTCCCACGGCGTCCGCGATCACCTGGGCGCTCTTCCGCGGGAAGCCGGCCTGGACGAAGATGACCCGGACGTGGTCCCGCCGGGCCGCGTCGATGAGCTGGATGAGCCGCGCGGCGCTCGGCTCCTTGCCTTCGGCTTCGATCGCGACCTGTTTCAACCCGTACTCCTCCGCGAAGTACCCCCAGGTGGGGTGGTAGACCATGAACTCGGCGCCCTCCCGGCCGGCGAGGCGGGCGCGGATCTCCCGGTCGAGGGCGGCGACGTCCGCCTCGAAAGCCTGGAGGTTGGCCCGGTACTCCGCGGCGTGGGCGGGGTCGGCCTGCTCCAGGGCGGCGGCGATGTTTTTGGCCGCCACGGCGACGGTGCCCGGCGCCACCCAGACGTGGGGATCTCCCCCTTCGTGGCCATGCCCGGGGTCGCCGTGCCCCTCACCCGTTTCGTCTTCGAGGAAGCGCATCCCCCGGGACATGTCCACCACCCGGATGCCCGGAAGGGTGGCGAGGACCGGATCGATCTGGTCCCGCTCGAACTCGAAGGAGGGGTGCCCCACCTTCACGTAGAGCCTGGCGCGGGAGAGAGCCTCCACCTTGCCGGGGGTGAGCGGGTACTCGGCGTGGGAGTAGCCCGGCGGGATCATGACCTCGACGTTCACACGGTCGCCGCCGATCCGCTCCACGAAGTAGGCCTGGGGCGGCACGCTCACGGCCACGCGAAGGCGGCCGTCGTCCGGGGCGGCCGGCGGCCGGCAGGCGGCGAGCGCCAGGAGCCCCCAGAGGGGGAGCGTCACGCGATGCACGCGGCGCAGCGTCCGTAGAGCACGACTTCGTGGGCCTCCAGGGCGAAGCCCGGCGGGGTCAGGCTGCGCAGGTTTTCGGGGCACCCGAAGAGCTCGTAGACGCGGTCGCAGGAGCGGCAGTGGAAGTGGTGGTGATGCTGTTTGCCGGTCGCCTCGTAGCGGGGCGCCTCGCCGGGGAGGTCCACCTGCGTGAGCCCGCCCTCCTCCACCCAGGTCTTCAGGGTGCGGTAGACGGTGGCGATGCCCAGGCCGGGCGAGGTGCGCTGGGCGGAATCCAGCACCTCCCGCGGGCTCAAAGGGCGGTTGGCGTCCTCGATCGCGGCACGGATGGCGCGACGCTGCTGCGTGTCTCGTTTCGTGGTCACTCCTCAAATGATAATAGGATCTCAAGAACGAGACAAGGCCGCACCTCCTATAATCGGCCCTATGACGACCACCGCACCGCAGCAGCGCATCGAAGCCGACGTGAAGACCGCCCTGAAGGCGGGCGAGAAGGAGAAGCTGTCGACTCTCCGGATGCTCTTGACGGAGATCAAGAACGAGCGCATCCGGAAGGGCTCGGACGTGGACGAGGCGGGCTTCGTCTCGCTGGTCCGCAAGTCGATCAAGCAGCGCGAGGACTCGGTTTCCCAGTACCGCCAGGGGGGCCGCGAGGAGCTGGCGGCCAAGGAGGAGGCGGAGATCCAGGTGCTCAACAAGTACCTCCCGGCCCAGGTGGACGAAGGGCAGATCCGCGCGGCGATCGAGGCTCTCGTGGCCGAGCGGGGCCTGTCGGGCCCCGCGTCCATCGGTCCGATCATGAAGGAGATGCTCGCCCGGTTCGGCTCTTCGGCGGACGGCGCCACGATCAACCGGATCGCGCGCGAGACCCTCGCGAAGCCCCCCCAGGCGTGATGCGCCGCGCCATCGTCGGCACCGCCGGCCACATCGACCACGGCAAGACCAGCCTCGTCCTCGCGCTGACGGGGATCGACTGCGACCGCTGGGCCGAGGAGAAGGCCCGGGGGATCACGATCGACCTGGGGTTCGCCCACGTGACCCGCGGGGACCTCCAGGTGGGGTTCGTGGACGTCCCCGGGCACGAGCGGTTCCTCCACAACGCGCTCGCGGGGTTGGGCGGCATCCGCGTGATGCTCCTCGTAGTGGCGGCGGACGAGGGGGTGAAGCCGCAGACGCGGGAGCACCTGGCCGTCTGCTCCCTCCTGGGCATCCCGGCCGGGCTCGTGGCCTTGACCAAGGCGGACCTCGTGGCGCCGGACCTCCTGGAGCTCGCCCAGCTCGAGGTCGAAGAGCTGCTCGCCGGCACCCCGTTCGCGGGGGCGCCCGTCCTCCCGGTTTCGAGCACCACGGGCCAGGGGGTTCCCGAGCTCGAGGCGGCTCTCCTCGGTCTCGCGGAGCGCTACGCCACCCCGGCGGACCCGGAGAAGCCGGCGCGGCTCCCCGTGGACCGCGCGTTCCATCTCAAGGGGTTGGGCGTGGTGGTGACCGGCACGCTCGCGAGCGGGGCCGTCCGCCCCGGCGACTCCCTGGAGGTGCTGCCGCGCAAGGAGAGCGTCCGGGTGCGCAGCGTCCAGGTCCACGGCCAGCCCCGCGAGGAGGCGGAGGCGGGCGAGCGGACGTCGCTCCAGTTGACCGGCGTCCCTCTGGAGGATCTCGCCCGGGGGATGACGCTCGGCACGCCCGGAGCGTTCGAGGCCACGACGAGCCTCCTCGCCCGCTTCACCCTCCTGCCGGACGCCCCCTCCCCCATCCGCGGCTTCGTGCCGGTCCGCCTCCACCTCTACGCGAGCGAGGTGATCGGCCGTCTCCGGCCGCTCGCGGAAGGCGGCCTGGCACCCGGCGAGACGGGTCCCGTCGAGATCCGCCTCGAAGCGCCCGTCTCGGCCGTGCGGGGGGACCGCTACGTGGTCCGCCGGCCGTCGCCGGCGGCCACGCTGGGCGGCGGCGAGATCCTGGACCCCCGCTGGCGCCGCCACCGCGGCGCGATCCTGAGGCAGGCCCTCTCCGCGCTCCAGGGGGACCTCCCCGGGGCCCTCGCCTTCTGGGCGCTGGAGGCGGGCGAGCGCGGGGTGGAGGCCCCGGAGCTGGCCCGGCGGTTGGGCATCCCCCCCGCGCGGGTGGCGGCGGAGCTCTCCGCCTTGAAGGAGCGCCTGATCGAGGTGCCCGAGGGGCCGGGGCAGGCGCGGCGGTGGATCGCCCCCGCGGCCGTGCAGCGGGTGACGGAGCGGGCCCGGCGCGTGCTCAAGGAGTACTTCCAGAAGGACCGTCTGGCCGAGTTCATCCCGAAGGCCGAGGCGGTGCGGCGCATCCTCCGAGGCCGAGCGGCGGACTTGGCGCCCGTCTACCTCGAATGGCTCCAGGCCCAGAAGGTGCTCGCCGTCTCGGGGGACCAGGTGACCCTCCCGGGCCGGAGCGCCCAGTTGACGGGCGAGGAGTCCAAGCTCTCCGCCGCCGTGCTGGAGCGCTTCGACCGGGGCGGGCTCGCGCCGCCGAGCCCGGGCGAGGTGTCCCAGGCGCTCTCGGCCAAGCCGCAGATCCTCGAGGGCGTGATCCGCCACCTCGTGGCCCGCGGGCAGCTCGTGAAGCTCCCGAGCGGGCTGATCCTCGCCGCTTCCGCCGTGACGGCTTTGAAGCGGGACCTCCTCGCCACCCCCTGGGACCGCTTCTCCGTGGCCGACTTCAAAGACCGCTTCGGGCTCACCCGCAAGTGGGCCATCCCCCTCCTGGAGCACCTGGACTCGACCGGGGCCACGCGGCGGATGGGCGACGAGAGGAAGGTCGTGCGTCCGGGGTGAGCTTTTGAAGGCGGCACTTTCCCCGGAAAGAAGGCCGGCCTTCTTTCCGGATGAAAATTCCGTTTCCCGGCTACAATAGCGCTACCGATTTCAGCCGGCGGGCGCCTCGGCGGCGTTCCGAGACCCCGGCCCATGAGGAGGCGCGCCATGTTCCCGGTGCTCTTGCACCCCGATCTGTACCGGCGGTTGCAGAAGAGCAACCGGAGCCTCCGGGCGCGCCTGCGGAAGACCCTGCTCCGGCTGCGCGACGGCCTCTGGGGCGGCGGCACCCGCGTCAAGCGGCTGCGCGGGATCGGCCGGCCGGTCTACGAGGCGCGCACCGACTCGGGCGACCGCCTCCTCTTCACCGTGGCGCGGGCGGCCCTGGCCGGCCAATCCGACCGCCTCGTCTCCCACCTCCAGATCTGGGACCTGGTCGAGCACGACGACGTGGAGCGGACCGCGCGCAGGAACCAGGCTCCCGAAGCCGAGTTCCTGGAGCTCGAGACCCTGGAGGAGTTCGAGATCGACGGCCCGCCTCCCCATCCGGACGCGAGCCTGGCGGAGATCCCCCCGGTAGAGGGGAGCGAGAACGAGCCGCTCCTCGCCTTCCTCCTCCCTCCGGACGGCTTCGAGCCCACCCCGGCCGAGGGGATCTCCGGAGGCGTCCGCTGGTTCCTGCTCGAGCCGTCGAGCCTCGCCGGGGAGGAGGAGTTCCAACGCCTTCTGGATGCCGGGGGCGAGGAGCTGGAGCTCAAGCTCACCCGGGACCAGTACGAGATCCTCGAAGCCTCCGGGCCCGTGCTCCTGGCCGGCAGCGCCGGGAGCGGCAAGACGACCCTCTCGGCCCACCGGCTGGCCGCGGCGGTCTGCTCTCCGGAGAGCCCGTCCGCCCTCTACCTCTCCTACAGCGCCCCCCTCGTGGAGCATGCCCAGCGGCTCGTCCACGACCTGGTCCTCGCCCGGAGGGAGGACCCCGGCCACAGCCCAGCGGACTTCTACACCTTCGGCGACCTCTACCGTTCGCTCGTGCCCAGGGACTTCCGCGAGCACCAGGCGCGCCCCATGACCGAGCCCCTGTTCCGGGAGTGGTTCAGGAAGTCCGGGCGCTCGCTCGATCCGGCTCTCGTGTGGGAAGAGCTGCGGAGCATCCTGAAAGGCTCCTGCCTCTCCCTCGGCCAGCCGATGCTCGACGAGGCGGCCTACTTCGAGCTGGGGAGGAAGCGCGCGCCCCTGTTCGTCAACGAGCGGCCGGAGATCTACCGGATCGCCCAGCGCTACCAGGCGTGGCTCGGCGAAGAGGGGCGCTCGGACCGGATCGACCTCTGCCGCCGGGCCATGGCCGAGCTGCGCCACAGCCGCCGCCGGTGGGACGTGGTCGTCTGCGACGAGGTCCAGGACCTGACCGAGCTCGAAGTGGCGTTCGTCCTCTCCCTCTCCACCCGGCAGGACCTCTCGGGCGTCCTCCTGACCGGCGACACGCAGCAGATCGTCAACCCGAGCGGCTTCCGCTGGGCCGAGGTGAGGCGCCTGGCCGCGAAGGCCTCGCGGACGAAGACCGCGCCCCCGGTGCTCCGGCTGCGCAGGAACCTGCGGAGCGTCCGTCCCGTGGTGGAGCTGGGCAACGTCGTCCTCCTCCTGCGGCGGGAGGTCTTCGGCCGGACCGAGGAGGACGAGCCCGAGGAGGCGGTCCTCGAAGGGCCGGTGCCGATCGAGGTCCCGGCCGCGGAGGAGGACGTGCTCGCGGCCCTCGAAGGGTTCGGGCCGCGGTGCGCGGTGCTGACGCTGACCGACGAGGACGCCGAGCGGCTGAAGACCCGGCTGGGCACCACGCGGGTGTTCCACGTCCGCGAGGCCAAGGGGCTGGAGTTCGAGACGGTCATCCTGTGGAAGCTCCTGACCCCGGACCGCGACCTCGTCGACCGCTTCCTCCGGGGGGACGCCCGGCTCGAGCGGGAGCCCCGCTTCGACCGCCTCCTGCGCCACCTGTACGTGGCGGTGACCCGGTCCCGCCGGCACCTCGCCGTCTTCGAGGGGCCGGAGCCCGATCCCTTCTGGGGAGCCTCGCGGTTCCGGGGGCGGATCGGACGCGACGCCGTGCCGAGCCTCGCCCGCCTCTTCCGCTCGACCGCTTCCCCCGCCGAGTGGGAGCGGGAGGGGGATTACTTTCTCGAGCGCTGCCACTTCCGGCAGGCCGCCGAGTGCTACCGCCGCGCCGGGCTGCCCGAGCGGGAAGCCGAGGCCCTGGCCCGCGCCGCCGAGGAGATGGAGGACTGGGCGGGAGCGCTCGCGCGCTGGCGCTCGCTGGGCGCCGCCGGCCGGCAGGCGCCGCTCCTCGCGCGCCTGGGGCGCTTCGAAGAGGCGGCCGACCTCTACCGGCGGGAGGGGCTGGAGCACGAGGCGCGCCTCTGCGAGATCCGTCTCCTCGAGCGGCAGAAGGCCTGGGCGGAGGCCGCCCGCGGCTGGGAGGAGCTGGGGAGGTTGAGAGACGCGGCGCGCGCCTGGGAGCACGCCGGGGACGAGCACCGCGCCTTGACGGCCAACGCCCGGGCCGCCGAGGAGGAGGAGGACTGGAGCCTGGCCGGCGCCACGTGGCTCGAGCTCGGCCGGCACGAAGAGGCGGCGCGCTGCTTCCGGACCGCGGGCGACACCGGCCGGACCGCCCTGGCCCTCGCCCGGCACCACGAGGAGCAGAAGGAGTGGAGCCGGGCGGCGGCCGCCTACCGGCTCGCCGGCCAACGCGACCGGGCTCTCCGGTGCCGGGCCCGCGCCCTCACGGAGGCCGGGCGGCCGGACCGCGCGGCGCGGATCTGGGAGACCCTGGGCGAGACCGAGCGCGCTCTCGAGCTCTACGTCCAGGCCGGCCGCTGGCTGCCGGTCGCCCGCCTCGAAGGGCTGCGGCCGGAGAGCGCCCAGCGGATCCTGCCCCGGGTCCGCGAGCTGGTCGAGAGCGGCGCCCTGGAGGAGGCCGTCACCCTGGCCCGGGCGCGGATGGAGGTCCTGAAGTCGCGCCTTCCCGATGTCCCCTGGTTCGTCTTCATCGAAGACGACCGCCTCGCGTGGCAGGAGTTTTGCTCACTGGAATTGCTGGTTCAGAGATGTGAAGCCTTGCAAGCGGAAGCGGAAGGAGCGTGGAGCCGAGCCGCTCGTGTGTGGTCGCGGGCCGGGGATCCGGAGCGGGCTGGAGAAGCCCGGCGGCAGCGGATCGAGAAGGTCCGGGATCCGGTCCGGCGGGCCCGCGCCTGGGTCGCCGCGGACGAGCCCGAACGGGCGGTCCGGGATCTCAGGCGGGCGGGAGGGGAGGAGGCCGAAACCGCCGCGACTGTGGTCGAGGCCTGGGTGGCGGAGCACGAAAAGCGGTGGAGCGACGCGGCCTTCCTCTGGAAGTCCCTCGGCCGCCACCGCGACGAATCGCGTTGCGCCGACCGGGTCCGCGAGAGCGACGCCCCTGGCGCTCCTCGCGCGATGCCGCAGGGCGAGCCGCGCGAGAGCTGAAGGACAGGATGGGCTTTTCCCGGTTGCTCCGGCGCCCTTTTCCTGTAAGACTTTCTCGAAGTCCCGTGCTTTTTGATTTTTTGTTTTTGGGGAGAGAAGTATGCCAATCGATCCCGAGCACCCTCCGCGAGAGGCCTTCGACCGGCTGATCCGCGGCGAGGCATCACCCGAACAGACACGGTCCATCGTTCGCCATCTGCTCGTCGGCTGCCCGAGCTGCGGCCGGATCGCCGAGCAGGCCCGGCGCGCGCCCGTGAGCTCCCCGCGGCCGGAGGCTCTGAGCTACGACGCCGTCTTCGACCGGATCGAGCGCAAGCTCGCCCGGGGAGTCGTGGGCTTCATGGCCGAGCAGGCCAACGCCCAGGAGCTCTACGCGGAGCTGCTCGGCCACCAGGCCGTCGAGGGGCTCTCCCAGGTCCACAGCACCCGCCGCTACGCGAGCCTCGCCCTCTGCGAGCTGCTGCTCAGAAAGACCCGGGAGCTCGCCCTGGAGGACCCCGCCCAGGCCCGCCGGGCCACGGATCTCGCGGTGGCCGTCGCCGAGCAGCTCGACCTCGAGCTCTACGGCGCGCCCGTGGTCCAGGACACGCGCGCCATCGCCTGGGCCTACCTCGCCGAGACGCGAAGGGTCGAGGCCGACCTGCGCTCGGCCGCCAGCTCGCTCAGAGCCGCCGGGCGCCTGCTCGGACAGGGGAGCGGCGATCCCCTGGTCAAGGCGGAGCTCCTGACTCTCCAGGCCTCGCTGCGGGGTTACAGCGGCCGGTTCGAGGAGGCGCTGGGTCTCCTCAACCGGGCGGCCTCGATCTACCGCCGCTTCGGCGAGCGCCACCTCCTCGGCCGGACGCTCTTGAAGAAGGGCACCGTGGTCGGCAACTCCGGGAGGCCGGATCTCGCCACACGCCTCATCCGCCAGAGCATGGACCTGATCGATCCCCCCCGCGAGCCGCGCCTGATGGTCTGCGCCACCCACAACCTCATCTGGTTCCTGCACGAGAGCGAGGACGAGGACCGGGCCGCCGCCTGCCTGGACGGCGCTCGCCGGCTCTACGAGCGGGCCGGAGACCGCCGCGACCTCGGGCGCCTGCGCTGGCTCGAAGGGAAGCTCGCCACCGATCTTTCAGAAGCCGAGGACGCGCTCCTCGAAGCCCGAGACAGCCTCGCCAAGGAAGGGCTCTCCTACGAGGCGGCCCTGGCCTCCATGGACCTGGCCGTCCGCTACGCGGGAGCCCAGAAAGGCTCGGAGATGCGCCGCCAGGCGGAGCAGATGCTCCCTCTCTTCCGCTCCGAGGCCATGTACCGGGAGACGATGGTCGCCCTCCTCTCCTTCCAGCAGAGCGGCCGCGAGCTGGATTCCGGCAAGCTCATCGACGAGCTCGGCAGCTTTCTCGAGCGCTCCTGGCAGGAGAAGAATCCGCAAGGGCTCATCCGCAGGCCGGGGTCGTGAGGAGGTCTCCGCGAGACCTCCTCTCCTATAATCAGGTTTAGATCCTTCTCATCGCCCTCCGGAGGGGCTCAAAAACCCATGCAATATCCGTTGACCCTGAGCGTCAAGATCATCGCCCTGGCGACGCAGATCTACGTTCGCGACGCCTCTGGCCGCGAGCTCCTCTACGTCAAGCAGAAGCTCCTGAAGCTCAAGGAGAAGATCCGCGTCTTCGCGGACAGCTCCCAGTCCCGGGAGCTCTACGAGATCAACGCCGACCGTATCCTGGACATCGCCGCCCGCTACTCCTTCACCGACGCGAGCGGGCGGGGGGTCGGCTCCGTCAAGCGCCAGGGGCTCCGCTCCTTCTGGAAGGCCACCTACGAGGTGGCCGACGCCTCGGGCCGCACGATCTTCCTGATCGAAGAGGAGAACCCCTGGGTCAAGATGCTCGACGGCCTGCTCGGCGAGATCCCGATCCTCGGCGTCTTCACCGGCTACTTCCTGCACCCGCGCTACAACGTCAAGCGCGCGGACCACGGAACCCTCGCCTTCCGCGTCTCCAAGCACCGCTCCTTCCTCGAAAGCACGTTCGAGATCGAAGAGCTGGAGCGGAGCGCCGGGGAGGCCGAGGAGATCCCCCTTGTCTTGTCGATCCTCCTGATGACCCTGCTCGAGCGCCAGCGCGGATAAAGGGAGGTTGCGGCGGCATGTCTCACCTCTCAGACGCCGGCCTCCTCGCCCGGCTGGTCTCTTTCGACTCGACGAGCCGCAACAGCAACCTGCCGATCGCCGACTTCCTCTGCGGCTATCTGGACCGGCCCGGCATCCGGGTCGAGCAGAACCCGTCGGCGGACGGCACCAAGGCCAACGTCGTCGCCCGGATCGGCCCCGAGCCCGCGGGAGACCGCCGGGGGCTCGTCCTCTCCGGCCACATGGACGTGGTCCCCGCGGAGGAGGACGGCTGGCGGAGCGATCCCTTCACGCTGACCGACGAGGGGAGCCGCTGGACCGGCCGGGGCTCCTGCGACATGAAGGGCTTCCTGGCGCTCGCCGCGAACCTCGCCACGGAGCTCCGCCCGGACCGCCTGCGCGCCCCCCTGGCCCTCGTCTTCACCTACGACGAGGAGGTCGGCACCCTGGGGGCCAAACGCCTGACCGAAACCCTCCCCGAGGCCGCCGCCCTCCCGCGGAGCGCGATCATCGGCGAGCCCACCTCGCTCCGGGTGGTCCGCACGCACAAGGGGCATTTCAAGCTGCGCGTCACCCTCCACGGCGTCTCCGCCCACAGCGGCTATCCGCACCTGGGAACCAATGCCATCGAGCCCGCGGGGCCGGTGATCCTGGCGCTCACCCATCTCCGCCGGGAGCTCGAAGGCGAGGCCGTGCCCAACCGGGAGCTGTTCCCGGAGGTTCCCTTCGTGCCCCTGAACGTCGGCATCGTCCACGGCGGCTCGGCGATCAACGTGGTGCCCGACCGGTGCGTCGTCGAGCTCGGCGTCCGTCCCCTCCCGGGCCTCGCCTCCGAGGAGCTGATCGAGCGCGTGAGCCGCGCCGTCCGCGAAGCCGCCCGCCCCTTCGAGCCCGAGATCGAGGTTCTCTCCGACAGCCCGCCGCTGCTCCTGGACGAGGCCTCCCCCATCCACCGCCACCTCTGCAGCCTGGTCGGCCAGAGCGCGGGCGCGAGCGTCTCCTTTGCCACGGACGCCGGCTGGCTCCAGCGTCTGGGCCTCGACTGCGCCATCTTCGGCCCCGGCTCGATCGAGGTGGCCCACAAGCCGAACGAGTTCCTGCCCAAGGACGAATTCACGACGGCCCGCGG
>DATHUD010000424.1:0-6902 GCA_035462575.1 Thermoanaerobaculia bacterium | reverse complement strand
CGTGACCAGCTCGTCCCCCGGGCGCATGCCGGTGCCCGAGAGGTTGAAGCGGATCACGGTCATCCCCCGCTCCGCGAGCAGGGTCGCAAGGTGGGGGAAGAATCCCCACTCCATGAACCCCTTGAAGCCGTGGCAGACGACGACCGTGGGCCGCTCGCCGGGGGCTTCAGGGAGATCCACGAGGCCGTGGAGCGTGTTGCGGGAGGGGGTCTCGAGAGTGAAGGGGGTCGCGTTGCTCACGGCGGCAGTGTAGGGGATCGATCGGAGGAGATTGATAGACTGAAGCCATGACGATCACAGCTTTGAAATCCCTCCCGCTCGCGGACGAATACCGCGCCCTTCGAAACGGCTGCGGCCTCCTCGACCGCTCGGAAGTGGGGCGCCTGGAGCTCCTGGGTGCGGACCGCCAGCGGTTCCTGAACGCCTACGTGACCTGCGACGTCAAGGCGCTCCCGCCCGGCCAGGGCGCCTACGGCTTCTTTACCAGCCCCCAGGGGCGCATCCTCTCGGACGTGGTGGTGCTCGCCCACGAGGACCGCCTCTGGCTCGAGGTGGCGCCCGGGCGGGAGGGGCTGCTCGCGGAGCATCTCAAGAAATACATCCTGGCCGACCGCGTGGAGGTGCGGACGCTCGACGACATGGTCCCCCTCTCGCTGATCGGCCCCCGCGCCGGGGAGGTGCTGCTGGAAGGAAATCCTGGAGTCGAGCTGCCTCCCGGCCTCTGGCAGCACGCCCGCGTCAGCGTCCGGGGCACCGAGGTGACCCTCGTGCGGAGCGGCCGGCTCGGAGCGGAGGCGTACACCCTCTGGGTCTCCGCCTCGATCGCCTCCCACCTGGCCGAGGATCTCCTCGCCGACCCCGAGGTGAAGCCGGCCGGCCTCGAAGCCTGGGAGATCCTGCGGACCGAGGCGGGCGTCCCCCGCTTCGGCATGGACTTCGGGGAGGAGAATTTCCCCCAGGAGACGGGGGCGGCCGAAGAGGCGGTGAGCTACACCAAGGGTTGCTACCTGGGCCAGGAGGTGGTGGCCCGCATCCACTACCGCGGCGGGGTCCAGAAGATCCTGCGCGGCCTCGTTTTCGACGCCGGGGCCATCCCCGCGCACGGCACCCCGCTTCTCTTCGAGGGGCGCGAGGCCGGCACCGTAGGCACGGCCCTGGGCTCGCTCGCCCTGGGGCACCCGATCGGCCTCGCCATCCTCCACCGCCGCGCCGCCGCACCGGGGACCCACCTCGATTTCGAGGGGGGGCACGCGGAGGTGCGGGAGGTGCCGCTGATCTCCTAGAAGGACAAGGACCAAAAGGACTTAAAGGACCCAAAGGACGAAGGGAAGCCCCTATGTCCCTTAGGTCTTTTTGGTCCTTTAGGTCCTTTCTTTCAGCCCCGAAAAGCAGCAAGGCCGGAGGGGGGCACCCCCCTCCGGCCTTCTGTTCATTCACCCACCTGGCAGTGGTTCTGATCGGTTCTAGACCGCGAAGGACGAGCCGCAGCCGCAGGTGCCCCGGGCCTGGGGGTTGTTGAACTTGAACCCCGCGCCCGTCGCGCCCAGCACGTAGTCGATCTCCGTGCCTTCGAGGTATTTGGCGCTCACCGCGTCCACATAGACCGTGAGGCCGTTCTGCTCATAGACCCAGTCGTTGTCCCGCGGCTCCTTCTCGAAGTCCAGGGCGTACTCGAAGCCGCTGCACCCGCCGCCGCGGACGGCGATCCGCAGGCCGTGGGAGGCGTCGATGCCCTCCTGCTCCCGCGTGATCCTCGCCATGTCGGCGGCCTTCTTGGTCAGGGTGACCGGGGTGTATTCCTGCGGCTGAGCTTCGCTCGCCGGGGTCTGGCTCTGTTCGATATTTTCCATTGGGGCGCTCCTTGCTTCGGGTGAAGACCTGAAGCACTTTCACGATACCGGGGGAGGCGGGAACTGTCAAATCCGGCGGTGTAGACTTCTATCCCCCCTCTCCGTCGAACGGGGCGGGCGCCAGCCTTTATTCCGGAGGAAGGAGGATTGTGACCGATCTCGCCGCACGGCTTGCCGGGCTTTCGCCCAAGAAGCGCGAGCTTCTCCTCCGGCAGCTCGCGAAGAAACAGGGCGAGCCCGCGCCGGAGCGCATCCCCCGCCGGGAGAGGACGACGGACCGCTTCCCCCTGTCCTTCTCCCAGCTCCGCGAGTGGATCCTCGTCCAGCTCGAGCCGCACACTCCGGCCTACAACATCCCCGGCGGCGCGCGGGTCCACGGCCCGTTGGACCCCGCCGTCTTCGCGCGGAGCGTCCGGGAGATCGTCCGCCGGCACGAGACCCTGCGCACCACCTTCGCGGAAACCGGGGGCGAGCCCGTCCAGGTGATCGCTCCGCCGGGGGAGTTTTCCGTCCCGCGGATCGACCTCGCGGCCCTGCCGCCCGAGGCCCGGGAGGCCGAGGCCGCGCGGCTCACCGCGTTCGAGCAGGCCCTCCCCTTCGACCTCGCCCGGGGACCGCTCCTCCGCGTGGCGCTCGTCCGCCTGGCACCGGACGACCACCTGGCCCTCTTCACCATGCACCACATCATCTCGGACGGCTGGTCGCTGGGCGTCTTCCGCCGGGAGCTCGGGGCGCTCTACGCCGCCTTCTCCCGCGGCCTCCCTTCGCCGCTCCCGCCGCTGCCCCTTCAGTACGCGGATTTCGCCGCCTGGCAGCGCGAGCGGCTCCACGGAGAGGCGCTCGACGCCCAGATCGCCTGGTGGCGCGGAGAGCTCGCCGGCTCCCCGCCGCTCCTCCCGCTCCCCACCGACCGCCCGCGCCCCCCGGTGCAGACGAACCGGGGCGCCGCCCTGTCCTTTTCTCTGCCGCCCGGGCTCGTCCCGAGCCTGCGCGCCGCGGCCCAGGAGCAGGGGGCGAGCCTCTTCATGGCGCTCCTCGCGGGCTTCGCCGCCCTCCTCGCCCGCTGGTCCGGCGAGGACGACGTCCCCGTGGGCACCTACACCGGCAACCGCGCCCGCTCCGAGCTCGAAGGGCTGATCGGCTTCTTCATCAACACCCTGGTCCTGCGGACCCGCCTGGACGACGGCCCGGCCTTCCGGCCCCTCCTCGCCCGCGTGCGGGAAGTCACCCTGGGCGCCTTCGCCCACCAGGACCTCCCCTTCGAGGGGTTGCTCGAAGCGCTCCACCCCGAGCGGGACCTCTCCCACACCCCGCTCTTCCAGCACCTCCTCGTGCTCCAGAACTTCCCCACGGAAGCCGAGCAGATGGCGGACGTCCGCCTCTCGCCGCTCGCGCTCGAAAACGACCACGCGAGCTTCGACGTGAGCCTCTACCTCGAAGAGGCCGGAGACCGGGTGACGGGCGCGGCCCAGTACAACGTGGACCTCTTCGACGCCGCGACCATCGCGCGCCTCACCCGGCACCTCGGAGCGCTGCTGGAAGCCGCCGTCCGCGAGCCGGACCGCCCCGTCCACGAGCTGCCTCTTCTGTCCCCCGAAGAAAAAGACCAGCTTCTGCGGGATTGGAGCGGCGCCGCGACCGCCGCCCCCTCGGCGGACGCCCCGGTCCACGCGCTCTTCGAGATCCAGGCGGAGCGCTCGCCGGAGAGCGTGGCCGTCGAAGCCGGAGACCGGCGGATGACGTACCGCGAGCTGAACGACCGCGCGAACCGCCTCGCCCGGCACCTCGCGAAGCTGGAAGTGGGGACCGACGTCCTCGTGGGGCTCGCCGCCGAGCGCTCGCCCGAGGCGCTCGTGGGGATGCTCGGCATCTGGAAGGCCGGGGGAGCGTACCTGCCGCTCGACCCTGCGTATCCTGAGGACCGCCGCGCCTTCATGGTGGAAGACTCGGGCGCCCGTCTCGTCCTCACCCAGCAAAACCTGGAAAGTGGGGATTGGGAAGCCGAGAGCCCGGCGCCGCTCGGGATCGAGGTGCCGCCCGAGAGCGCCGCCTACCTCATCTATACGTCGGGCTCCACGGGACGGCCCAAGGGCGTCGTCGTCCCCCACCGGGCGATCGCGGGCTATACCGCGGACGCGGCAACAGTCTACGAAACCGGCCGCGGCGAGCGCGTCCTCCAGTTCGCCGCACTCTCCTTCGACACCAGCGCCGAAGAGATCTGGCCGGCCCTCGCGACCGGCGCCACCCTCGTGCTCCGTCCCGAGGGGATGCTCGACTCCGTCCCCCGCTTCCTCGCGGAGGTGGACCGCCTCGGCATCACTCTTCTCAACCTGCCGACCGCGTATTGGCACGAGGTGGCCGCCGGGGCGGAGGGCGTCGCGCTCCCGAAGCTCCGCCGGATCGTAATCGGCGGCGAGAAGGCGCTCCCCGAGCCGCTCGCGGCGTGGCGGCGCGCCGGCCAGCGTTCCGGCCCATCGGCCCGGGTGGTCAACACCTACGGCCCCACCGAGACCACCATCGTCGCCACCCGCCACGAGCTGGAGGACGATGGAGAGATCCCCATCGGGCGCCCGATCTCAGGGGCCAGGGTCTTCGTCGTCGACCGCGTGCTCCAGCCCGCGCCCCCCGGAGCCGCCGGAGAGCTGCTCATCGGCGGCGCCGGCCTCTCCCGGGGCTACCTCGGCCGGCCGGACCTGACCGCCGCCGCCTTCGTCCCCGACCCCTTCACCGGGGAGCCCGGGGCCCGCCTCTACCGCTCGGGAGACCTCGTCCGCTTCCGTCCCGGGGGCGTCCTCGAATTCCTGGGGAGGGTGGACGCGCAGGTGAAAGTCCGCGGCTTCCGCATCGAGCCCGGCGAGATCGAATCCATCCTGGGGACCCATCCCGCGCTCCGGGCCGCCGCCGTCGCGGCGGACGACGCCCGCCTCGTCGCCTGGATCGTTCCCGAGGGCCCGGAGCCGCCCACCACGACCGAGCTGCGCCGCTTCCTCGCCGACCGTCTCCCCGAGCACATGATCCCGGCCGTCTTCGTGCCGCTCGAATCCTTCCCGCTCACCCCGAGCGGCAAGGTGGACCGCCGCGCCCTCCCGCGCCCCGAGGGGGACCGTCCCCGCCTGGAAAAGGAGTATGTCCCCCCGGCCTCCGAGGTGGAGGAGGCGCTCGCCGCGATCTGGGCCGAGGCCCTGGGCGTCCCCCGCGTCGGGGTCCAGGACAACTTCTTCGAGCTGGGCGGCCACTCCCTTCTAGCCACCCAGGTCGTCGCCCGCATCCGCGAGCACCTCCAGGTCGACCTGCCGCTCATCGCGCTTTTCCAGATGCCCACCGTCGAGCAGCTCGCCATGGCCGTCGAGGAGGCGATCCTGGACAAGCTCGAAGCGCTCCCGGACGCGGAGGTTCAGGCGCTGCTCTAGCTGGGAGCGCCGGCATCCCTGCCGGCAACAAACTTCTCTACTTTCTCCCTCGACGATGATATCTTGTCGCGGCTTCCGGAACCCAGGGGAACGCCGCCCATGCCCTCGATGGCCCACGAGATCCTGGTGGATCTCTTCAAGAACCGTCCTTCGCTCGCCGCCGAGATCCTGGCGGAGGTGCTGGGCGTCCCGCTTCCGCCCTACAGTGAAGCCCGCCTCGCGTCGACCGACTTGACGGACATTCAGCCGGCTGAATACCGCGCCGACGCCGTCGTCGTCCTCCTCGACCGAGACGTCCCGGTCCGGGTAGTCATCGTCGAGGTCCAACTCGCGGTCGATCCCCGGAAGCGCCTGAGCTGGCCCGCCTACGTCACGGTCTCGCGCGCGATCCACGAGTGCCCTGCCGCCCTCCTCGTCGTCGCGCCCGAGCCGGCCGTCGCCAACTGGTGCGCGGAAGCGATCGAGACCGGCGTCCCCGGCTTCGTCCTGCGCCCGCCGGTGTTGCAACGCGCCGCCGTGCCGATCGTGACGGACCCCGCGGAAGCGGCCCGCCGGCCCGAGCTCGGGGTGCTCTCCGCGATGGCCCACGGCGAGACCGGCGAGGGGGCGACGATCGCCGCCGCGGTGCTGCCGGCGGTCCGGGAGCTCGGCGAAGACAGGGCCAGGTTCTATTACGACCTCGTATACAATTCCCTCAATGAGGCGGCACGCCGGGCACTGGAGGCAATGATGAAGGGTTACGAATACCAGAGTGATTTCGCGAGGAAGTATGTCGCGCAAGGGCGTACCGAGGGGCGTACCGAGGAAGCGGCTCGCAACCTGCTGACCGTGTTTCGGGCTCGCGGCATCGCGGTGCCGGACTCCGTCCGCGAGCACATCCTGGCGGAGAAGGATCCGGAGCGGCTGGAGCGCTGGCTGGAGAAGGCAGCCGTTGCCACTTCAGTGGCCGCTGTTCTCGACGAGCCGAATTGAGAGAGGACGAACCGCTCTCTTACTGAGGCGATGATAAAAAGCTACCAGTACCAGAGTGATTTTGCGAAAAAGTACTTCGCTCAGGGACGCACCGAGGCTGCGGCTCAAAGCCTGCTGACTGTGCTTCGGGCTCGCGGCTTTGCGGTGCCGGACGCCATCCGCGAGCGCATCCTGGTGGAGAAGGACCTGGAGTTGGTGAGACACTGGCTGGAGAAGGCCGTCGTCGCCCCTTCGGTCGCTGCGGTCTTCGACGAGCCGAGTTAAAGCGAGAGCGAGCCGCTCTCCGCGTCTGCCCTCCTGCCGGACCCGCACCGCAGTCCTCCCGTCCTTCCGCCTTGTTCTACCCTCACCAAGGTATATAAGCCAAGTCTGCCGGGGGGTTGTAGACTCCGGATTCAGCCCATCCCGGGGCTCCCGGATCCTCATCGGGCGGAGCCCCGGAACGGATCTGGTGGATTGAGACCAAACGTCACTGGCTTGGTATGACCGAACCTGGATTTCTCTCTGTGATGGCCCCGGAAGCCCGCTTTACGGCGCGGGCTGACAGGGACGACGCCGCCCTGAGTGGGGCGTGGGAATCCAGAGTTGGGGATCTCCCGGGCGGGCCGCCGGATCACGCATTCGAGCGGGGCGACCTCCGGGTCCTCGGGGGGAGTCTTCCCCCGAGTTG
>DATHUD010000423.1:0-48624 GCA_035462575.1 Thermoanaerobaculia bacterium | reverse complement strand
CACCTCCCGCTCGACCCGTGACGAGGATGAGGGGAAGAAGAGAGAGCTCTATGAACGGCTCGGGGTGGCCGAGCTCGTCCTCTTCGATCCTTACGGGGAGTACCTGGATCCGCGGCTGCAGGGCTACCGGCTCCAACAGGGCCGGTACCGCAGGATCCGCCTGAACGCCGACGGCTCTCTGGATCTCCGGACGGCCGGCGTCACCGTGCGACCCGAAGGGGCAAGGCTGCGGATGGTGGACACCGCCACACAAGAAAAGCTCCTGTGGAACCACGAGCTCGAACCGGCACTGCGGGCTGCCGAGGAGCGCGCAGCCGCCGCCGAGGAGCGCCTCCGGGTCCTCACCGAGGAGCTGGCCCGCCTGCGGAACCCACCCAGAACCTGAGGGCCGGGCGTCCGTCCGCCGCCAAGACGGAGCCCGGCCGGGCGGAGGCTCTCCTCGGCCAGGGAAAGCCTCCGCGGCCCCTCTGAGGGGCATTGCATCAGTTGTCAAAGAGCATTAGCTCCCGGAATTGCTTCCCGGAGAGCGGGTAAAACCCTGTTCGATCCACCAAAAGACTTTTTGGACGCGGGAAAAGTCATTTGCCCGCGGTAAAAGACTTTTTGGTCCGAGCAAAAGACCTTTTGGGAGGAGTTTGCGAGCTATTCTGAGCCCAAAAAGTCAGTCAAGAGATCTTAATGCTCTTTCTGTTGCCCTGACAAGCCTGTTCTTGGCGCGAAAAGCAAAAAAGTCGAAGCAAAAAGTCATTTGCCTCCGCCTAAAGACTTTTCCCGGCGGCAAAAAGTCTTTTGGAGAGGCAGACAGACCTTTTGGTGAGACTCTTTGGGTAAAAGCCGGATTTGTTCTTGACGGATTCTCCCCGTGACACTATATTCCCGTCCGTTTTGCGGGCCGAATCATTTTTGAATTGCGCGGTCCGAGGGATCTTTGACAATTGATTCAAATCCGAGCCGGGGGGCGGCGGGCCGGGGCCGTCCCCCGGCTGTTGCCTGCCGTGCGGTTCTTTGCCGCAGAGCGGCGTAAACCGTGGTATATAGGGGGCGGAAGGAAGGAGACCCGGACCATGGCAGAGCCCCTGACCGAATCGCAGCCACCCCAGCCGCCGGCGCCCCTGCGGCCCCCCAACAACGCCTCGGCCCTGGAGGAGGTCGCCGAACGGGCCGACACCGTGTGGACCCGCGGCTCGGGGAAATCCCCGCGGACCCGGGTCTCTGCGAAGAGCGAGCTCAAAGGCTCGCGCGGCCGGGTGGCGATCGTCGACGGCTGCCGCACGCCGTTCATCAAGTCCGGAACCGACTTCCGGAACATGGACGTCATCGACCTCGCGAGCGTGGCCGCCTCGGAGCTCGTGGCGCGCACGGCGATCGACCCCGAGCTGATCGACCTGTCGGTCTTCGGCGTCGTGGTGCCGGCGCTCCACGCCCCGAACCTCGGGCGCGAGGTGGTGTTCCGCACGTCGCTCCCGATGAACATTCCGGGGGTGACGGTGAACCTGGCCTGCGCCTCCTCGACGCGGGCGATCGCCTTCGGCGCCGAGGCCATCCTGACCGGCGAGGCGGACATCGTGCTCGCGGGCGGCGCCGAGTCGCTTTCGAACGTCCCCATCCAGTTCTCCCGCAAGGCGGCGCAGACCTTCATGGAGCTCTCCCGGGCGAAGACTCTGCCGCAGCGCATGGCGACCCTCTCGAAGCTCCGCCCGAAGGACCTCGCCCCCGTGGCCCCGGCGATCGCCGAGTACACGACGGGCCAGTCGATGGGCGAGTCGGCCGAGAAGATGGCCAAGGAGAACGACATCTCCCGGCGGGCGCAGGACGAGATCGCCCTGCTCTCGCACCAGCGGGCCGCCGCCGCCACCGCGGACGGAAGGCTCACCGCGCAGATCGCGCCCGCCTTCCCGCCGCCGGGCTACGACAAGCCGGTGACCGCCGACAACGGCGTCCGCGCCGACAGCTCGCTTGAGGCCCTGGCGAAGCTGAAGCCCGCCTTCGACAAGCGCTACGGCACGCTCACCGCCGGCAATTCGAGCCCGCTGACGGACGGCGGCTCGGCCGTGCTGCTGATGAGCGAGGAGCGGGCGAAGGCGCTCGGCTACACGCCGCTCGGCTACATCCGCTCCTACGCCTTCACGGCGCTGAACCCCGGAGACCAGCTCCTCCAGGGGCCGGCCTACGCCGCCCCGGCGGCGCTCGACGCGGCGGGCGTCAAGCTCTCGGACATCGATCTGGTCGAGATGCACGAGGCATTCGCCTCGCAGATCCTCTCGAACATGAAGGCGTTCGCCTCGAAGAAGTTCGCGAAGGAGGAGCTCGGCCGGAGCGAGCCCGTGGGCGTCGTCGACTTCGACCGCTTCAACGTGACCGGCGGCTCGATCTCGATCGGCCATCCGTTCGGTGCCACGGGAGCGCGCGTCGTCACCCAGCTCCTCTACGAGCTGCGCCGCCGCGGCCAGAACCTCGGTCTCGTGACGGTCTGCGCGGCCGGCGGCGTCGGCTTCTCGATGGTCGTCGAGCGCGAGTAATGGCGTCTCCCCTCGCCGGGAAGGTCGTCGTCGACCTCTCCCGGCATCTCCCCGGCCCTCTGGCCGGGCGGCTCCTCGCGGACCTCGGGGCGCGGGTGATCAAGGTGGAGGAGCCGTCGGCCGGCGATCCGGTGCGCTCCGCCCCGCCGGTCCGCGAGGGCGCGGGGTCGCTCGCGGCGATCCTGCTCTCCGGTCTCGAAAGCGTCGCCCTCGATCTCAAGCAGCCGGCCGGCCGGGAGGTTCTCTCGCGGCTCCTCTCGCGGGCGGACGTGCTCCTCGAAAGCTTCCGCCCCGGCACGCTCGCCCGCCTGGGGTTCCCTCCGGAGGAGCTTCGCGCGCGCTATCCGCAGCTCGTCGTCTGCTCGGTGACCGGCTGGGGGCAGACCGGACCCTACGCGCCCCGGGCCGGGCACGACCTCACCTACCAGGCGATCGCGGGGACGCTCGCGTCCACCGCCGCCATGCCCGCCGTGCCGGTGGTGGACCTGACCGGCGCCTGGAGCGCGGTGACCGCGATCCTCGCGGCCCTCCTGGAGCGGGAGCGCACGGGCGCGGGGCGGCACATCGACGCCGCGCTCTTCGACGCGGCCGTCCATTCGAACATCGTGGGCTGGGCGATGGAGGCGGACGGGAAGAAGGGCGTGGGGCAGAGGCTCCCGCTCACCGGGGCGCTCCCCTGCTACAACCTCTACGAGACGGCGGACGGCGGCCACCTCGCCGTGGCGGCGCTCGAGCCCCACTTCTGGGAGCGCTTCTGCCGCGCGGTGGGGCGGGAGGACCTCGTCAAGCGCCAGTACAGCCGGTCCGCCCGGGTGCGGCGGACGATGGAGGAGCTCCTCCGCTCCCGGACGCGCGCCCAATGGATGGACCTCCTGATCCGTGAGGACATCCCCGCCGAGGCGGTGCTCTCCGCTTCCGAGGCCCGCTTCCACCCGCAGACCCGGGCCCGCGGACTTCTCTCCCTTCTCCCGGGCGGCCTCTCCCGCCTCGCCTTCCCCGCCCGCTTCGACGGCGAGCGCCCCCGGGGCGGCGGCGACGTCCCGAAGCTGGGCGAGCACACCGAGCCCGTCCTCCGCGAGCTGGGCCTCTCCCGAAAGGAGCTGGCCGGCTCCGGCGTGGGCCCCCGGTTCAGCTTCAAGCGGTGGGTTCTGCGGATTTTTTCCTGACGATCAAACCACCGGCAGCGGGGGCAGGCGGGCGATGACCATCAGGGTCAGGTCGTCGAGCAGCGGCTCGCCTCCCGCGTGGCGGTCGAAGGCCCCGAGGATCTGGTCGTGGACCGACTGCGGAGAGCCGCCGATTTTCAGAACGGCCCCGATGCGGTCGTAGCCGAAGGCGTCCCGTCCCTGGGCGTCGACGGCTTCGGCCAGGCCGTCCGTGTAGAGGACCAGCAGATCCCCCGGCTCGAGAGTCACGGTCTCGCGGGCCATGGGGAGGGGCTCCCGCATTCCCAGGGGCAGGCCGCCGCAGCCGAGCTCTTCGACCGTGCCGTCGACGCGGCGGAGCAGGGGGAAGGGGTGGCCGGCGCAGACGTATTCGAGCTCGCCGGTCTCCGGGTCGAGCACGGCGTAGAAGACGCTCATGAAGGTGCGCTTCGTCCCGGTGCGGCAGAGGGTGCGGTTCAACAGCTCCAGCACCCGCTCCGGGCTGGGGTCGAGGTCGAGGGCGGTTTTCAAGGTCGCGTTGGCGATCGCCATCACGAGGCCGGCCGCCATGCCGTGCCCGCTCGCGTCGCCCACGACGAGCGAGATCCGTCCGTCCGGCAGGCGCGTCAGGTCATAGTAGTCGCCCCCCACCTCGTTGGCCGTGCGGTAGGAGTGGGCGAAGAGATAGCCCGGCACCGGCGGGAGCACCTGGGGCAGCAGATCCGCCTGAAGCTCCCGGGCCACCTCCAGCTCGTCGCGCACGCGGACGCGGTCGACGAGCTCCAGGGCGAGGAGGAACGCGAGGCTCCCGAAGCTCACCAGGCACCAGAACGGAGAGGCGCTCAGGGCGAAGCTCCGGTTTTCGCCGTCGATATTGAACGAGGAGTCGCCGAAGACGCCCAGGAGCAGGGCGAAGAGCGAGACGGCGAAGAGGAACCGCCGGGGCGGCGAGAGCTTGTAGGAGAGCCCCAGGAAGACGATCTTCGCCCGGTAGAAGAAGCGCCGGATCCCCTCCGCCGGCTCCGGCCCGCTGTGCTCGCGCGTCAGGACGGCATAGGCGTTCGCCGCATCGCGGTTGAACAGCCGGTGCACCCCGCGGGAATCGAGCCCCGCGGTGTACTCGCGAACGAAGGATTCGAGGCGCTGGAACACGCCAGGGGACGAACCGGCCATAGAAGGATGATACGAGGATTGGCCGGTCGAGGTTTGTCCTTACTTCTGTTATAACATGGGGCAGGAGGAGGCTTGGCGATGCACAAGCTCAAGGTAACGGCGGTGGGGAACTCGGCGGGGGTGGTGCTGCCCAAGGAGGTGCTCTCCCGGCTGAAAATCCAGAAGGGGGACACCCTCTACCTCACCGAGACGCCGGACGGATATCAGATCACGCCGTACGACGAGGCGTTCTCCCGGCAGATGGAAGCGGCCGAGCGCATCCTGCGGGAGAACCGGGACGTGCTGCGTGAGCTGGCCAAGTGAAGCCCGAGCCCGAGTGGCTGCTCCCGGAGGTCGTCGTCGCCGTGCATCGCGCCCTGATCGCGGAGCACGGAGGGGCCGATGGCGTTCGGGACCGGGATCTCCTGGAATCCACCCTGGCGCGGCCCAAGAACCTCTTTGTCTACGCTGAAGAGGAGGTCAGCCTCTTCGACCTGGCCGCGAGCTACGCCTACGGGTTCGCGAGGAACCACTGCTTCGTGGACGGGAACAAGCGCGTCGCCTTCACGATGGCATTGACGTTTCTCGATCTCCACGGATTCCGCCTCGAAGCTCCCCGCGAGGAGAGGGTTCTGACTTTCCTGCGTCTGGCGGCGGGGGAGGTCAGTGAGGCGGACCTGAGCCATTGGTTGGAGAAGAGCTCCCGCGCAATCCTCCGCTGAGCCTCCAGGCCTACTTCTTTTCAGCTTCGAGGGCGCTCACGCGGGTTTCGAGCCGGGTCACACGGGGCTCGAGCCCCCGGGAGATCTTCTTCTGGAGCCGATCCACCTTCTCACCGACGGTTTCCACCCCCTCGGCGACGAGACGGACCTCGCCGCGGGCCCCCTCGATCAAGACATGGGTGAGCCGGATCTCGGTCTTCAGCCGCAGGTCGGCCTCCTCGAAGCCTTGTCCCATTTCCTCCCGCAGCGTTTGGATCTGCTGTGCCGTTTCAGAGAACCGCTGGTCGACATCTTCTCGCAGCGTCCGGATCTCCTGGCCGAGATCCTCGCGCACCGCCTGGATCTGCTGGCCGAGAGTCTGGATCTGCTGCGTGGTTTCGGAAAACCGCTGGTCGAGATCCTCTCGCAACGTCTGGAACTGCTGCGAAGTCTCGGAGAACCGCTGGTCGAAGTAGGCGATGAGATCTTGACTCATGGGACCCTTTCGCGTGATTCGACGATTCTACCTCAAGGACGCGGGTGGGGAAAGGGATGTTGCCGTGAGGTGCCCGATCGAGTTCGCGTAGTACCGCAGAGCGAGCATCTCCTCCGGCCGGGGCGCGTAGAGGCCATCTCTTTCCTCGACCAAATGGCGCTGGGTGAGCATGCGCAGGCCCGCGACGATGGCGTAGTCCTGGTCCTTCCGGGGGATGTAGACGTGGGCGCCCGCGGCTTCGAGGTCGAGGATCAGGCGGTGGGCGCGGGCTTTGAGGTCGAGCTCGCTCAGGGGCTCGCCCCCCTCTTCGTCAAAGTGGCGGACGAGGACGGAGGCGACGAGCGGGACGGGCAGGACGGGGACGACTTTTCCGATCGCGGTCATCAGCTCTTCGCCGATCCGCGCGAGGTGCGGCGCGCGGGCCTCCTTGTCGAGCCCGCGCAGGTCGAGCCTCTGCCCGGTCAGGGTCTGCCGCATGGAGATGGGGGTGCCGAAGTTCACGCAGGCGTAGCCGAAGCGGTGCCAGCGGCTGCGGAGCATGAGCCCGACGTTCCGGAGGGCGAAGCGGAAGGTGGTGGCCGCGGCGACCAGGGGGCCCCGCTTCTCGCCTCCTTCGGGCTGGACGTCCAGGAGGAGGGTGCGGTCTTCGAGGACACGGTCGTAGTTGATCCCCACCGGGATGAAGACGAGGTCGCGCTCGCCCTGCGGATCGAAGGAGCGGAGCATGTAGTCGAGGAGGCCGAGCTTGGGGGAGCGCAGGCGGCCGTCCCGCGAGAGGCCTCCTTCAGGATAGACTGCCTGCGTCACCCCGGCCTCCGTCGCCATGTGGATGTAGCGCTCGAGCACCCTCCGGTAGAGAGGGTCTCCGGAGCTCCTCCGCACGAAGTAGGCGCCCGTCGAGCGGATCAGCGTCTGGAGAGGCCAGACGCGGGCCCACTCGCCCACGGCATAGGAGAGGGCTGTGCGGTCCGCGGCGAGATAGGAGACGAGGACGTAGTCCATGTTGCTGCGGTGGTTCATTACGAAGACCACCGTGGCGCCGGGGGCGACGGCGGCCAGGCCCGACTCGTCGGAGAAGCCCAGGCGCACCCGGTAGAGGAAGCGGGCGACGCGCTTCGAGATCCAGTAGCCGATCCGGAAGTAGAAGTAGGCGTTGAAGGCCGGAACGATTTCATGGGCGTAGCGTTCCACCTTCGCCGCGGCGACCTCGCGGGGCATCCCCTGCTCTCTCGCCGAGGCTTCGATGGCCTGGACGACTTTGGGATCGTAGAGCAGCCGGTCGACGAGCACCTGCCGTTTCGTGCGCTGGAACGGCCGGATCTCGAGGCGGAGCCGGGTGTTGAGCTCGTCGATGGCACGGTTGACCCGCCGCCTCAGGTACCAGCGGACGCTCGGAACGAGCAGCCGGTCGAGCGCCGCCCAGGTGGCGAGCAGGGCGAGGACGACGACCAGCCAGACGGGGAGGCTGACGCTCCGGGCCATAGGAGTCAGACGATGATAGCAGTCCCGTTGTCACCGGAAGGCACCCGGCGGCAACTAAGCAATTAGAATCCCTTGGATACGACCATGCCCAAGAACTACTCCAAGCCCGAGCTCCTCCGTGGGCTGATCGAGCAGCTTCCGCTGTACCGGACACCGTCGCCGGAAAGCCCGAAGCTCGAGACCGGCTCGAGCGGCGCGCGGATCCTCCCCTGGCGCTTTCCCGAGTCCGACTACGGCAGGACGGTCGACCTCGTGCTCGCGCGGTTCCGGCCGCGGATCGCGTCCGCCGCCCGGGAGCAGGCCGAGGCCCCGGCGCTCCTCGCGGAGCTCCTGCGGCAGACGCCGGAGCGGCGGATGATGCTCGTCCGCAACAGCGCCCGGTTCCGCAGCCTGGCCCTCTGCGCTCTGCTCCTCGAAACCAGCCGGCAGGAGGGTTACAAGGACCCGATGGAGGGAGAGCGGCTGGCGGATCTCGTCCTCGTCCTCGCGCACCGGCTGGACCCGGAGTGGTACGGCGCCCGGGTGCTCGAAGACGTGCGAGCCCGGTGCTTCATGCTGGTCGGCAACTCGCGGCGGGTCGCCTCGGACCTGTGGGGAGCGGAGGAGGCGTTCCGGACCGCGGAGATCCACCTCCGGCAGGGGACGGGCGACCGGCTGGAGAGGGCGCGGCTGCTCTTTTTGAGAGCCTGCCTGCGCCGGGCGCAGCGCCGGCTCCCCGAAGCCGCGCGCCTGTTCAAGCGGGCCGCCGCGGTCTTCCTCGCCGCCGGAGAGGCCCACCCGGCGGCCGAGGCGATCATCGGCCTCGCTCTCGCCCACCGGTATCAGGGAGAGCCGGAGGAGGCGATCCGGCTGCTCCGGGAGGCCGACCGGCTGGTCGATGCGCGGGTGGACGAGCGTCTTCACCTGTATGTCCGCTACAACCTGATCGTCTCGCTGACCGAGGCGGGCCGTTCCTGGGAGGCCGAGGTGCTCCTCGGCCGGAGCCGGGAGTTCGATGAATTTGCCGATCCGGCGGCCCGGATCAGCCTGCTCTGGCTGGAGGCCAAGATCGCTCTCGGCCTGGGGAAGCTCCTCCGGGCGGCGCGGCTGCTCGTCCGCGCGCGGGACCGGTACGTCGCGTGGGGCGATGGCTACAGGGCCGCCCTGGTCAACCTCGACCTGGCGGAGGTCTGCGCCCGGCTGGGGCGGGTCGGTGCGACGAAGCGGCTCGCGGGCGAGGTGATCCCCATCTTCCTGTCGCTGGGCGTCGTGCGCGAAGCGCTCGCCGCCCGGATCGTCCTCCAGCAGGCGACCGCCGCGGAGCGGGCGAAGCGCTCCTAGCGCAGGACGAACCGGAAGCGCGCGGCCGCTTCCGCCACCTTCCGCTCGTACTCCTCGCCCTCGACCTTGGCGCGCAGTCGGTCGGTCACGGGGAGGACCATCGGCATGGGCCGCCAGGCGAACGGCCGGCCGGTCGTGGCGTCCACCACCCTTTGTTCATCGATCGCGCGGGTCGCCTCCCACAGGCGAAGGCCGTGGAGCGGCTCCGCGAGAGCCCGGAACACCCCCTCGTCCTCCGGGTCCAGGAAGCGGAGGTTCTTTCGCCCCTGGGAGGCGGTGTGGTAGTGCGCGGGGACGAAGAGGAGGCCGTCCAACTGCAGGCGGTCGCAGGCGAGGACCAGGAGGGCGATGACGTCCTGCGACACCCCGAGGCCGGGGTGGGCCTGACCCGGCAGGCGGGGGCGCTCGGCCGTGAACTCGGCCCGGGGATTCTGGAGCTGCAGCCATTCGATGCGCAGCAGGGCGAAGCCGGGGAGCTCTCCGCGGTCGATCCGCACCCGCAGCTCGATCAGCAGCTCGCTCCGGGCCTCGTCCCCGAGCAGGCGGACGGTGTCCCCCGTGGGGTTGCTCAGGTCCATCTCGAGGATCGGCCGCTCGAACCCCAGGGCCCGCAAGCGGTCGAAGAGGCCGGCGCGCTCGAGCGCGAGCTCCAGTCCCTGGAGGGAGTAGAAGCCGAGGAAACGGTGGGGCCGGTGCCCGCCCGCCGATGCCGCGTCGAGGTCTTCGGCGGTCAACCCCCAGTCGTCGTCCTTCCCGGTGTCGCTGGACAGCGCGCGCGGATCGAGCTCCCGGGCGAGGCGCCGGTACCTCGTGAGCACGTCCTCCTCGGTCGTGGGAGGCTCGATCGCCGTCCCCCCGTTCAAGAGCGCGGAGAGGAAGCGGGCGCTGTAGCGCCAGGCGTTCAGGCCGTATCCCCCGGCGAGCACGAGGACGAGCGGGAGCTTCTTCGCGGGTCCGCGCGCCTGGGAAAGGACGAAGAGGTCGCGCTCGAGAAGGCCCGCAGCCGAGATCTTCCAGTCGCCGATCTGGTCGTCGAACGCCGGATCGCACCCCGCGAGGTAGAAGACCAGCTCCGGCCGGAAGGCTTCGAAGACCGGGGGGAGGCGGGTCCGCACCGCGTCCAGATAGGCCGCGTCGTCCACCCCGTCGCCCAGCTCGATGGCGGTCGCCTCCACGGCCTCGCCTTCCCAGGAGGTGTGGTTGTGGATCGAGAAGGTGTGGACCGTGGGATCGCTCGCGAAGAGCGACCGTGTGCCGTCGCCGTCGTGGAGGTCCAGGTCGACGACGAGGATCCGCGACCGGTCGCCCCGGGCGCGCAGCTCGGCGATGGCCGTGGCGATGTCGTTGTAGGCACAGAAGCGCTCCCCCCGGTCGGCGAAGGCGTGGTGGAGCCCGCCCCCGAGATTGATGGCGATGCCGCCGGACGCGGCCGCCCGGCCGGCGGCCTCGATCGTCCCCCCGGCCATCAGCCGCTGCATCTCGAGGACCCGGTCGGTGACGTTCTCGGAAATCGTGAAGCCGACGATCCGGGTGAGCGCTCCCGGCCGGTAGAGGGCGTCCAGGTACTCGTCCGTGTGGACGCGGAGGAGCTGGCGGAAGCTCGCCGGGCCCGGCCGCCGCACCGAACGGGCCCCCAGGAGCCCGGTGGCGTCCAGAAAGGCCAGGATGCGCTCGCCCCGGCGCGGATCGTGAAGCACGCCGGGCAGCTCGATCTGGTAGCGGCGGGTGTAGACGAGCTCGACCCGTGACGGGCGCAGGAAGCCGAACAGCCTCCGCCGTCCCCGCCGGTACGTCCGGGTGAGCGCTCCCGGCAGGCTCCCCGAGGGCGGGGTCATTTGAGCCGCACCCATGTGGCGCCCCAGCTCCCCGCCTCGAGGGGGGCGTCCCCGAAGCCCTCGACCCGCGGATCGCGGCCGAGGATCGTGCGCACCGTCTGCCGCTGCACCCCGATCCCCTTGCCATGGATGATGCGCAGGGAACGCAGGCCCTTTTCATAGGCCGCGTCCAGGTATTCGCGGACCACGCCGGCCACTTCCGGCGGCCGGAAGCTGTGGAGATCCAGGACGTCGGTGATCGGCAGCTCGACCGGCTCGGCAGGGTCGAAGCCCTCGCTCTCCTCTTCTTCTTCGTCGCGGCTCATATCCGGTCTATACTATGGCTCTCTTCGAGCCAGACAAGGCCGTTCTCTTATGCGCACCAGAAAGGGGTCCGAGAGCGACACCCAGGAGAAGCTGCGGTTGATCCTGTCCGCGGTCGAGCACGCGCGGGATGCCATCGTCATCACCACGGCGGGGCTTGCCCCGCCGGAGCCGGCGATCGTCTACGCGAATCCCGCCTTCGAAACGCTCACCGGCTGGCGGCGGGAGGAGCTTCTGGGCCGGAGCCCCCGGATCCTCCAGGGGCCGAAGACGGACCGCTCCGTGCTCGACGCCCTGAAGCGGGCGCTCTCTCGCGGGGTGGACGAATTCAGCGCCCGGGCCGTCAACTACCGCAAGGACGGCACGGAGTACAGCGTCGAGTGGACGATCTCGCCGATCCGCGACGGCGCGAGGGCAATCACCCACTGGGTCGCGGTCCAGCGCGACGCCTCCGACCGGATGGGCGAGGAGGACGAGCGCCGGCGGATCGAGGAGAGGCAGGAGAAGCTCCAGCAGGCGATCAGCCGGTCGGCCCTGGAGTGGCGGCTCACCTTCGACTCGATCGCCTCCCCCCTGCTGCTCGTGGAGACGAGCGGCCGGATCATCCGCATGAACGAGGCTGCGCGCACTCTGGCCGGCGTCTCCTACGACGACGCGGTCCACCACCCGCTCTCGGTCCTGGGGGATCGCGAGCCCTGGCCCGCCGTCCAGGGGCTCGCGGCGCGGGTGGCGGCGAGCGCGGTCCGCGCCACCGCCCAGGTGGGGGACGAGGCGGGGGGGACCTGGGACGTCTCCGTGAACCCGGTGGCGGGGCCCCAGGGCGACCGCTGGCTCATCGTGGTGGCACTCGACATCACGAACCTGGTGAAGCTCCAGGAGTCGCTCCGCAGGAGCGAGACCATGTCCGCCATGGGGGCCCTCGTGGCCGGCGTGGCGCACGAGGTGAGGAACCCCCTCTTCGGCATCTCGGCGACGCTCGACGCCTTCGAGTCGCGGTTCAAGAGCCGGACGGAGTATCGCCGCTACTTCGACGTGTTGAAGGAGCGGGTCCAGCGGCTGAACGAGCTCATGCAGCAGCTCCTCGACTACGGCAAGCCGCTCCGCCTGGAGCTGACCGAGGCCTCCGCCCGCGAGCTGACGCAGGCGGCGGTCCACGCCTGCGCGCCGCTCGCCGCCGCCACCCGGGTGGAGGTCGCCGAGGAGATCGCCGGGAGCCTCCCCACCCTGACGGTCGACCGCGCCCGGGTCGTCCAGGTCTTCGAGAACCTCCTCGAAAACGCGATCCAGCACTCGTCCCCGGGCGGCCAGGTCACCCTGCGGGCGGAGAGCGCGGACGGCGGAGGCGGAGTGCGGTTTTTCGTAGAGGACTCCGGCCCCGGCTTCCGCCCCGAGGACCTGGCCCGCGTCTTCGAGCCCTTCTTCACCCGGCGCCGCGGCGGCACGGGGCTGGGGCTCTCGATCGTGCAGCGCATCGTCGAGCAGCACGAGGGGGAGATCGCCGCCGGCAACCGGCCGGGCGGAGGGGCCGTGATGACCGTCGTCCTGCCGCCCATCCCCAAGAACGCGGGAGCGGAGAGGTTCTGATGGCCGGCGAGACCCTCCTGATCGTCGACGACGAGGCCGCGGTCCGCTTCGCCGTCCGCGACTTCCTGGAGACGATGGGCTACACCATCCGCGAGGCGGAAACCTGCCGGGAGGCGCTGGACTTCCTGCGCTCGGGGGAGGTCGACGCCGCCGTGGTGGACTATTCGCTCCCCGACGGCAACGCCCTGGAGCTCCTGGCCCAGATCTCCGGGGCGGACCTGGGCGTGCCGATCGTCGTCCTGACCGGCTACGGCTCGATCGAGCTCGCGGTCCAGGCCATCAAGGAGGGGGCGGAGCAGTTCCTCACCAAGCCGGTCGCGCTGCCCGCCCTCGCCGTGGTGCTCGAGCGGGCGCTCGAAAACCGCCGCGCCCGAAAGAAAGAGAAGTTTCACCGCGCCCGCCGGTCGCAGGCGGCCCTGGACCCCTTCCTCGGCACCAGCCCGGCCATCCGCCGCCTCGCCCAGGACGCCCGGAAGGTCTGCGCCTCGGAGAGGCCCATCCTCGTCCTTGGCGAGACCGGGACCGGCAAGGGAGTGCTCGCCCGCTGGCTTCACGAGAACAGCTCCCGGGCCGAGGAGGCGTTCATCGACATCAACTGCGCCGGCCTCGCTCGGGAGTTCCTCGAAACCGAGCTCTTCGGCCATCGCAAAGGGGCCTTCACCGGCGCGGTCGAGCAGAAGGTCGGGCTTCTGGAGGTCGCCCATCTGGGCACCCTGTTCCTGGACG
The DNA here is from genome assembly GCA_035462575.1 of Thermoanaerobaculia bacterium. Classification (GTDB taxonomy): domain Bacteria; phylum Acidobacteriota; class Thermoanaerobaculia; order Multivoradales; family UBA5704; genus DATARR01. Next base: position 35,361 of record DATHUD010000423.1, on the reverse strand, counting down.
AGGTGGGCGACATGGACCTCCAGGTGCAGGCCAAGCTCCTGAAGGTGATCGAGGAGAAGCGCTTCCGGAGGCTGGGCGACGTCAGCGAGAAGTCGGTCGACGTGCGGCTGATCGCGGCGACCCACCAGGACCTCGCGTCCCTGATGGCGGAGAAGCGGTTCCGAAACGACCTCTACTTCCGGATCAGCACCCTCCCGTTGATCGTGCCGCCGCTCCGGGACCGGCGCGAGGACGTGCCGGCTCTGGCCGAGCGGATCCTGACCGGGCTCGCGGCCGAGCTGGGCCGGAAGCGCCTGACGCTCTCCCCGGAGGCCGCCTCCCGGCTCCAGGACTACTCCTGGCCCGGCAACATCCGCGAGCTCGGCAACGTGCTCGAGCGCGCGGCCCTCCTGTCCGGGGGCGAGATCCTCTCCCCGGAGGACTTCCGCTTCGAGGCCGGCAGCGCGGCCGCGGCCGCGGAAAATACGGCGGACGGCCTGACCTTGAAGGACCTCGAAGAGCGGCACATGGCGCGCGTCCTCGAAGAGGAGGGGGGCAACGTCGGCCGGGCCGCCCGCCGGCTCGGCATCCCCCGGAGCACGCTCTACCAGAAGCTCAAGAAGCGGCAGGCCTGAGCGCCGCCGTCTGTCCGGATTTCGGACGTCCCGTCCCGGATCTGGACAGATTTTTCGAAGCCTTCCGTCTAAAACCTTGATTTGTCACTGTTTTGTCACCGGGGCAGGGCTTGGCACGAGGGTTGCCTTCTAGGGAAAGCAAGCCATGAGAATGCGAATCCTTGTTGTGGATGACGAAGAGCCGATCCTGTTCGCGATCCGCGACTACTTCGAGCCTTTGGGCTGGCAGGTCGATTGCGCTCAGGAGCTCGAAGAGGCGGAGGCTCTGCTTTCGCACATCCGGTACACCCTGTTGATCGCCGACCTCCGGTTGACCGGGATCCACAGCAACGAGGGGCTGGAGCTGATCCGCTTCGTGCGCGAGCGCTCCCCCTGGACCCGGGTCATCGTGCTCACCGGCCATGGCTCGGTCGAGATCGAAGGGGAAGCCGTGGGGCGGGGGGTGGACGCCTTCCTCCTCAAACCCCAGCCGCTCGCCGCTCTGGCCGAGATCGCCGCCCGTCTTACGGGAAAAGCCACGGGGAACGCCACGGAGAAAGTCGCGTGAAGTTCGGAGCCGGCCGCCTCTGGAATCAGATCGTCGAGCCGGCGGGGCTTACGACCGCGTTTCAACCCATCTTCGAGATCGGCTGGAGCGGGCGCTCGGTCTTCGCCCTGGAGGCGCTGACTCGCGGCCCCCGGGGCACCAATGTCGAGCGGGCCGACGTCCTGTTCGAGTACGTGCGGCGCAAGGGGCGGGAGGCCCAAGTCGACCGCCTGGCGATCGCGGCGGCTCTGCGCGAGGCGCGAGGCCTCCCCGGCATGCCGGGGTTGTCGTTGAACGTTCACGCGTCGACCCTCGAGCAGGACCGGCTGCTGCCGGTGTGGCTCGCCGAGCAGGCCCAGGAGTACGGGATCCCCTGCCACCGGCTCATCATCGAGATCGTCGAGCACGCGCCGCCCTGGTCCGGGCCGTCCTTCCTGATGAGCCTCGACCGCCTCCGCGGCCTGGGGGTCCGGATCGCGCTCGACGACGTGGGGCTCGGGCAATCCAATTACCGGATGATCCTCGACTGCCAGCCCGACCTTCTGAAGATCGACCGCCATTTCGTGGCCGGCGCGCACGCCGACCCGCACCGGAGGGCGGTCCTGGAGTCGATCGCCGACCTCGCGTGCCGGCTGGGCGGGCGGGCGGTGGCCGAGGGGATCGAGGACGAGCGGGACCTGGACGTGGCCCTCTCGTCCGGCATCGATCTCGTCCAGGGATACCTGCTCTGCTCCCCCTATCCCAGCAAGAGCCTGCGGAAGCTCGACTTCATGCAAGACATCGCCGGGCCGGTCCCCGTGTTGGACCGGCCTTTCGAGGACCCGTCGCCCACGAAGGAGATCCTGATCCCGGGCTGACCGTCCTCCCGCCACTCTCCCCTCAGCCTCCTCGTCCTGAACCGGGAAAGAGGAGGCACTTTTTTTTGACCTCACCACCCCGGCCCTCCTCTCCCATCGCCCCCCCTTCCGCCGGGAGAGGAGGGAGACAGCTACCGGAACAGCTTCAGGAACACCAGGTAGAGCACGAACCCGTCGTCCGGGCCGGCCACCGGCACGCCCAGATCCAGGTTGACGAGCGTCTGCCACGGGCCCATGAACGACCCCTGGAGACCGACGCCCCCCAGGAGCTCGCGGTCGAGCCCCGTGTCCTCGTCGGTCGCCCACGCCGCGTCCGCCACCGCCTCCAGCCGGAGCATCTGGCCGACCTCGAAGCCGTAGGAGGCGTGACCGGCGACCACCTCCGTCGCCCGCACCCGGTTGCTCTGGTAGCCGTGGACCCGGGTGCCGCCGAAGAACCCGAACTGGTACTTGCTGAACCGGTCGAGGTCCCTCCCCGACGCGTAGTCCACCTCCACGCTCGCTTTCTGGAAGCGGGGGAGGTACCAGTTCTTGCTCGCCCGGAATTCGTAGCGCAGGAAGTCCTGCTTGTCCTCGCTCCACTCGGGGTTGCCCGGCAGGCCCCAGAAATCCCACTCCGAGCGCCGGTTGTAGCTGCCGGTCGCGAAGAGCCGGTAGCCGGCCCGGGAAAAGGTCGCGGAAAGGTCGATCGCGTGGAGGATGTTGTCGCTCGGGACCACGAAACCGTCGGCCGTGTCCTCGGCCTTTCCGTAGTTGAAGACCAGGGCGCTGTACTCCATGCCGAGCTTGACGAAGTTGCCGAGCGGGTGCCCGAGCTTCAGGCCCACGTTGCCCGTCCGGAGGTCCACGTCCTCCTCGTTCGCCTCCCGGTCGCCCCGGTAGACGGTGTCGGTGACCGGGATGGCCAGGGCGAAGATGTCGGCGCCGGCGTCGAACTTCGAGCCGAAGAGCCGCGGCTCGGCCACGTCGGCCACGAGGAGCGCCCCGGCGAAGAAGGCGTTCAACTGCTTGCCGGTCCCCTTGAAGTCGAAGGAGAAATAGTTGATGCCGGCGAGCGGCAGCGGATAGTCCAGGGCGTCGTCGTAGAACACGCCGCCCAAGGCGAAGAGCTTGCTCGTGTCGAAGCCCTCCTTGACCACGCGCTCGCCGCCGTCGCCCTCTTTCACCAGGTAACGCAGGCCCTGGGCCGTGTCGCGCACCATGGTGACGTCCGACTGGGCGACCTCCTTCCGGTCATCCTCGAAGGCGGGGCCGTTGATCAGGACGTTCGTGAGCTGTGTCTCGCGCTCCACGACCGTCGCGGTGTTGACGACCGAGAGGATCTGCTGCGCCACGAGCCGGAGCGGCAGCACGAAGCTCTGGGACGACCACGCGGCCGGGCTCCCCTGGGCGTCGATGGGCGAATAGTGGAGGGTCTCCTCGTTCGAGATCACCTCCCCTTCAAGGCCGATCTGCACGGCCCGGGTGCGCAGGCGCGCGTAGATCTGGCGGTCGACCCACACCGTGCCCTGGTAGAGCTTGGCGCCCTCGCCCGCCGGGCCGGCCGGGGCGAAGTCGACCACCCAGGCGTCCCGGTCGCCCACCTTCTCCGTGCCGCGGAGGCGGTAGCGGTACTGCTTGCTGAAGTGGATCTCGAGGGGAAGGGCCGCCGCCTTCTCCGGCTGGATCAGGGGGATCTCGGGGAGCGTCTTGCCCCGCCAGCGGACGCCGTTGACGTAGAGCGTCTCCCACGCCCAGTCGGATCCGGTCTTGGGATCGAAGAAGAACGGCCCCTCCAGGGTGGCCTCGATCGTCTGCGTTCCGGCCGCCGGCTGGAAGCGCATGTGGGTGGTGTTGGTGGCGCGGTAGTGCGTGAGGCGCCGCGCCTGGGCGTCCTCGAACGCCTGGAGCCGGCGGAGGATCTCTTCGACCGGCATCTCCCGCTGCGACGACACCGTCACCTTCTCCGCGACCCCCTCGCGCTCGGCCGCCGTGGCGCGCTCGAGCCCGAGGACCGTCACCCGTCCCGCATCCGGAACGCGAAGCGTGAGCCCCTGGGCGGTCACCTGCCCGGAGGGCGGGGAGATCCGGCCGGGGGCCACCGGGAAGCGGGTGGGCCGCCGCAGCTCCGGGTCCGGAAAGCGGAGGACCGCCTCGCCCGCCCCCTCGGGGAGGAGGGCGATCACCCGTAGCCCCAGGTCCTCGCCGCGCACGAACACCCAGGCGCCCGAAGCTCCCGACGGAGCGGACGAGGGATCGTAGGAGAGATCCCCCTTGAACTCCCGGGCGAGGACCGCCAGAGGATTGAGCAGGGGAAAGATCGCCTGGTCCTCCGCAGCAACGGCGGGAGCCCGGAACAGGGTCATGTCGATGCCCGCCGCCGCGGACTGCGCGGCGAGCGCCATCACCTCGGCCGGGTCTCCCGGGGCGGCCGGCCAGGCGAAGGCGTCGAGCACCACCGGCCGGCCGGGGTCGGCCGTCTGGATGGCCTCGATCGCGGCCGTGACCGCGTCCGGAGCGCCGGGCTGGAGCGCGGCCGCCTCCAGGTAGGCCGCCACCTCCTCGCCGTAGAGCGCGGCGATCGCCTTCGGGTCCGCCGGCAGGGGCTCGGTGGCCACCAGCGCGTCCTGCCGGGCCCCGGTCAGGGTGACGGCGGCGCGCGTCAGGAGGAAGGCGTACTCGGTGGGCACAAAACCGTTCCCCTCCTGCCCCTCGGGCCGCCAGACCACCTGGAACCAGGTGCCCGCGGGCGCCTGGCCGGCGATCGCCGCGGCGGCGCGAAGCTCCTGCTGCAGGCGCTCGGAGGACTGGGCCAGGGGGGCGGGGGTGCGGAAGATCAGGGAGACCCAGGGCGTGGCCCCGGCCTCGCGGACCGCGGCCGGCGTCTGGGCGGACGCGCCGCCCTCCGCCGTGAGCGGGACCTCCCACGCAATGAAGAGGGGGCTTCCCGGCTCGAGCTTCGCGGTCTGGAGCGCCCGGGCGAAGGTCTCGGGGCCGGCGAACAGGGAAGGATCGGAGGCGGGCTCGATCCGCACGCCCGCACAAGGGCGGCAGGGGAAGGTTGCAGCTCCCAGGGGAGCGGACAGGCCGATCAGAAGGTACGCGAGAAAGAGAGTCTTGGCGCGGAGCATAGTGGGAAGCATAACAGCCCCCACCGGGGAGGAATTCTCGCCTCCGCCCTGCTAGAATCGGCCGGAGCTCTTATGGAATTTTCAGGAAGACTGGCGTCCTTCCCCGTCGGGGATCTCTTGCAGTGGGCGCAGAACGAGCGGCCCACCGGGGCCCTCGTCATCCGCCGCAGCGAGCGCGAGAAGCGGATCTACTTCCACGCCGGGGACGTCGTGGGCTGCTTCTCGAACAACCCGGCCGAGTACTACGGCCAGCACCTGCTCCTTCGCGGGCTTCTGACCGACGAGCAGCTCTTCCAGGCGCTCCATCACTGCACCAGCCAGGGGGTCCGCCTGGGCGCCACCCTTCTGGAGCTCGGGATGCTCTCCTCCGAGGAGATCCAGCGCACGCTCCGGGGCCAGATCGAGGACGTCGTCTGCGACATCTTCCTCTGGGAGCGCGGCATCTTCTACTTCCAGGCCGAGATGCCGCAGGAAGAGGAGATCCTCCCCGAGCCGATCAACGTCCTGGGCCTCGTCATGGAGGGGACCCGCTGGAAGGACGAGTACGTCCGCCTGCGCCGCGTCCTCGTCCACGACAACATGGTGCTCCGCCGGGGCGAGCGCTTTCCCGGAGGAGACGGCCTGACCCCGGTCCAGCGGCGGATCGTCCAGGCCGTGGACGGCAAGAGCACCCTGGCCGACCTCTACCGGACCATCCGGGGCTCCTACTACCGCTTCCTCGAAGGGGCCTTCCGCCTCTGCGTGGGCATGGTGCTGGACATCGCCGACGTCGGCGACCCCGTCGAGCGGGGCACCCACGAGCTGAGCGTCTACGACCTCCTCCTGGAGCAGGCGACCGAGGAGCAGGTGCTCGTCTCCCGAAGGCACATGGCGATCCCGCTCGACCTCCTCGAGCGCTCCTACCCCATGTGGGTGGGGGAGCCCACGGCCGAGGAGCAGAAACGCATGCCCGACCGTGCGCGCGACTTCTACGCCCGCTTCGACGGTCGCACCTCGCTGGGCGAAGCCTTCTCCGGAGACCCCCGCCAGCGGGGCCGCGAGATGGACCTCCTCCTCCTCCAGCTCCAGAAAGGGCGCCTCGCCCTCCTCCCGGCGCCCGTCGAGAGCCTGGAGGCCGAGGCGGAAAAGCAGGAAGAGCCCGTCTACCGCCGCTGGTGGCGCCGGGTGTTCAAGCAGGCTTCGTAGCCCGCACCTCCCGCACCTCCGCATCCTCCTCGACGAACCGCAGCAGCGCGTCCCCTTCCTTTTCGAGCGCCGCCAGCGTCTTCCTGGCGAGCGGGCTGAACGGCTCGAGGACCAGGGCCGCGGTCTTCTTCTTGCGCTCGACCTTCCACGTCCCGGCCACGAAGCCGTCGACCAGGAAGGTCGCGCTCACCTGGAGGTTCTTGGAGACGACCCGGGGGCGGTGCTCGTCGGCCATCACGCGGGTGCGATCGTCGTGGGACAGCACCAGGTTGTCGAACTCCGGGAGGAAGCGGACGGGCGCCGGCTCGTCCTCGGCGGGGCGCGGGGCTTCGGGGAGGTCGAACAGCTCGCGCTTGCGCTCGTCGCGGAAGGTCACGAGGCTCGGGCGGAGCTCTTCGAACACCGGGCGCAATCCGGAGAGGCCGGACCATACCTGCGCGTCTCCGGGCGTCGCGGGGCCGAACGCGGCGAGGTACCGCCGGACGAGCGCGTGAGCCGGCGCTTCGCCGGTCGAGATCTCCGTCCCGAGCCACTCGTCCGCCAGTGCGAACGCCGCGGCGGCCGGGAATCCCCAGGCCGCCTCCGTCGGCACCTGCACGAGCGGGAGGTGGGTGCGGGCGGCGTACGCCATCGCGCGTTCGTCCCCCTCCGGGTGCTTCGCCTTCCAATGGATGCGGAAGGCATCGAAGGTTTGCGGCGAGCCGCCGAAGAACTCGCGGGCTTCCTTCTTGACGGCGTCCAGGTCGAAGGTCTTCGCCCGGTCGCGGAGGATCGCCTGCATGCCGCGCGAGAGCCCTGGTTGCAGAGCCCCTCGCAGCTCCGCGTACTCGGCGGCCGTCATCAGGTGCAGCGTGCCGCGCATGGCTGTTACGCGGACGACCTGGCGCCTCCGGAGCGCGTCGAGGAGATCGTCGCGGCGAAAGCCATCGAGGCGCGTCCAGAGTCCCACGAACGGAGGCCGCGCCAACTGCGCCTGGAGGCCCGCGAGACGCTCGACGGCTTCAGGCGCCGTCGTCTTTTCGCGCGCGAGGAGCCTCTGCCGCGCGAGCAGGGCGCGGTTGAGCTGCCGGGTCGTGAAGGTCGTCATCTCAGGGCTCCGGCTCGAAGACGCGCTCGAAGTAGCCGCCTTCCTCCGGTGCCGGCTCCTCTTCGTCGACGCCGGCGAGCCTTCGGGCCAGCCGCTTTTTGTAGTCGAGCTCCATCTGGCGGGCGATCTGGATGCGTTGGGCCTGGGGCGAGCCGGCGCCGTGCATCGATTCGGTCAAGTATCCGACGGCGTTTCTGCCCAGCGTCATGTTTTCAATCAGACGCAGAATCCGCATCCGGGTCTCGACCGGAACGTCCGCGCGCCCCCGCAGATACTTGCGCAGCAGGTCTCCGGTCTCCGCGCTCTCGAGATCCTTTTCGGAAGGCATCGTCACCATCAGGCCGCCGGCCAGATCCTGGGCGAGCCGGCCGATCTCGTAGGGCATTTTCGTCACGTGGTGCTTGCAGACGTTCGCGATCATGTCGTCGTTCAGATAGCACCCTGATTTCAGTGGCTGCGCCTGATAGGACGATGCGATGCCGGTCGAATAGATCGTCTCGTTCAGATGGGTCATCTCCACGAGCTTGTCCTTGACGTGCGAAGCCTTGTCCACGCCGTTGCACTCGGCGATCGCGGCCGCGGCCCCGATCAGCACGTCGCCCACCCCGCTCTTGCACACATAGCTTCGGCGGTGGTAACAGGTGAACCGCTCGACCAGCATCGCCGCGAACTCCGCCTCCCCGTCCATGAACACGAGCTCGTTGGGAATGAACACGTCGTCGAAGACGACCATCGCCTCCTGGCCGGAAAACCGCGCGTTGCCGGCGTCCAGCCCGCTGCCTTCCGCGTGGCGCGTGTCGCACGACTGGCGGCCGTAGACGTAGGTGATGCCGGGGGCGTCCACGGGCACGGCGCCGACCACCGCGAAATCCCGGTCCTCGGGGCCGAGGCGCAGGGTCGGCATCACGATCATCCAATGGGAGTTGATGCAGCCGGTCTGGTGCGCCTTGGCGCCGCGAATCCACACCCCCTCGTCCGTCCGCTTCGTCACGTGGACGTAGAGATCGGGGTCGTCCTGCTGGTGAGGCGCCTTCGACCGGTCCCCCTTGACGTCCGTCATCGCGCCGCCCACGACCTGATTGCGGCGCTGGACGCGGGTGAGGAAGGCTTTCAGGCGCTCGTGATATCGGGTGCCGTGGGTGCCGTGCCGCTCGTCGATCTCGTAGGTGACCGAGTGGAGCGCGTTGAAGGCATCCATGCCCACGCAGCGCTGGAAGCATGTGCCCGTGAGCTGCCCGAGCTTGCGCTGCATCTTGTTCTGCATCACGAGGTCTTCGGCGCTCCCCGCGATGTGGAGGAAGCGGTTGATGCGCTCGCCGGTCAACGGCGAGACCGCCGTGGCGAGCTCCGGCTCGCGCACCGCGAGGTCGTACGTCTCGGCCACCGCGTTGATCGAAGGCCGGATCACCGGGTGATCGACCGGTTCGGGAACGAGCTCGCCGAACAGGAACACCCGGAGCCCGCGCCCGCGGAGGCTCCGGATGTAGTCCTCTCCCGTGACGATCGGTGGCTCCGCTTCGGGGGACAGAGCGGCCTCGGGGACGGATTCGGCGGCGATGGACATCGCGTCTCTCCCTTCGCGTCGATTCTACCGCGCGCGAGTAGACTTCTCCTGTGCCCGCGCCCCTCCGCCTGTCGAGCCGCCGTCCCTGGGAACACCCGCTGAACCGCCTGACGCGGGCGGTTGCGGACCGGTCGGCGCGCGGCCTGCCGGTGATCGACCTCACGGAGACGAACCCGACGCGGGTCGGGCTGCCGTATCCCGAAGAGGAGCTGGCGGAGCTTCTGCACCGTGGTGCAACTGCGGAGTACGCCCCTCATCCGCGGGGGATTCCCGAGGCCCGCGAGGCGCTCGCCGCCCACCTCTCCCGGCCGGGAGACTCCGTCTCGGCCGAAGACCTCGTGCTGACCGCTTCGACCTCCGAGTCCTATTCCTTTCTGTTCAAGCTCTTCGGCGACCCTGGCGACGAGGTGCTGACCGCCGCTCCCTCGTACCCCCTGCTCGACAGCCTGGCGGCGCTCGACGGGCTCGTCCTCCGCCATTTTCACCGGGGGCCGCGACGGCGCTTCGCGCTCGACCCCGAGGCGGTCGAGCTCGCCCTCTCGGAGCGGACGCGGCTCCTGGCTCTGGTTCATCCGGGAAACCCGACCGGCAACTTCCTCACGGTCCCGGAGCAGGAGGCCGTGGCCGCCCTCTGTGCCTCCCGCGGCATTCCGCTGATCCTGGACGAGGTCTTCGCTGACTACCCGCTGGTCGCCGGTCCGGCGGCTGTGGCGACGAGCGAGGCCCTCTCGTTTTCCTTGGGCGGGCTTTCGAAGGGCGCCGGCCTGCCCTCGTGGAAGCTGGGCTGGATTCGCGTGGACGGCCCGCCCGACCTCCGCCGCCGCATCGTGTCCGCCCTGGAGCTGGTGGCCGACAGCTATCTCTCGGTCGCCACGCCGGTCCAGCGGGCCCTCCCCGGGGTGTTGGAGCTGGCGCCGCGCATCCGGGCCGCGATCCTCGAACGGCTTCGAGGAAACCTCTCCAAGCTCCGCGCGGCGCTGGTCGATCGTCCCGAGGCCGAGCTGTTCGAGCCGGAGGGCGGGTGGTCGGCGGTGATCCGGTTCTCCCGCCCGGTCTCGGACGAGGAGCTGGCCCTGGAGCTCCTGGAGCGCGCCGGCGTCCTCGTCCACCCCGGCTATTTCTTCGATTTCACGACGGACGACTTCCTCGTCCTTTCGCTTCTGCCGGACCCCGGGCCTTTCGCGGAAGGCGTCCGCCGCCTCGCGGAATACCTCTGATCGCCCTTCAGGCGACGTGAAAACAGCCCAGGGTGGAAACCCTGGGCTGTAGGGGGCTGCGGCGATCGAGCGTGGCTTCAGCCCGCCGCGGGAACGGGGGCCGCGGCGGCGGCGTTGGTGGGCAGGCCCATCTTTTCGCGGATCTTGACCTCGATCTCGTCGGCCAGATCGGGGTTCTCGCGGAGGAACTGCTTGGCGTTCTCGCGCCCCTGGCCGAGGCGGAGGTCGCCGTAGGAGTACCAGGCGCCGCTCTTGACCACCATCTTGTGCTCTACCCCCAAGTCGACCAGCTCGCCGGCGCGGGAGATCCCCTCGCCGTAGTCGATGTCGAACTCGGCCTGGCGGAAGGGGGCGGCGACCTTGTTCTTGACGACCTTCACCTTGGAGCGCGAGCCGGTCACCTCCTCGCCCTCCTTGATCGAGGCGATGCGGCGGATGTCGATGCGCACCGAGGCGTAGAACTTCAGGGCCCGGCCGCCGGTCGTGGTCTCGGGGTTGCCGAACATGACCCCGATCTTTTCGCGGATCTGGTTGATGAAGACGAGGCACGTCCTGGACTTCGAGACGATCGCCGTGAGCTTGCGAAGGGCCTGCGACATGAGACGGGCCTGGAGGCCCACGTGGGAGTCGCCCATCTCGCCTTCGAGCTCGGCCTTGGGCACGAGGGCCGCGACCGAGTCGATGACCACCACGTCGACGGAGTTGCTGCGCACGAGCATCTCGGCGATCTCGAGCGCCTGCTCGCCGTTGTCGGGCTGGGAGACGAGGATGTTGTCGATGTCCACGCCGAGCTTCCGGGCGTACTCGGCGTCCAGCGCGTGCTCGGCGTCGATGAAGGCCGCGATCCCGCCCTTCTTCTGGGCCTGGGCCACGACCGAGAGCGCCAGGGTCGTCTTGCCCGACGACTCCGGCCCGTAGACCTCGATGACCCGGCCGCGCGGGAAGCCGCCGATGCCGATCGCGTAGTCCACGGCGATCGAGCCGGTGGAGATCGCATCGAGCGCCACCGTCTCGCGCTGGCCCAGGCGCATGATCGCCCCCTTGCCGAACTGCCGCTCGATCTGGGAAAGCGTGCCGTCGATGGCCTTCAGACGGTCCAATTTCGGTTCTGCCATAACTTTTTAGCTCCTTGGGCCTTGGGGGTACCGAGTCGCCATTGTACTGCGCTTCCTCTGCGTTGAGGGGCTGGCTGGGGATGGCGCCCTGCTCCGGGGCTCGGCTGCCCCCATCTTAGAAGACGTAAATGCGGCGGTCAATCTCCTTCTCGCCTCTCCCCGGAAGAGAGGGAGCGGAGCCGACGGTTATATACTTCGGGTGTCGAATCGTATGACGCATTCGCTATAATCTGTTCCCCTAAACGTACGCCCTTTCTACTGCGTAGACTGCCACGATGGAATCGATTGCCGTCGAGACGACCAATGCGTCCCTTGCGGCGGAGCCGATCCGCCGCCTCGAAGACAACGTCGCCCGTGTGATCCGCGGCAAGCGCGAGGTCATCCGCCTGACGACCGTCTGCCTGCTCGCCCGCGGGCACGTCCTCTTGGAGGACGTCCCCGGGGTGGGCAAGACCACCCTGGCCCAGGCCTTCGCCCGCTCGCTGGGGCTCGAGTTCCAGCGCATCCAGTTCACGAGCGACCTGCTGCCGTCCGACATCATCGGCGTGTCGATCTTCAACCAGAAGACCCAGTCGTTCGAGTTCGTGCCCGGCCCGCTCTTCGCGAACGTGGTGCTCGCGGACGAGATCAACCGGGCGACGCCCAAGACGCAGTCGGCGCTGCTCGAAGGGATGAGCGAGCGCCGGGTGTCGATCGAGCGCAAGCGCTATACGCTCCCCGAGCCCTTCGTGGTGCTCGCGACCCAGAATCCGCTCGAGTACCAGGGCACCTTCCCCCTCCCCGAGTCGCAGCTCGACCGGTTCCTGATGTCCCTCTCGCTCGGCTACCCGCCGCGGGCGGACGAGAAGGACCTGCTGCTGTCGGGAGGTGTCGAGAACATCCTGGACGGCCTGCAGCCGGTGCTTTCGGGCGAAGACCTCCTGGACCTCCAGGAGCGGGTCGCGCGGGTGCGGGTGGCGGACAAGCTCGCCGAGTACATCCTCTCGCTCGCCGAGGTCACGCGCCACGGCGGGGAGTTCCTGCTCGGCGTCTCGACCCGCGGCGCCCAGTCCCTGTTCCGAGCCACCCAGGCCCTCGCTCTGTGCGAGGGGAGGAGCTATGCCATCCCGGACGACGTCCAGCGCCTGGCCGCACCGGTCCTGGGCCACCGCATCGTCCTGAAGCGCGGAACCACCGATCTCGATCAGTCCCGGAAAGCGATCGAGCGGGTGGTCGCGGGGATCCCGGTCCCCCTGTGACGAAGCGCGCCTCCGGGTTCCTGTCCCGCCGCGCGGTGCCCGAGGGGATCCGCATCACCACGGTCGGCCTGTGGTATGTCCTGCTCTCCGTGCTGGTGGCGATCGCCGCCACGAACACCGCCAACAATGCGCTCTACATGGTGCTCGCGCTCATGTTCGCGGTGCTGATCCTGTCGGGCCTCGCGTCGCGCGAGAACGTGCGCGGCCTCACGGTTGCGGTCGATCCTCCCGGGGAGGTGTTCGCGAACCGGCCGTTCTCCCTGGGCTTCACGGTCAAGAGCCGCGCCCTGGTCTTCCCCCGGTGGTTCCTCCTCTTCAACCTGTCGAAGCAGGCGCAGCCGCTCCTCATCCCCTACCTGCCGCGGCGGGGCAAGAGCGTGGGGCAGCTCGACATGATGGTCGGCTCCCGGGGGCAGCACAGCTTTCCCTGGGCCCACGTCTCCAGCCTCTTCCCGTTCGGCTTCTTCAGGAAGGGGGTCCGCTACCGGGTGGACTTCGAGGTGCTGGTCTTCCCCGAGCTCTTCCCGGCCGCGTCCGCCCGCCCCCGGGAGTCCGACCAGTTCGGAGAGGACACCTCCCGCCGCGCGGGCGGCGGGCACGACCTCCATGCCCTCCGCGTCTTCCGCCGTGGCGACGATCCGCGGTCGATCCACTGGAAGCAGACGGCGCGGACGGGCGAGCTCATCTTCACCGAGCGGGCTTCGGAGCGGAACCGGCGCCTGTCGATCGTGTTCGACAACGGAGTGGGCGAGCTGAAAGACGACACCGCGAAGAGCCGCTTCGAGCGGCTGGTCTCCGAAGCCGCGACCGCGGCCGTGGACCACCTCGCCCGCGGCTACGAGGTCGAGCTGGTGACGCGCGACCGCTCGCTCCCCTTTGCCGCCGGCCCGCGCCAGCGCCTGGCCGTGCTCGAGGCCCTGGCTCTCGTCGCGCCGCAGGCGAGGAGCCGCGATCCCCTCTCCTCGTCGGACCCGCGCTCCGCCCAGCTCCGGGTCCACATGGAGACGGAGGTCCGGGAGGAGGTCCTGGCCGGATGAGCTTCGGACGGCAGAAGCGCCTCCTCCTGGGATGGATCGCGCTCCTGGCGCCCCTCCCGCTCCCCATGAACGCGGTGGTGGGGTGGCTGGGGGTCGCCCTCTACCTCGCGGGCGTGATCTTTTTCCTGCGGCGGGCGAGCCTCGATCCCCCGCGCTGGCTGCCGCTCTGGGGGATGAACCTCCTGGGCATCGCCTATGTCCCCTTCTTCCTGCTCGACCTGATGGTCCTGTCCGGGGGGCGCCTGGTGCAGCCGGTCGTCCACCTCTGTCTCTTCGCGGTCCTGGTCAAGCTTTTCGCCATCGTCCGCGAGCGGGACAAGTGGCAGGCCTCCATGGGCATCTTCTTCCTGTTCCTGGCGGCCATGGGCACGAGCGTCCACCCCACCATCGTGCTCTATCTGATCGGTTTCCTGGTGCTCGTGCTCCTGCTTCTCACGCGCTTCGCCTTCCTCCACGTCCTCTCCGGGTTCGGCCGCGACGATCCGGCGCTCGCCCGCATTCCGCTGCGCGGCTTCCTCGCCTTTGCGACCCTGGGGACGGTGGTGCTCGCCGTGCCGCTCTTCCTCTTCCTGCCGCGCGTGCGCGCCCCGTTCATCGTCGGCCGCGGCGCCGGCACCGGGGCGACGATCGAGTCCGGGGGCTTCTCCGACGAGGTGACGCTCGACTCGATCGGCCGCATCCGCGAGAGCCGCGAGGTCGCCCTGCGGCTGCTCGAAGAGAGCGGGGCGGGCGCTCCGGACGACGAGATGCGCTTCAAGGCGGCGACCTACGAGGTCTACCAGGGCCGGAGCTGGAACCGTTCCCTGGAGCGCCCGGAGCTCCTCCGGCGTCAGGGGGGCCAGGGGGTCCGGTTCGTCCTCGCTCGCGGGGAGAGGCCGGTCCGCTGGGCGCGGATCTGGCTTCAGCCGCTGCGCAGCCCGAGCGTGCCGTTGCCCGTCGAGACCGTGGTCGTCGAGCCCCGCTCGCCGGCCCTGAAGACCGACCGGGGAGGGGCCGTCTTTTTCCCGCTCAGCCCCCTGGAGGTCTCCGAGTACCGGGTGGGCCTCGCGGCCCGGCCGGTCCTCACCGGCCTGGTTCCTGAAGGCCCCGGCGGCGGCTCTCTCAACCTCTCGGGCGTCTCACCCCGGATCGCCAGCCTCGCTCGCGAAGCCATGGGGTCGGGGAGCCCCGCCGAGCGCGCGAGCCGTCTCGAGGCGCACCTGATGAGCAACTACGGGTACACCCTCGATTTCGCGGGGCGCTCGGCCGACAACCCCATCGAGGACTTCCTCTTCCGCTACAAGAGCGGGCAGTGCGAGTACTTCGCCTCCTCGATGGTGCTCATGCTGCGCTCTCAGGGGATTCACGCGCGCCTCGTCACCGGCTTCCTGGGCGGCGAGTACAACCCCTTCGAGGGCTATTACATCGTGCGGGACAGCAACGCCCACGCCTGGGTCGAAGCCTATCTGCCGGGACAGGGCTGGAGGATCTTCGATCCTACGCCTCCGGCCGGCCGGCCGGCCGACAGCGGCGAGGGGATGTTCGGCCTCACGCGGCAGGCCTGGGACTTCGTCGTCTTCCGCTGGGACCGCTACGTCCTGACCTTCGGCCTCTACGACCAGCTCCGCATCTTCGGAGGCTTGCGGGAGCTGTGGCACGACTTCTGGTCGATCTTCGACCGCAAGGAGAAGGCCGCGCCGAGCCGTCCCTCCGCCATGGAGGAGATCCTCCGGCCGGATGACAAGCCCGGCGAGGCTCCCGGCCTTCCCAAGGTCCCGCTCTCCGGGGCCCTGGCTCTGACCGCCATGGCGGTGATCACCTGGCTCCTCTACCTGCGCTTCCGGCCGCCGCTCACCGCGACCGCCGCCTACCGGCAGATCCGGCAGCGCCTCGGCCGCCGCGGGGCTCCGATCCCGGAATCCACGCCGCCGCTCGTCGTCCGCCAGGAGGCGGCCGCCCGCTATCCCGCCGCCGCGGAGCCCGCGGCCCGGGTGATCGACTTCTACCTCCGCGAGAGCTTCGGAGGCCAGGATCTGGAAGACGAGGAGCGCGAGCAGCTCAAGGCCGCCCTGGTGGAAGCGGAGAAGGGGATGCGCAAGGCGGGGTAGGGGCTCCCCGAGCTATTTCAATCCTGACGGCAACCGCGGCGACGAGATCAGCCGCTCGAACTCCTCCCACCGCTTTTCCGGGGCCTCCGCGGTGCCTCCCTTGCTTTCGATGTACTGGCGCACGAGATCCTGGCCCAGGTTGTAGTTGATCACGTAGCTCCGGTACTGGTCCATGAAGCGGACCCGCTGGGCCGCGCGCTCGGGAGCCATGAGGGCGTAGCGGACGAGCCAGTCCTCGGCATCCTGCCGCGAGATCTCGCCGTTCAGGTAGCGCCGCGCGGCCTCGTTGCCCGCGTAGTTGAGCTTCTGGAGGAGGCGCTGGACCTCGTAGTACTTTTCCGCGTCGCTCGGATCCAGCCCCGCCAGCGGGAAGAGGGTCGCGCGCTCGTAGGCGACTCTCTGCTCGCCGGGGAAGGCCACCTCGATTCCGAAGTTCGCCGTGCCTTCGGCGATCAGCGACTGCGGCGAGAAGAGCGGATAGACCGAGTACTCCGGCCACCCCCTGTCCTCTACGAGGTGCTTTTCGAGAAGCGCGTTGTAGACGTGGTGCCCGGGGTATCCCTCGTGGCACGCGAGGTCGATCGCGCGGTCCACGTAGATCGGCAGCTCCGTGTTCACTTGGATGAGACTGTGGAATCCCCCCTTGTACCAGTTGTAGGCGCTCCACGATTTCCCGGTGACGTATTCGACCTCGAAGCTCTCGCCGGCCGGCAGATCGACGTGCTCCTGAGTGCGCTTGCGGCACTCGGCGATCGCCGCCTGGAACACCGCGTCCAGCCGGTCGCGCGGGATGATGAAGCCCTCGCGGAACTTGTCCAGCCGGTCGCTCAAGGGGCCATTACCCGGGAGAAGAGCGGAGAGCTCGTCCAGGATCGCCTGGAAATGCTCCGCGCCGTGCGTGGGGGCCACCGCGTCATAGAGCGCCTTCGACTCCTCGTCGAACGTGAGCCGCGTGCCCGAGAGCAGGTTCACCCGGGCCAGGAGAGCCTGGAGCTGGCGTGCGAGATATTGATGGCGGAGCCGGACGAGCTCGTCCCCCGCGCCGGGAGGCTGGGCCTCGATCTCCGAGATCAGGGACGTGGCCTCGTCGCGGATCTCCGAGAGAGGCCGCTTCGCCTGCTCAGCCGCCGTCCTCCATTCCGGAGGACCGTAGAAGGCGTCCACATAATCGGCGTCGTGCTGCCCCACGGCGAGCACCAGCTTCACGTACGATTCGGCGATCCGGTTCATGGAAGAGGAGTTCCTGGAAGTCGAAGGCGGAGCGCTCGCGGCGCACCCCGCGGCGAGAGAGAGGACCGTCCCGAGGACGATCGCGGCGAGCGGATTCCTGATCATTCCCGGGAGCTTAGCACCGCCTCAGAACCGATACGTCAACCCGAGCGACACCACCGGGTAGAGATCGTAGTCCGACGCCTCGCTTTCGAGGTCCCGCTCTTCTCGCGAGAGGAGGATCTCGAGCGCGTCGCGGGCTCCCGGGGTGGTATTGATCGGGCTGTTGGCGGGGAGGTTCGGCGTGAGCTCGACGTCCGCCTCGCCCTGGAAGATGACGCCCAGGTCGAAGAAGAAGCCCACTTTCCTGCCTTCCGCCACGGCATTGCCCCAGCCGAGCCCGACGTAGGGGACGACCGGGTCGAAGTCGGCCTTGGCGTCCAGGGTGCCGAGGATGCTGACCGGGACCGGGACTCCGCCCAGGTCGTAGACGCCCGAGGCGGGCGGGAGGCTGTTTCCCGTCACCTCGGTGTCGTTGTAGACGATGCCTCCGGTCAAGCGGAAGCCGCGGCCTCCGGGATGCCAGTCGAGGAGGGCCGTGGCGGTCCGGAGGCTCGCTTCGGCGTCGTACTCGATGTCGCTCGCCTCGCGCCGGTCGTCCGAGTAGTTGAACCCGTTCACGCCGAGGCGGGTGTTGAGTTGCCGGGAGAGCCCCACGGTCAGCTCGACGCCGGCGCCCAGGGTGCCGCCCTTGGCGCCCAGGGCCACCTGCGCCGCGCCCGGAGAGGCGGCGAAGGCGAGGAGAAGGGCGGTCAAGCCCGCTTTTTTGAGATCGATCGTGCTCATGTCCGTATCCCCGCATGCAAGGCCGGGGCCGCCCCGGCCATCCCCGGCCCCCCGCTACACTGTGGAGTGTAGACTGCGGAAGCCCCTTGAGCGGGAGGGGCGATACCAAAGACTGGGAGGTGCGAGCGATGCAGATCGGAATGATCGGTCTCGGGAGGATGGGCGGTAACATGGTGCGGCGTCTGCTCCGGGGTGGGCACGAGTGCGTGGCCTACGACCTGAACCCGGCGGCGGTCGCCGATCTGGCGAAAGAGGGGGCCGCGGGGTCCGCGTCGCTCGACGACTTCGTTGCGAAGCTCGAGGCGCCCAAAACGGCGTGGGTGATGGTGCCGGCGGGAGAGCCCACCGAGCAGATGGTACGCTCGTTGGGAGAGCTCTTCTCCGCGGGCGACGTGATCATCGACGGCGGCAACTCCCACTTCAAGGACGACGTGCGCCGCGCGAAGGCCCTGCGGGAAAAGGGTGTCCAGTATGTGGACGCGGGGACGAGCGGCGGCGTCTGGGGGCTCGAGCGGGGCTAATGCCTCATGATCGGCGGCGAGCGCGAGATCGTCTTAAGGCTCGATCCGATCTGGAGGACGCTCGCTCCGGGGAGCGGCGACATTCCACCAGCGCCCGGCCGCGAAGGCAAGGAGAGCACGGCCGAAGAGGGCTTTCTCCACTGCGGTCCGGTGGGCGCGGGGCACTTCGTGAAGATGGTCCACAACGGCATCGAGTACGGTCTCATGCAGGCCTACGCCGAAGGGTTCGACATCTTCAAGAACGCCAATTCGAAAGAGCTCGCGCAAGAGCACCGCTTCGAGCTCGACCTCGCGGACATCGCCGAGGTGTGGCGGCGGGGGAGCGTCGTCTCCTCGTGGCTGCTCGATCTCACCGCGTCCGCGCTCGCCGAGAGCCCCGGTCTTTCGGACTACACCGGGTTCGTGCAGGACTCGGGCGAAGGGCGCTGGACGATCGAAGCCGCGATCGAAGAGGCCGTGCCGGCCAACGTGCTCGCGGCCTCTCTCTTCGCGCGCTTCCGCTCGCGGCAGGAGCACACGTTCGGGGAGAAAATCCTCTCCGCCATGCGCAAGAAGTTCGGCGGCCACGTCGAGCGGCCGACGGGCGGCTGATCGATCGGGGAGACGACGACCATGGCCATCGCTCCAGAAACGATCGAGACCTCTCCTGAGCCGGAGGCACAGCCCGCGCCTCCCTGCGTGATGGTGATCTTCGGCGCGACCGGAGATCTGGCGAAACGAAAGCTCATCCCCGCCCTCTACAACCTGGCGACGAGCGGGCTCTTGACCGATCAGTTCGCGGTCATGGGCGTCGGCCGCTCGCCGCTTGCGGAAGAGGAGTTCCGGGCGCGGATGTCCGACGACTTGAAGGAGTTCGCGACCGACGACGTCGATCCCGCGCGCCTCGAATGGCTCTCGCGCCGGATCTTCTACGTCTCCGGCGACTATGGCGACTCCGAGACGTTCCACCGCCTGCGCGACCGGCTCACGGAGATCGACAAGGAGCTCGGCACCGGCGGCTCCTACCTGTATTACCTCGCGGTGCCGCCCTCGTCCTTCTGCGAGCTCGTAGAGCGGCTGGCCGCCACCGGCCTCACCAACGAGGAGGAGGGGCGCTTTCGGCGCGTGGTCATCGAAAAGCCGTTCGGGCACGACCTCGAATCGGCCCTCGCGTTGAACCGCGAGATCCGCGGGGTGCTCTCGGAGAGCCAGATCTTCCGGATCGATCACTACCTCGGCAAGGAGACGGTCCAGAACATCATGGCGTTCCGCTTCGCCAACGGCATCTTCGAGCCGATCTGGAACCGCCGCTACGTGGATCACGTCCAGATCACCGTGGCCGAGACCGTGGGGGTCGAAGGGCGCGGCGCCTACTATGAAGAGGCCGGAGCGTTGCGCGACATGGTGCAGAACCACATGTTCCAACTGCTCGCGTTGACGGCCATGGAGCCCCCCATCTCCTTTGCCGCGGACGCCGTGCGCGACGAGCGCGTCAAGGTGCTCTGGGCCATTCGCCCGCTCTCGCACGAGGACGTGCTGCGGCAGGCCGTGCGCGGCCAGTACGGCGAAGGCAGTGCGGACGGCACGCGCTTCCCCGCGTACCGCGCGGAGAAGTCGGTCTCGCCCGCGTCCGCCACGGAGACTTTCGTGGCGCTCCAACTGTTCATCGACAATTGGCGCTGGGCCGACGTACCGTTCTATCTCCGCACTGGCAAGCACCTGCCCAAGCGGGCCACGGAGATCGCGATCCAGTTCAAACGCGCGCCGTTCATGCTCTTCCGCGACACCCCGGTCGAGAGCCTCTCCTCCAACGTGCTCGTGCTCCACATCCAGCCGGACGAGGGGATCTCGCTCCGCTTCGAAGCCAAGAAGCCCGGGCCGAACGTGCGGCTGGGGACCGTCAGGATGGCTTTCGAGTACACGGACTATTTCGGCAGCAAGCCGCACACGGGCTACGAGACGCTCCTCTATGACTGCATGACCGGCGACTCGACGCTCTTCCACCGGAGCGACATGGTGGAGGCGGGATGGAGCGTGGTGACGCCGGTCCTCGACGTGTGGAAGGCGCTCACGCCGCGAAACTTCCCCAACTACGCCGCGAACACGTGGGGCCCGAAAGAGGCGGAGGAGCTGATCCAGCGGGACGGAAGGAAATGGCGGGGATGACGAAGGTCCGTGTGCTCGACGACACCGCGGCGCTCGCCCGCGCCGCGGCCGAGGAGGTCGTGCGCGCCGCGGTGGACGCGGTCCGCAAATCTGGGCGTTTCACGATCGCGCTCTCCGGAGGCTCGACGCCGCGGGCCCTCTACCGCCTGCTCGCGAGCGACGGCTTCCGCGACCGCCTGCCGTGGAACGCGATCCATTTCTTCTGGGGCGACGAGCGCCATGTGCCGCCCGATCATCCGGAGAGCAACTTCCGGATGGTGCGCGAGGCGATGCTCGATCTCGTGCCGGTGCCGCCGGGAAACGTGCACCGCATCCGAGCTGAAGAGGAAGCCGAGCGCGCGGCTGTGGAGTATGAAGAGGACCTCCGCTCGTTCTTCGCGCTCTCTCCTGGCGAATGGCCGCGCTTCGATCTCGTGCTCATGGGGCTCGGGCCGGAGGGGCACACCGCTTCGCTCTTTCCGGGCAGCCCCGCGATTTCGGAAAACGAAAGGCTCGTGGTCGCGCCCTGGGTCGAGGCGCACCACACCTTCCGGATCACGATGACGCCGCCGGTCTTCAACCACGCGGCCGAGGTGCTCTTCCTCGTGAGCGGCGGGGACAAGGCTCCGGCCGTCCACGCGGTGATCGAAGGCGAGCGCGATCCGGCGCTCTATCCCGCGCAGGTGGTTCAAGGCAACGTTCTCTGGATGGTGGATCGGGCGGCGGCGCGGAACCTCGTGTCCGCCGTTTGATTTCGAGGGGGCTCGGGCACGACGCTTTCGCTTCGGGGCGGAGCGAGGACGCCGTGCCGGCGACGCAGGAAGAGAGAGAAGCTGGGAAGACGACAGAAAATCGGGCCCCAGTAAATTCCAGAACGTCGCCTCTCGGAAACTTCGCCGCAGGACCCACCGGAGTCGGAGACGCCGGCCGATCCTGCGGCCCTCGGAACGAAGGCCGCCTACTTAGAGCCCTTCTTGGCGCTCTTTTTCGCGGCCGTCTTCTTCGCCGCCGGCTTCTTGGTCGAGACCTTCTTGGCGGCGGTCGTCGTCTTCTTCGCGGTGGTCTTCTTGGCCGCGGTCACGGTCTTCTTCGCCGCACCCGAAGACTTGGCCGCTGTCTTTTTCGCAGCCGGCTTCTTGGCGGCGGTCTTCTTCGCAGCCGGCTTTTTCGCGGCCGTCTTCTTGGCAGCGGGTTTCGCCGCAGCCTTCGTCGCCGTCTTCTTCGCAGCCGGCTTTTTGGCGGCAGTCTTCTTGGCGGCGGCCTTCTTCGGCTTGTCGTCCATGTTGGCCATTTGACTCTTCCTTTCTGAAAGTGCCCACGGGTGTGGGACGTGTTGGATGGAATTAGGGTACGCCCACAAGATCTGGTGCGTCAAGGGTTTTACGCCTCAAGGTCTAGTGCCGGACCCCGAGCGTTCGAGCCCTCGCCCGCAAATGGGGAATGCGGGAAGGAGAAACTCGCGGTCGACCGCATTTGGAATCGAGATCGGAAATCTCCGCAAAAGCCCGCCGAATGGGCGTTTGCGCGCCCATCGGCGAAGCGGAGAAGCGGGAGGAGGAGAGCTTCGAGCTAGTGCGCGTTGTGGCGCAGGCCGTGGCGCACGGTCATCCAGAGGATCTTGAAATCGAGCGAGAGCGACCAGTTCTGGATGTAGTAGAGGTCGTACTGGATGCGCTTCTTGATCGACGTGTTGCCGCGCCAGCCGTGGACCTGGGCCCAGCCGGTGATGCCGGCCTTCACGCGGTGGCGCAGCATATAGCGCGGGATCTTGTGCTTGAACTCGCGGACGAACGTGGGGCGCTCGGGGCGCGGGCCGACGATCGACATGTCGCCGGTGATCACGTTCCAGAGCTGCGGCAGCTCGTCGAGCGACCAGCGGCGCAGGAAGCCGCCGAAGCGCGTGCGGCGCGGATCGTCCTTGATCGCCCACACCGGACCGCTCGTCGATTCGGCGTTGACGCGCATGGAGCGGAACTTCAGGATCATGAACGAGCGGCCGTCCAATCCCATGCGCTCCTGGCGGTAGAAGATCGGGCCGCGGTCTTCGATCCAGATGAGGAGGGCGATCAGCGGGAAGAGCGGGATGAGCCCGAGGAGCGCGACCCCCGCGACCGCCAGGTCCATCGCGCGCTTCATCATGCTGCTCCAGCCCTGGAGCGGCACCTGCGACAGGTTGATCACCGGCGTGCCGTCCAGGTCTTCCAACGCGGCGTTCAACGTCGCGTACTGGAGGATGTCGGGCACGAGCTTGATCTCCACGCACTCGCGGGCCATCAGGTCGAGAAGCTGGAGGATCCTCTTGTGCGCCTCGAGCGGCAGGGTGATGAACACCTGATCGATCGGCTGGGTGGCGAGCACCTCTTCGGCCTGCCGCGTCGTGCCGAGCACGGGCACGCCGCAGACGAGTGTGCCGGCCTTGCCGGGATCGTCGTCCAGAAAGCCCACGACCTCGAAGCCGAGCTCTCTGTGCGCGAGGATCTTCGTCGTGATCTCGCGGCCAAGGAGGCCCGCGCCCACGACCAGGATGCGCTGCACGTTGTGGCCGGAGCTCCTGACGCGCCGGAGCATCGAGCGCACCGCCATGCGGGTGGACGAGACGAACAGCAGGTCGAGGAACGCGAAAAGGGCGAGGAACGCGCGGCTGTAGGTGAAGTACTCGGTGCTGCCCGGGGCCGCGGGCGGGCGGTACCAGGCGATCACCACCGAAAGGAGCACGGTCGCGAGCAGGACTGCGAGGACGATCGTCAGGACCTCGTCGACCCGGCTTCGGCCCCGGCGGCTCTGGTAGAGGCCGTGGAAGTAGAAGACGATGGGCCAGACGACGAGGATGAAGGGGATGAGGCGCAGGTACGGCCCGATCTGCGGGACGTTCTTGGTGAGGGGAATGACCTCAAACTCGAAACGGAGGATCCAGGCGGCGAAAAACGCCGCGAGCGTCGCGAACAGGTCCGCGAACAGGTACAACCCGGCCGTTTTACGGTGGCGTTCTTGGATCAAGGAGAGGCACCCTCAACTCGAAAATCGACTGGACAAAAGGGAACGGATGCGATCGGTGAATCGCGAAACGGAGAAAGATTCTGCCCGATCGCGCAGGTCCAATGGATTGAATCCGATCCGGAGCGCTTTGTCAATCGCCTCGGTCACGGCGGAGGGGCCTTCCCAGTCCGGATAGAGGACGCCGTGCCGGCCGTCCTCGACCACGTCCAGGATCCCCCCGCGGGCGACCGCCACCACCGGCGTGCCGCAGGCCAGGGCCTCGACCGAGGCGATTCCGAAGTCCTCCACCCCCGGCTGGAGGAAGAGGCGGGCGCCCCGGTAGAGGTCCCGCAGCTTCTCCGGCCCGACCTTCCCCAGGAAGCGGACCCCGGGGCCGGCCATCCCCGCGAGGGTCTTCCTCTCGGGGCCCTCGCCCACGATCCGCAGCTCCATCCCCAGCTTCTCGCAGGCCGCCATGGCGTTCTCGACCTTCTTGTAGGGGGCGAGGGCGGAGACCATCAGGCAGTAGTCGCCGTCCTTCTCCCGGTCGCGCTTTTTGCCGGGGGTGAAGAATTCGACGTCCACCGGCGGATGGGCCACTTCCGCCTCCCTTCCGTAGTAGGTCTGGATCCGGCGGGCGACGAAGGCGGAGTTGGCCACGTAGGTGTTTACGCGCGAGGCCGACGAAGCGTCCCAGGCCCGCAGCGCCGAGAGCGCGAAAGAGCGCAGGCGCGGCCCCACCCCCCGGCGTTTCGGGAAATAGGCGTGCTCCTGGTCCCAGGCGTAGCGCATGGGGGTGTGGCAATAGCAGAGGTGGAGCGCGTCGGGCGCGGGGATGACCCCCTTGGCCACGCAGTGGCTGGAGCTCACGACCACGTCGAACCCGGTCACGTCGAACTCCTCCATGGCGGCCGGGAAGAGCGGCAGGTAGCTCCGGTAGCTCCGGCGCAGCCGCGGGGCGCGCTGGAGGAAGCTCGTGTGGATCGGGTGGCTCTCGATCTCGGGGCTGACGCTTCCGGGGAAGTGGAAGAGGGTGAAGACCGGCGCGTCGGGGAACATCGCGCAGAGGACCGCCAGCACCTTCTCGCCGCCCCGCATGCCGGTCAGCCAGTCGTGCACCAGCGCGACCCGCGGCTTGGACGGCTGGAGGAACGCGGGCGGGGGGAGGGGCTGGATCACGGCTCGTCTCCGCCCGGCCGCCACGGGGCCGGCTCCCGCCCCTCGATCACGTCCAGGTAGATCTCGAGCGTCTTTCTGGCCGCCCGGTCCCAGCGGAAGTCTTCCGAGCGGCGCAGGCCCAGCTTCGCGAGCGACGCCCGGTGCTCCGGGTCGCCCATGCAGCGGGCGATCGCCTTGGCCATGCCGTCGATGTCCAGCGGATCGACCAGGTGGGCGTACCCCTCGGCGATCTCCTTCAAGGCCGAGGTGTTCGAGGTGATCACCGCGACGCCCGACGCCATCGCTTCGATCACCGGCAGGCCGAACCCCTCGTAGAGCGTGGGGTAGAGGAAGAGCGTCGCGCCCTGGTAGATGGCCGGAAGGGCCTCCTGCGCCACGTGCCCGAGCAGGCGCACGCGGTCGCCCACACCCAGGTACTCGGCGCGCTGGCGGATCTTGAACTCCGAGCCGTCGCGGTGCCCCACGCAGATGAGCGGCGCGTCGAACTGCGCGAGGCGGCGCGCCCGGGCGTAGGCCTTCACCACGTTGTCCAGGTTCTTGTGCGGCTTGGGATTGCCCACGAAGAGGAGGTACGGCCGGCTGATCCCCAGATCGCGCAGCCACCGGTCGAGGTCCTCGGCCGGGAGGGGCTTCCTGAAGATGTCCTCGACGCCGTTGGGAACCACCTGGATCTTCCGGCCGTCCACGTCGAAGTGGTGCATGAGGTCGGACCGGGTGTTCTGCGACACGGCGATGATCCGGTCGCCCCGGGTGAGGCTCCGGCGGATCATCCGCTGGGCGTAGAGGAACGCCAGGTTGCTCGGCAGGAACTCCGGGTAGAGCAGGTGGATGATGTCGTGGATCGTCACCACCACCTTGGACTGCAACCAGGCCGGCAGCACGTAGTGGGTCGAGTGGTAGAGGTCGAGCTTCCGGCGGTAGAGGTGCCAGGAGAGGGCCACGATCTCGCGCACGGAATAGACCGGCGAGCTCTCGGTCGCCACCTGGAAGTTCGCGGGCAGGTCGCGCAGGCTCTCCTGGTCCGCGGGCTTCGCGAGCAGCACGTAGCGGTTCTCGGAGTCGATCGCCGCGAGCGAGCGGACCAGGTTGCGCACGTAGGTGCCGATCCCGAAGTCCTGGATCTTGCGCGCGTCGATGCCGATCGTGTAAGGCAAAAACCCTCCCGAAATCTTATGCGGAAAGATGTATCTTACCCGAGCGCCTCGAAAAACACCTCTTCCATTTCGCGGGCCGCTCGATCCCAGCGAAACCGGTCCGTCCGGGAGAGCCCCCGGGCCGCGAGCTCCGCCGCCCGGCCGGGGTTGTCCAGGAGGGCGTGGATCGCCGCCGCGAGAGCCCCCGCGTCCCCGGGCGCGACCTTCAGGCCGGCGTTGCCCACCACCTCCGGAAGGCTCGACGTGTTCGACACCACGACCGGCACCCCGCACGCCATGGCCTCGGCCGGCGGAAGGCCGAACCCTTCATACAGAGAGGGATAGGCGAACACCCGCGCCCCCTTAAAGAGGCGCACGAGCCGCGCCCGCTCGACCCGGCCGAGGGAGCGGACCCCCAGCGGAGCGAGCGCCTCGATCCGCCGGGCCAGCCGCTCGCTCCCCCAGCCGTAGGGCCCCACGAGCACGAGCGGGAGGAGGTCCGGATCGTTCGCCCGCAGAGCCTCCCAGGCGTCGAGGAGGATGGCCACGTTCTTCCGCGGCTCGAGCGTCCCCGCGTAGAGGATGTATCCCTGGGGGGCCCCGAGCTCGCTCCGGATCTCCTCGATCTCCGGGGGCAGCCCCGGCTGGAACTCGGGATCGATCCCCGGATAGACCACCCGGACCTTCTCCGCGCACTGCGGGAAGTGGAAGGCGATGTCGTCCGCCGTGGATTTCGAGATCGTCACCAGCCGCCGCGCCCGCTCGAGCGACGGGCGCAGGAAGGGCAGGAGGCTCCACCGGACCTTCCACGTGTGGACCTCGGGCATGAGGAGAGCCGTCAGATCGTGGACGGTCGCGACCGCCGGAACGGGGCAGCGGACCGGCAGCGTGATCAGAGGGGACCAGAGGAGGTCCACGTCCCCCCGCGCGAGCCGCCGCGGGAGCCGGAGCTGCTGCCAGAGAACTCCCAGAGGCGCCGCCTCCGTCTCCACCGCCACCCCTGCGGCCTCGAGCTCCTCTTCGATCCGGGGCGGCCGGTGGGCCATGCCCACGTAGCGCATTCCGTTCCGGCCGGCGAGGGAGAGGAGGAGCGAGCGGGTGTAGACGCCGATGCCGGTGGGGGCGGGGACGAGAGCGCGGAGATCGACGGCGACGGTGGGCGGAGACGGCATGGCGGGTGGATTGTACTCGTCCCGTTCCAGGCTCCTCGAAACCGTGATACACAAACCTCCCGTGCGCTCCTTCGCAGATTCCGTCTTCCGCACCGTCGTCCTGGTGCTCTTCGGCCTCTTCCTGGCCGTGTCGCTCCCCACGGCGGCGATCCGGACGGCCAAGCGCACCGCTCTCGCGGTGTCCACGCTCGGGGAGAGCCCGGAAGGCGCGCGGCGGCGGGTTCTGGGAGAGCGCTGGGTGGACGCGGTCGACGGGATCCGCCGGGCGGTCCCCGAAAACGGGGCGTACCTGCTGGTCAACGGCGGCCTGGAGTGGGAGGGAGGGCCTTACTGGGCGCGGTTCGATCTCGCGCCACGGCGCGCGATCTACCTGGGCCAGCTCGCCGAGCTGCCGGATGGCGAGACGCTCCGCCGGAGCCTCCCCCCGAACGCGCCGCAATACGTCGTCCTCGCCTTTCGGGAGCCGTTCCCGCCGATCCTGATGAAGCGCGAAGACTTCCTCCGGGAGCTGGACCGCCGGCATGGCCGCGGCTGACGCCCTGGCGGGTCTTCTCGGAGCGGCCCTCTTCGCCGTGGCGGGGCTGGGAATTGTCCAGCTCCTTCCCGGGCTCGCCGCCCTGCCCCGGGGGCAGCGGCTCGCGTACGGCTATCTTCTGGGGATCGCCTGGGTGGGCGGGAGCCTCTACGCGCTCTCCCACGTCCTCGCCGTCCCCCTCCGCCGGCCGGCCGTGCTCGCAGTGCTGATCGCTCCCGTCCTCGCCGGGATCGTGGCCCGGTTGCGGAGGCGACCCGGTCCTCCGGCGCGGAAAGGCCGGCCGTGGACCGGTCTCCAGAAGACGGCCTTCGCCGTCTCGGGCCTCATCTGCCTGGGAGTCCTCTCCGACACCCTCGCCAATCCCTTGCGGGATTGGGACGGCCGCATGACCTGGGTGACCCAGGCCCGTTACATCCACGAGGAGGGGACGGTCGACGCCCGGGCGCTCCGGGAGCCGGAGTGGTACGTCACCCACCCGCGCTATCCGCTGCTCCTGCCGCTCGCCCAGGTGGCCCTCGCCGAGCTCTTTCCTCTGGGGGGCGACGCCCACGCCGTCTACCGGCCGCTCTACGCCGTGTTCCTCCCGGTCTTCCTGGCTCTGGTCTATGGCGGCGCGCGGCGCTGGCGGGCCTCGGGCAACGCGGCGGCGCTCGCCATGCTCTCGGCCGCGCTCCTCCCGTTCCTCTCCTTCTACCCGGGGGGCGGGGCGGTGAGCGCGTACAGCGACCTGCCGCTCGCCTGCTTCTACGGCGGCGCCTTCCTCCTGCTCCTCTGGGCGCGCCCCCGGCTCTCTCACGGAATCGCCGCGGGCCTGCTTCTGGCCGCGGCCGTGCTGTCCAAAAACGAGGGGGCGCCGCTCGCCCTCTGGGCTCTTCTGGTCGCGGGCGTGGCCCTCGCGAGGCGCCGCAAGGCCGCTCCGGTCCTCGCCGCCGCCGTCCCGGTCGTCCTCGCCCTGGCGCTCCTCGTCTCCTGGCGCTCCGGCATCCCCAACCGGTACGACGAGCGCTACGAGGATCTCCTGACCGCCGCGAACCTCTGGCCGGAGGCCGTGACGCGCCTGCCGCTCCTGCTTCCCAAGATCCGGTTCGAGATGGTCGCGGCCAAGCACTGGACCGTGTTCTGGTCCGTGGCGCCGCTCCTGCTCCTCGCGGGCCGGCGGGGATTGAAGAGACGCCCGGCCTGGCCGCTCGCCCTCGCGGCCCTCGCTCCGTTGGGGGTGGCCTGGCTCGCCTACGCGGTCAGCGAGACGCCGATGGAGCTGGTGCGGATGACCTGGAACCGCTTCCTGCTCCAGGCCTTGCTCCCCTTCCTCGGGCTCCTCGCCTTCGCGCTGGACGATCTTCTTCGCCGCTCTCGCTGGCTGCCGCGGGCCCTGGGCGGACCCGCCAGATCTCCGTCTCCCAGTCCCGGTAGATCCGCCGGAACTGAGTCCGCCGCTTCGCCATCCAGCGCCGCTCCGGGTCTTCCCACGAAGACCGGATGACCACCACGGTCCGGATGTCCAGGTCCGCGAGGTTCTTCTTCCACCGCCGGTAGGGCCCCTGCTCGAACGGGCGCTCCACCGGGCCGCCCCAGCGGTAATAGGCCGCGTCCAGGTTGCGGGTGAGCGGCACGATCCGCACGTCGTTTTCGAGCCGCCGGCCGAAAAAGAGATAGGGGGCATTGAGACCCACGTAGGCCACCCGCGCGCCGGCCGGCCCGACGGCTTTCTCCAGCGCCAGCACCGCCGGCCGCTTCCGCAGCTTCTGCTTCTGGTAGACCTCCACCCCGGCCCCGAGCGCCACGGCCGCCCCGACTACGGCGGCTCCCGCCGCCCAGGGTACCCAGCCGCGGCGGAAAACACCCCGGTGCTCCGCGAGCCAGCGCCGCGCCCGGGGAGCCACGAAGGCGAGGAGGAGGAGCGCCAGGGCGACGAGGTTCTCCACCCACGAGGTTCTTTCCAGCCGGCGCGCCAACTGGGTCGTGAGGACGAGGAGGAGGAGCGAGCGGACGCTCGAGCCCCACGTCCCCGCGCGGTCGAGGAGCCAGGCGAGCCCCACGGCGGCGAGCGCGATCCCGGCGAGGAAATAGCGCACGTCCCGGTGGTCGTACATCAGGTAGAGGAACTGGAGGAAGAAGATCGCGGGGAGCGCGAGCACAACGCCGGCGATGACCTTGCGCCGCCAGAACGCGACCAGGGGTGCCACGATCGCGGCCGGGAGCAGCGTGAAAGGGAAGAGGGAGCCGAAGAGGTCCCTCCTCCGGGTGAGGAAATGCGGCACGTCGATCGCCCCCTCGGGGGAGTCGCGCCGCACCGCCACGCTCGTCTCCTCCTCGCCGTGGAGGATCTCCTGCCCGAAAAGATAGACCGGAGCGGGGTAGACCGGGTTGCCCGCCGTGACGGCGTTGCGCAGATAGGTGTAGCCGCCTGTGAACAGCATCACGGCCGCGAGCAGGCCCGCGAGCCCCGGCAGGGCCACGGCCGACCGCTCGAAGTTCCAGTTCCGCGGCCGGGCCACGAAGCTCACGGCGAGCACCGCGAGCACCGTGGCCGCGTTGTAGATCCCCAGGTACTTGGACGCGAGGAGGAGCCCGAGTGCCAGCCCCGTGGCCGCGAACCGCCCCGGGCGCGGGTGGCGGCCCGCCGCGAGCGCCGCGTCGAGCGCGGCCAGGGTGAAGAAGGCCGCCACGTGATCGTTGCCCGCCGTGAAGGAGAGCACGAGCACCCGCCGGAGCGACCCGTAGAAGATCACGGCGAACGCCGTCGACCGCCGGGAGAGCCCGAGCCGCCGGGCGATCGCGGCCACCGCCACCAGCGAGAACAGCGCATAGGGGAGCTGCGACCACCGCGCGAGCACGTCGCTGTCCGCGAACGGCGCCAGAAAGGTCCACGCCGAAAGCTCCGGGAGCACCGGATAGAAGGACGTGCTCCAGTCGCCCACCGCGAACTTGATCATCCGCAGATCGGCGAACCGCTGCCACACCGCGATCGCCGACAGGTGATACGAGAGGTCGTCCGGCCCATGCCCCGGAGGCTCCACCCGCAGCCGCCAGGCCACGCCCGCGAACGCCAGGGCGAGCGCCGCCCCCGCCGCGAGGAGGAGGGCCGATTCGATCCGGGAAGCGAGCGAGCCCTCCGGAGCGCCCGACAGGGTGAGGTGCGTCCCCAGGCTCTCCCGGCGGTCCGGCAACAGTTGGGAGAGGAGGTACGCCCCGGCCACGCAAAGGAGGAACGGCCCCGGCCGCAGAGCCCCGAAGTGCCCCAGCCCCGTGGCCGGCATGCTCGCCACGGCCACCGCCACCGTAAAGCCGGTCACCGCGCGGGAGAGCCGTCCCACGTCCGGCACCAGCCAGCGGGCGGTCCGCCGCCCGGTCCCGGCCAGGGCCGCGATCATCGCGAGAAACACGAGCGCCTGGACGGCGCGGACTCCCGAAGGGAAGACCGCTCCGGCCACCAGGACGGTCACGACCGCCGGAGGAACCAACGCCCGGGGGGAGATCACGCGCGCTCCGCCGCCTCCCGAAACACCCGCGCCGCCTCGTCTGCGGCCCGGCCCCAGTCGAAATGCCCCGCCCGCGCAGTTCCCCGCCGTCGGAGCTCCCCGCCGAGGCTCTCGTCCGTCAACAGATCCGCGATCCGCTCCGCCCAGACGTCCGGCCGGTCCGGCGGCGCGTAGAGAGCCGCGTCCCCCGCCACCTCGCGGAGCACCGGGATGTCCGAGAGCACGAGCGGAGCCCCGGCCGAGAGCGCCTCGACCACCGGCAGGCCGAATCCCTCGTAGAAGGAGGGGAGGAGAACGGCCGAAGCGTTCCGGTACAGGGCCGCGAGCTCCCCCGGCGAAACGTACCCGAGGTAGGCGAGCCAACCCTCCCGCTCCGCCGCCGCCACCTCGCGCCGGATCTCCTCCGCCTTCCACCCCATGCCTCCGGAAAGCACCAGGGCGGGCGGATCGGCGAGGCGCCGCCGCAGCAGCCTCCAGGCCGCCAGCAGCACTCCCACGTTCTTCCTCGGCTCGAGCGTCCCCACGCACAGAGCGTATCGTGCCGGAGTCCGCGGCGGCAGCTCGGAGCCCCCCTCCGCCGCGATCTGCCCCGGCCCGTGGTGGATCGCCCGCACCCGCCCCGGCGCCACCCCGAGCGCCAGAAGCTCCCGCCGCACCGCCTCGCTGGGTGTGAGCAGCAGATCCGCTTCATGGATCACCTGGTCCAGCCGGTCGCGCAGCGCCGCCGCCGAATCCGGCCGCACCGCCCAGGGGACCTTGCGCACCGAAAGATCGTGGATCGTCGCCACCCGCGCCCCTCGCGCCAGCCGGAAGAGGCGCGGCGGCAGGTAGTTCGGCGCGAAGAGCACCCGGTTGCCGTCCGCGGCGAGCAGCAGGGGAGCGAGGCGGCGCAGGATCTGGTTTCCTCGCCACGGGGGGACCACGAGGCCGTCCGGCGCCTCGTACACCACCCGCTCGATCGCGGGACCTTCGGGGAAGGGGACCACCGGCCGCGGCGCTCCCGGATCTCCTTCGACCAGGCTCTGGCCGTAGAGCCGCA
Source organism: Thermoanaerobaculia bacterium (assembly GCA_035462575.1). Taxonomy (GTDB): domain Bacteria; phylum Acidobacteriota; class Thermoanaerobaculia; order Multivoradales; family UBA5704; genus DATARR01. The sequence continues at coordinate 3,508 of DATHUD010000423.1, read as the reverse complement.
GCCGGAGGTCGTCCCGGTCCGCCAGGTGCGTCAGGAGCTGGTGGAGATACCAGCCCACGCCGGTCAGCGGCTCGTAGAACGAGTTCACGTCCACGGCCACCGTCAGCCGCGGCTCGGCCCGGCGGCGGCGGATCGCCCCCGCCACGGCCGAGAGCCAGAGCGCGCTCTTGCGCTGCCGCCGGGGGGAGCCCAGCCGGATTGCTGCGCGGAGAGCGCTCGTCGGGTTCGCCATCATGGATTGAAGAGTGTATCTTCCCGGGGCACATGCGCCTCCGACCCCTTCACGGCCTCTGCCTGGCGCTGATCCTCCTGGGCCTCGCGGGGTCCCGCGGCGGAATCGATCCCCTGTCGGTCCCGTCCGGGGACGAGGCCACCTACGTCCTCGCGACCCAGAGCCTCTGGCACGACCGCGACCTCTCCTGGGACCGCCAGGACCTCGCCCGCGCCGGCCGTCTCTGGGGCCGGGGCCCTGCGGGCCTCACCCTGCTCACGAACGACGGCGGCAAGACTCTGCGCTACGGCCGCCCCCTCGTCTATCCGGCGGCGGCCCTGCCGTTCTACGCCCTCTTGGGCGTCCGGGGCTTCGCCGTCTTCAACATGCTTCTCTTTCTGGGGATGGCCGCGGCCGGTTGGTACGCCCTGCGGGACGAGACCGGGGCCGCCGCCCTCTTCGCGGCCGGCTTCTTCTTCGCCTCCGCGTTCTTCGCCGGCGTCTTCCGGGCCGGCCCCGAGGTCTTCGCCGGAGCCTGCCTCTTCTTCGCCCTCTTCCTCTGGAGGCACGGGCAGAGCCCGCGCTCCCTCGCCGCGGCCGGGCTGCTCCTCGCGGCGGCCGCCTTCGCCCTCCCGTGGACGGCCCTGCTCGCCCTGCCCGTGCTCGCCGACCTCGGGCTCCGGCGCCGCTTCCGGCACGCCCTGGCCGTTCTCCTTCCCGCGCTCCTCACCTTCGGAGCCCTCGCCCTCGTCGAGTGGCGCCTCACGGGGGATTGGACCGCCCAGGGGGGCGTTCAGCGGCGGACCTTCGAGAGCGAATTCCCCCTGGAGACCACGGCCGACCTCTGGCAGGGCTACCGGGGAGCCGAGCCCGCTTCCGACCTCGCGACCGGCCTCCGCCTCCTGCCGAGAAACGCCCTCTACCTCCTCGCGGGGCGGCACACCGGGCTCCTCCCGTACTTCCCCTTCGCCCTTCTCGCCCTGGGCCTCGCCTTCACGAAACCGGGGGACCGCGCGAGGCGCCTGCTGGTGGCCGCCCTCGCGGTCTACGGAGCCGCGATCCTCCTCGTCCATCCCCACGACTTCCACGGCGGCCCGGGAGCGCTGGGCAGCCGGTATCTGGCCGCCGTCTACCCGGCCTTCTTCTTCCTCCCGGGCCGGATCGCTGTCCGCCGTCTCCTCGTCCTCCCTTACGCCGCCGCCGGCCTCTGGACCGCCGCCGCGATCCTGGCCGCCCTCCCTCCGGCTCTCCCGGCGCCGCCGGGCACCGCCGCCTTCGGAGCCCTTCCGCTGGAGCTGACCCTGTTGCCCGGCGGACACCTCTCCGGCTACGCCGCCCAGACCTGGGGAGACGCCGTCTGGATCGTCCCGGCCGACGCCTTTTTCGTCGAAGAGAAGCATCCTCACGGCGTCTGGGTCGAAGGCGCCACGCGCTCCGAGGTCGTCGTCGTCTCCCCGGTCCCTCTCGCCCGCCTCCGCTTCACCGTCTACTCCCTCGCGGCCGAAAACGAGCTGACGCTCGAAAGCGGCACCGACCGCCTCCTCGTCCGCTTCGACACCGAAGGCAAGCGCGCCGGCACCCCCGTGGACCTCGCCGTCCAGCCCGTGGCCCGGGACCTGGGATTCTTCCCCGGAGTGACGGGAGACCTTTTCTACCGGTTTACCCTGGAGACGACGGGCGGCGCCGTCCCCGCCCGGATCGAGGCGCGGAGCCGGGACCCGCGGTACCTGGGGGTGTTTCTGGACTTCACGGGGGAAGGGCCGTAAGTGGAAAACAGAGGAGTTGTCCCGGATCGCGCGGCTCGGCTCACCTAGTTGTTCGAGGAACCGGAAAATGATTGAGAATCGTCAGTTTCGCTTGAATAAATTCGACGTGATCGGCGCGGGGTCGATCGCCGAGGTGATCGAGAGAAGCGTCGGCCGCGACGCGCTGCGGTGGTACATCGCCCAGATCACGGACGACGAGATCGTCGTCGAGGCCACGTACTACGACGGAGAGATCTTCGAATCCAGCGAAGGAGTCGAGGGCCGCCGCCACCTGCCCGGCCGGAACGTGGTCGTGAGCATCGTGCCCACGGGCGTGGGCTGCAACCTCGGCGGGTACGCGGGCGACGCGGCGCCGGCCACGAACCTGCTCGCGGCCACGACGGACTACCTGGTGACCAACCCGAACGCGGTGAACGCCTCGAACTTCATCAGCATGGACGAGAACGTCCTCTACACCGAGGGCCTGTGCATCGACCTGTTCATGAAGGGAAGGGTGGACCTGCACGTCCCCTACGCCAACCGCGTCGGCCTGGTCGTCGAGAAGAGCAGCTCCGCCCACCTGGACGTGGTCTTCAACATCGTCAACACGGTGCGGGCGGTCCACGGCATCGACATCGCGGACGTCGTGATCACCGAACAGGCGATCGGCAGCCACTGCGTCGAGAACGCCACGGGGGCGTTCGTGGGGACCGTGGACCGGCCGGAGGTCCTCTTCGACGCCTGCGAGCAACTGCTCCGCAAGGGCGCCAACGCCATCGCGATCACCACCAACATCCAGGACCTGCCGCCCGAGGAGTACGTCAAGCACTTCGAAGGGGAGTACCCCAATCCCCTGGGGGGAGTGGAGGCCATCATCTCCCACATGGTCGTCAATCGCTTCCAGGTGCCGGCGGCCCACGCCCCCATGCTCAATTTGAAGGAGCTCGAGCTCCTCCACACCATCGTCGACGCGCGGGGCGCGGGGGAGATGGCCTCCGTGAGCGGCCTCGCCTGCACCTTGATCGGGCTGCGCCGGGCGCCCCAGATCGACCCCAAGCGGGGATTCCGTTGCGCCGACATGGTCAACGTGCACAACCTGCTCGCCGTCGTCAGCCCGGCGGACTGTCTGGGGGGGATCCCGGCGATCTATGCCCACAAGTACGGGATTCCCATTGTGGCGGTGGCCGAAAACAGCACGATTCTGGGGGTCCGCGGCCCGGAGGTCGGCATCGATGACGCGATCGAGGTGCGCAGCTATGCCGAGGCCGCGGGAGTCCTGCTGGCCTTGAAGCGCGGGATCAACCTGGAGAGCATCAGGCGGCCTCTGCCCACCCTCCGGCACCGTTTCGGGAAGGGTTCCATGGCGGAGAGGCGGCTGCGGACCCAACGCGCGTGAGCCGCTGACCGGACTTCTGGGGAATTGTTCTACCATTCCCCGCAATGTCTGACCCGGCTCTCCCCCCTTCTCCCGACGCCCCCCGCGTCGCCGAGGTTCTCCAGAAGGTCCGCTCCGGCGTCCGCCAGCGCCGCGCGGAGACGACCACGCTCGCCG
>DATHUD010000422.1:0-7297 GCA_035462575.1 Thermoanaerobaculia bacterium | reverse complement strand
CACGTGGAGGGCCGCAACGAGGTTTTCGTCGAAGAGGGATAGATGGCCGATCACCTCGCCGCCATTTCCGGTTTCGACGGCGTAGCCTTCGGGGCCGGCCTCCTTACCGAGACGAAAGGCGGGCTCGCGGCCGGTGCCGGGGAGGACGGCTGCAGCGAGCAGGGCAGTGAAGCGGGTGGTGAAGACGGCGTAGGGCCGGTCGCCGCGAGCGTGGGAGGCGCCCACGGGGAAGAGGCCCCAGCCGAGACCGGGGATCTCCTCTTCGTGCCACGGCCCGGCCACGTCGGCCTCTCCGGCCGTGGGCGGCTCGTCGCGTTCGGCGATGCGCTTCAGGAAGTCGGGGGAGAAGGCGTTGCGGGAAGACGGAATGGTACCATCGGGATAGCTACGCATGAGGGTCACTTCCTTTTGCGTGGTCAGGCTCGGGGGTGAGCTCGCGACTCATCCTCGGGCCGTCTTGGTTTTTGGCCGGTCCGCCCGGCCGGGCGAAAAGCGCCTGAGGGGATCGGAAAGGTCGTATCGAGCCGCTGCACCTCCTTCCGGAGTCGCGTGGGCCGGGTACTTCCCGGTTGCGTAATCCTAGAAAGAAGCGCGGGCGGAAGTCAAGCGGGGGAGTACGCACTCACGGGACCTTCCTCCGCCCCGAAGGGGCACAGGCGTAAAGCCTGGCACTTCAGTGCCAGGAACGGAGGCTCAGTTATTTTCTCAAGTCCCGAAGGGACGTAGGCGTAGCCCTGGTGCTTTAGCGCCAGGATGGCGTCGCGACGCCGTGGCGGCCTGAAGGCCTGCGGAATGCCTGCGTCCCTTCGGGACTTCGGGGAATGTTGGGTAGGACCGTTTAACCTGGCGTTGAAACGCCAGGCTTTACTCCTGTGCCCCTTCGGGGCGACGGCGTCCTGCCTTCAGCGTTGAGTGTCGCCCTCTCCGAGGGCCTTCTTCCCTTTGGGCAAAGACCTTCTCGACGGCTTCCTTGATTGCCTCGTGATGCTTAGAGAGTACGGCTGGCGCGAGGATCTTGCGCTGGGAAGCCCGCGGAGAAGCCTCAGAGCGCGCCTCGCTTTCTGAAGACTCAGCAGCTTCTCGCGCCTGACGCTTCTGAACGACCGCCAAGACCGCGGCGCGGAATTGCTCCGGCGTCCGGGAACCTTGCTGGAGAGGGAAGAGGACGACGCGCTCGCGTTTGTCTGGCATATAGAGGAGGTATAGGCCCTTCCGGTGGAAGGAGGATCACGTACCGGGCGAGGTCCGAGGAGAAGCCTCAGAGCGCGATTCGCTTCCCGAAGACTCGGCAGCCTCTCTCGCCCGGCGTTCCTCAAGCACTTTCATGACCGCAGCCCGGAACTGTTCCGGTGTACGGGAACCCTGCTTGCGAGGAAAGTAGATCCTGGGTTCACCCTGATGTTCTTCTGACATGCCTATACGCTACCCATTCCCTCTTCCCATGTCAACGCCCCCTCCCGCCCCGTTTTCCCCTGGCTGTGCTAGTCTCCCCAGCGCCCTGCCACAGCACCTATAGGGCTATGGCAGGCGTTTGCCTTTGGTGACACGAACCCTGGAGAGAGCATGAGCAGCGGGCGGGTCCTCATTACGGGCGCCTCGGGTGCCCTCGGACGGAGCGTGGTGGTGCGCTTCCTGGACGCGGGGGAACGTGTGCTCGCCGTGGCCTCGGGGGAGGCAGGGCTCGCGGAGCTCACGCCGCTCGCGCCGTCCGGCGCGCTGTCGGTCCGCCGGGTCGACCTCACCTCTTCGGCGGAGGTCGTGGGGCTGTTCGACGACGCGGAGCGGAGCTCCGGGGTCCCCCCGGCAGTGGTGCATCTGGTGGGCGGGTTCCGGTGGGGACGGTTCGCGGAGATGACGGACGGGGATTGGGATTACCTGATCAAGCTCAATCTGGAGACCACCTTCCGCGTGTTCCGCGAGTGCGCCCGGCGCTTCGAACGGACGGGGGGCGGGAGGGTGGTGGCGGTGGCCTCTCCGGCGGCGCTCGAAGGGGCGGCCGGGGTGGGGGGGTATGCGGCGGCCAAGGCCGGGGTGGTGCGGATGGTCGAATCGCTCGCGCGCGAGATCGGGCCTTTCGGCGGCCGCGCCAACGCCGTCCTCCCCGGGACCATGGATACTCCCGCGAACCGGGCGGCCATGCCCGGCGCGGATCCTTCGAAATGGGTCTCGACCGACGCGGTTGCGGCGGTCATTCATTACCTCACAACTCCTGCCGCGGCGGCCATCAACGGCTCCGCCGTGCGCGTTCCGGGACCAACCCTATGAGCCAATTTCTGGATTGTCACGTCTATTACGATTCCCAGCGGCATGCCGAGCCGCCCGCCCTGTGCAGCGACCGGATCGACCTCGCGTCCGACCCGGAGGCGGCCGGGCAGCTCGCGAGGCTCGGCATCTCGCCCGAGTCCGACCTGCCGGCCGTGCTGCTGACCGAGCCGGGCGGCAAGATCCGCATCCTGGGCGTCCGCCTGACCCACGAGGAGACGGCGCAGCTCGCGACCGGCTCCGGCATCCACTCCGAGAGCCTGGTCGTCTACAGCTCCTCCTGGTGCCCGGACTGCCGGCGCGCCAAGCGGGTGCTGGAGGAGGCCGAGGCCCCCTTCAACGAGGTGGACATCGACCGCGACTCGGACGCCGAGGCGCTCGTGCTTGCGCGGAGCGGCGGCCGGCGCGTGGTCCCCACGCTGCGTTTCGACGACCGCGTGTGGGCCTTCAACCCGGACCCGCCGCTGCTGCGCAAGCTTCTGAACGGCCAGGTCAAGCAGCAGCACTAAGCCGGATCCCAAGGAGATTTCCCGCATGAAGATAGCCGTTTGCATCAAGCAGGTCCCCAACACCGAAGCGCGCCTCCGGGTGAGCCGCGACGGCAAGTGGGTGGAGGAGGAGGACCTGCCGTTCGTCATCAACGAGAGCGACGAGTACGCCCTGGAGGAGGGGCTGCGCCTGGCCGAGAAGACCGGTGGCGAGGTCGTCGTGTTCAGCCTGGGGCCGGACCGCGTGAAGGAGGCCCTGAGGAAGGCCCTGGCGGTGGGGGCGGCGCGGGCCGTCCTCCTCTCCGATCCGGCCTTCGCGGGCGGCGACGCCATGGCGACCGGCAAGGCGCTGGCCGCCGCGATCGCCCGCGACTCCTTCGACGTGGTGCTCACCGGCTCGCAGTCGGACGACGTCCGCTGGGGCGGCACGGGCTCGGTGCTCGCCGGGTATCTCGGCTGGCCCCACGTGTGGCTCGTGATGGGGGTCGAGCTCGAAGACGGCAACAAGTCCGCCAAGGTGACCCGCGAGATGGAGAGCGGCACGAACGAGGTCTCGCGCGTGGCCCTTCCGGCCGTGTTCGAGATCCAGGCGGGCCTGAACCACCCGCGCTACGCGTCCCTGAAGGGCATCATGGCCGCCAAGAAGAAGGAGATCGCGGAGGTCAAGGCCGCGGACCTCGGGCTCGACGCGTCCCAGGTTGGGGCGGCCGGCTCGCGGATCGAGATCGTCTCGGTCTCATTCCCGGACAGCGGCAAGGGCGCCCAGATCCTCGAGGGGGACGCCAAGGTGGTCGCCCAGCAGCTCGTCGACAAACTGCAGAAGGAAGCGAGGGTGCTCTAGATGGCGAATCGGGTTTGGATCGTTCTTCAGCACAAGGACGGGCAGCTCCCGCGGATCTCCTACGAGGCGGTGGCCGCCGGCCAGATGCTCGCGAAGGAGTTGGGCGGGAAGGCCGAGGCCGTGATCCTCGGCTCGGGCGTGGGGCTGGCCGCGGCCGAGGTCGCGAAGCTCGACCTCGCGGCCGTCCACGTGGCCGACCACGAGGCGCTGCGCGTCTACACCCCCGGCGCCTACATCGGCGCGCTCGCTCCGGCCATCAAGTCAGCCGCTCCCGCGTTCGTGGTCTTCCCCCACACCTATCAGACGGTCGACTACATGGCCCGCCTGGCGCAGGAGACGGGCGCGGGGCTCCTCCCCGAGGTGACCGGCTTCGGCGCGGGCGACGGCGGCCTCCTGTGGAGCCGCCCGGTGATGGGTGGCAAGCTCCAGTCCAAGGTGCGGGTCAAGGGCGAGGGGACCGTCCTCGTCTCCGTCCAGTCCGGCTCGTTCCCCGCCGACGGGGTGGAGCGCGGCGAGGCCGGGGTCGAGCCGCTCGACGTGGACGCCTCCGGCATCCGGGCGGACCGCGAGATCCTGGGCTACGAGCAGGTGGGCGGCGACAAGGTCGACCTGACCAAGGCGGACGTGATCGTGGCCGTGGGCCGCGGCGTGGGCGGGGCGGAGAAGATGGGGGTCATCGAGGAGCTGGCGAAGGTGTTGAACGCCGACATCGGCGCGAGCCGCCCGGTGATCGACAACGGCTGGCTCCCGCGCGACCGCCAGATCGGCTCTTCGGGGCAGACCGTGGCGCCCAAGCTCTACATCGCGGCGGGCATCTCCGGCGCTATCCAGCACCTGGTGGGCATGAAGGGCTCCACGGTGATCGTTGCGATCAACAAGGACCCCGGCGCGCCGATCTTCAACGTGGCGGACTACGGCATCGTCGGCGACCTCCACGAGGTGCTGCCGGCGCTGACGGAAGCGATCCGCGCGGCGAAGGGGTAGGGACACGGAGTGAGGGGCGGCTGGGTCGTCCTCAAGTTCGGCGGCACCAGCGTCTCCACCCCGGAGCGCTGGGCCACCATCGCCTCCCTGGCCGAGCGCCGGGTAGCCTCCGGCTACCGTCCTCTGATCGTCTGCTCGGCCCTCTCGGGCATCTCCAACCATCTCGAAGAGCTGCTCGCCCTGGCGGTCGAGGACCGTCACGGGGAGGCGCTCCTGGGCGTCCGGGCGCGGCACCTGGAGCTGGGGGAGGCGCTCGGCGTTCCCGCCGGGGAGATCCTTCAGGCGGACTTCGAGGAGCTCGCGCGCCTGACCCTCGCGGCGTCGCTCCTCCGCGAGGCCGGGCCCCGCCTGAAGGCGCGGGTGATGGCCTTCGGCGAGATCCTTTCGACGCGGCTCGGAGCCGCGTTCCTGAACCGCCAGGGAGTCCCCACGGCGTGGGTGGACGCCCGGAGCGCTCTCGTCACCCGGGAGCAGCCCCACGCCAACCCGGCGCGGGCCTACCTCGCGGCCTCGTGCGCGTCCGAGCGGGATGAGGAACTGATCGCCCGCCTCGCGGAGGAGCCCGCGGCGGTCGTCTTGACCCAGGGGTTCATCGCCCGAAACCCCGCGGGCGAGACGGTGCTCCTGGGGCGCGGCGGCTCGGACACGTCGGCCTCGTACTTCGCGGCGAAGCTCGGGGCGGAGCGGTGCGAGATCTGGACCGATGTGCCCGGGATGTTCACGGCGAACCCGGCCCTGCTCCCCTCGGCGCGGCTCCTGAAGGCGCTGGACTACGAGGAGGCCCAGGAGGTCGCGATCACGGGCGCCAAGGTGCTCCATCCGCGATCGATTCCCCCGCTGCGTGCCCGGCGCATCCCCCTTCACGTGCTCTCGACCGGCCGGCCGGACGCGCCGGGCACGGTGATCTCGGCGTTGGGGCCGGAGACCGGGCCGCAGGTCAAGGCGATCTCCTCGCGCAGCGGGATCACCCTGATCTCCATGGAGGCCGTGGGGATGTGGGAAGCCGTGGGCTTCCTCGCCCGCGTCTTCACGATCTTCGCCCACCACGGCCTGTCGGTCGATTCGGTCTCCACCTCGGAGACCAACGTCACGGTGTCTCTGGACCCCGGCGCCAATGCGCTCGGCCGCAGCGTGATCGACGCCCTGCTCAAAGACCTCTCCGGGCTCTGCGAGCCGCGGGTGATCGCGCCCACGGCGTCGCTCTCGCTCGTGGGGCGGGGCATCCGGGCCATCCTCCACGAGCTCGGGCCGGTGCTCGAGGTCTTCGAGGAGATGACGGTCCACATGCTGACGCAGTCGGCTTCCGATCTGAACCTCACCTTCTTCGTGGACGAGGACCAGAGCGAGAAGCTGGTGCGCCAGCTCCACGGCCTCCTTTTCGGGCACAAGGCCGAGAGCGCGGTCTTCGGCCCGAGCTGGAGCGAGCTCTTCGGCGGCGAAGAGGCGGAGGGGGCTTCTTCCGGGAAGGAGTGGTGGCACCGGCGGCGGGAGGACCTCCTGGCCGTGGCCGCGGAGCGCTCGCCCGTCTACGTGTACGACGCGGAGACGCTCGAACGGTGCGCCCGCTCGCTCCTGTCGCTCCAGGCCGTCGACCGGGTCTTCTACTCGGTCAAGGCGAACAATCACCCAGGGGTGCTCGGGCTCTTCCACGCGCTTGGGCTGGGCTTCGAGTGCGTGTCGGTCCCCGAGATCGAGCACGTGCTGGCCCTCTTCCCGGACATCGACCGCGGGCAGCTCCTCTTCACCCCGAACTTTTCGGGGAAAGACGAGCTCCGGCGCGGCTACGAGCTGGGCGCCTGGGTGACGATCGACAATCTCCATCCTCTGAAGGCGTGGCCCGATGTGTTCCGCGGCCGCGAGGTCTTCCTCCGCCTGGACCCCGGGCGCGGGCGGGGCCACCACGCCCACGTGCGCACGGCGGGCGCCCAGTCCAAGTTCGGCCTCGCTCCGGAGCAGATCGACGACCTCCTGCCGCTGCTTTCCGCCTGCGGCGCCCGGGTGGTGGGGCTCCACGCGCACGCGGGGAGCGGCATCCGCACCCCCGAGGCGTGGAGCGAGGTGGCGCTCTTCCTGGGGACGGCGGCCGAGCGCTTCCCGCACGTGCGGGTGCTGGACGTGGGCGGCGGGCTGGGCGTGCCCGAGCGGCCGGGGCAGGACCCGCTGGATCTCGCGGCCGTCGAGACCGGCCTGCGGCGCTTCAAGGCCGCCCATCCCACGTGCGAGCTGTGGATCGAGCCCGGCCGCTACCTCGTGGCCATGGCCGGGGTGCTCCTCGCCCGGGTGAACCAGGTGAAGAGGAAGGGCGACGTGACCTACGTGGGCGTCGAAACGGGGATGAACTCGCTCGTCCGCCCCGCGCTCTACGGCGCCTACCACCCGATCGTGAACCTCTCGCGGCTGGGCGAGCCCGCGACCCAGGTGGCGCACGTGGTGGGGCCGATCTGCGAGACCGGGGACATCCTCGGCCGCTCCCGCCGCCTGGCACCCGCCGAGGAGGGGGACGTCCTCCTCATCGCCAACGCCGGCGCCTACGGACGGGTGATGAGCTCCTGGTACAACATGCGCGAGCCGGCGGGGGAGGCTCTCCTCGAAACCCCGCGCCCGCTTTCCCCGTAGTCCTTCTCGTACGGGCCGGCCGTCGCCGTGGCCCGGAGGAGAGACAAATGGACATCGACGACAAGGTTTCGCAGGCGCTGTCCCACGCCGTGGCCGGGTTCTTCCT
>DATHUD010000421.1:0-2926 GCA_035462575.1 Thermoanaerobaculia bacterium | reverse complement strand
GAGGATGTGGGCGAGGTCGTAGTGGTCCCGCCAGTACGCGGCCACCTCGGAATCGATCACCCCGGTGAGCTTGTCCCAGATCGGCCTGGGGTAGCCGTCCGTCCCCACCGGGGAGTAGATGGCCTGCCAGGCGTCCCACTGGCCTCCCGAACGCCCCTTCGTTCCCAGCACAAACTCCATGCGGTTCATGGCTTCAATCGTCGTCGAGACCTGTCCGAGATAATTCCGCCTCCCGGGCCGGGGCAGCCGGGTCCAGTGCCCCTCCTGGAAGTAGGCGTTCTTGTCTTTATAGAGATCGAACACCGTCAGGGCGCGGAAGTCCACCGGGTCCGGGCAGGCGATGTAGGCGCCGTTGTACTCGTCGGGGTAGAACACCTGCGCTCCGAAGGCCGCCCAGCCGCCGGTCGAGCCGCCGTAGAGGAAGCGGGACCAGGGTGCGCCCAGGCCGCGGTACTTCTCCTCGATCGCGGGGATCAGCTCGTAGGTGATGGCATCCCCGTACGGCCCCATGTTGGCCGAATTCACGGCGTAGGAGTCGTCGTAGAAGGGCGTGGGGTGCTCGATCTCGATGATGAGCACCCGCGGGAACCCGGGGCTCGTCCAGTCCTTGTAGAGCTGGTGTGCGAGCTCCTGCTGGGTGCGGTTGTACCCGGGCCAGTTGAACCGCTCGCTGAAATCGGGTTTCAGGTCCGGGTCCGGCGGCTCCTCGCGGAATCCCCCGAAGGTGGCGGGGAAGTGGCCATGGTAGATCATCAGGGGATACCGCGCCTCGGGGTGCTCGTCGAAGCCGTGGGGGACGAGCACGTGGGCGCCCAGGTAGACCGGACGTCCCCAGAACTTCGTGAGCCGCTCGGAGAGGATCTTCTCGTGACGGATGTACTTCGTCGCCGGAGGAGCGGGGATGGGCGCGATCACCTGGTCCAAGGTGATCCGGACGGTTCCGCCCTCGGGAGCGATCGTCACCGCGGCCGGCTTGCTGTAGAGGTTCCCCGGCGCCCGGTTCCACTGCTGCCCCTCGCCGCGGTCCCCGGCCGGGAGCTTGACCGTGTGGCCGTCGGCGCGGCGGAAGGTCTCGTACCGATGGAGAAGGGCCTGGACCCGGTAGGTGCCGGGCGGCACGTCCCGCAGGCGGTCCACGGGATAGCCGAGGACGTCCCCTTCGAAGACCGCCTCTTCGCCCGGCTTCCAGCCCTCGACATCCAACCCGAAGACGAGCTGTGAAGCCGGGGTGTCTTCGATCTGGAACCGGGGCTCGTCGCCGTCGTCGTTCGAGAGCAGGAGCAGCAGGCGGCCGTCCAGAGGCTCCCGGCTCTGCTCGGCCGCGAACCGCACGGCGAAGCGCGCGGGCTCGCTCCGGAGCGGCGGCGTGGAGGTCAGGAAGAGCAGTGCAAGGGACAAGACCAGCGCGAATCGGGGCACGGCGGGTTCCTCCTGTGGAATGGGAACGACAGGAGGGAACTGTATACCGGGAGGGTGCCTCCCTCTCAACCGTTGCACCATCCGCATCCGAGGAGGAAGGTGCCGTTTTCCAGCGGAGTGAGCGCGACGGCACGAGAGGATCGAGGATGGGCAGCGTATCGCCAGAATGTCCCCAAACGGCTGTTCTCGCTCGACTTTACCCTATTCCAGCATGACGACGATTGACGTGGGGGCGCAAGATCCGCAGAATGCCCCCTCAATTACATCCAGTTTCTTGGATGTAGGGCCCCGATGGACCCAGAACCGTACGGGCGCGGAGTCGTGCGCCGGCCCGTATAAAGGAGGGACTGATGCACAGGAACTGGGAGAGATCGATTCTGATGGGCTGCATCTTGCTGACTGCTGGCGTGCCCGCTTGGGCGGCGGGAAAAAGAGCAGTGGCGGTGCAGACGGTGTGGGAAAGCCGGGATCTGGCGAGGGCTGCCGCGGCGGCGCCGATGGGGGGCCGCCTGCGGGTGGCGAACGTCGAGAGGGCGGGTACGGGGGAGACCGCGGCCTTCGTGCTGGAGCGCTTCGAGGTGTTCACGGCCGACGCCATGATCACCGTGCACGGTGACCATGGGGACGAGGTGCTGCCGCCGCCGGCGAACGCGTACTTCCGCGGCACGGTGGCCGGCCGTCCGGACTCCAGCGTCTTCCTGGCCGTGCTGGAGGACGGCACGGCGCAAGGGATCGTGAACGAGGGGGAGGAGATCTATCTGATCGGCGGGGAGGACGAGCCGAGGGCCAAGGCCCTGCGGGCTCCGCTCGCGATGCACCGCGTCGAACCCGAAAACCTCAAGGCGTCCCGCGGTGAAGGCTTCACTTGCGGCAACGAGGATCTCTCGCCCGGCCAGATCACTCTCGACGGGCCGGATTTCATGACGCCAGCCCCGGCCGGGCCGGTCGAGAAGGCCGCCAGGGCCGCGGCCACCACGAAGGCGGCCGCCTACAAGGCCCGCGTGGCGATCGAGACCGATTACGAGTTCTATACCAAGTTCAACGATGCCACGAAGGCGACCACCTACGTCGGCAACCTGATCGGCTACGCCTCGACCCTCTATCAGGCCGAGATCAACACCAGCCTCGCCGTGCAGTCCGTCAGCCTCTGGAAGACCAGCAGCGATCCCTGGAACCAGACCACCGCCACGTGCGGACTGATGGATTTCGGCCGCTACTGGAATCGCTACAAGACGGGCGTGTCGCGCACGATCGCCCACTTCCTGAGCGGCCGGCCGGGAAGCGGCGTCGCCTGGGTGGGGAAGCTCTGCTCCGGAGCGTTCGGCGCCAGCTCCTACTGCCCGTCGGTGCTCAAGGATGCGCCCTGGGGGGGCGGCTACGGGTTCACGGGCGGCATCTCGGGCATCTTCAGCATCACCAGCCCGAAGGTGGTGTGGGACATCATGGGCGTCTCCCATGAGATCGGGCACAACTTCAACTCGCCGCATACCCACTGCTACAACAACAT
>DATHUD010000420.1:0-3451 GCA_035462575.1 Thermoanaerobaculia bacterium | reverse complement strand
TGCTCGCACCCCTGGTGCGGGAGGGAAGGCAGCCCGTTCCGGTCGACCACCCCACGCCCGAGGAACTAGCGGCCTATCACGCGAACGAGTTGAGTCCGGAAGAGGACGAGCGGATCCAAGAGCACCTCGTGGCGTGCCGGGATTGTTCTAACCTCGTCCTGGGTCTCCAAGCGTTCCTGGATGCCGCCGACCAGGAGCCCTCCAACGTCACTGACCTCGCGCAGGTGGCGGCCCGTGCTGCCCTTCGAGAGAAAGTGTTGGTCCAGCCTGTGGCGATCCAGGCTCCGGTCAGAATCGAGCTCCGGCGTCGCCACCCTGCGCTCCGGTCGGCCTTGGGGATTGCGGCGCTCCTCGCCATCACGGTCTCGGGTGTTCTGATGTATCGCTCCTGGTCGCCGGACAGTCCCCAGGCGGAGACAGAGGTCACAACCCTCGACCCCCTTGGAAGCTTCCGGAGCGGGGAGCCGGATGCCGATACCGTCCCCAGGTCGCGCGAGATCGTGCTGCGGGTGGACGGGAGATCCTACCCGGAGTACAGAGCGGAGATCCGCAAGGAGGGCCAGGCCGTCCGGACGCTGTCCGGTCTTCGGGAGGACGAGCTCTTGAACGTACCCCTCGGGGCGCCCGGCTCTTCCCTGGAACCCGGTACCTACGAAATTGTCCTCTTTGGGCTCCAGGGCGATCGCCGCGAGGAGATTGGCACCTACCAGGTGCGTTTCGAGGACTCCTGAGCCCCTCGCTTTTCGTATTTCCGGTTCCCCCCAGGTTACAATAGACGCCATGCATTGAATTGGAGTCGTGGAGTGCGCTGTCCGGAGCCGATCCTCCGCACAGATTTCGCCGTCGAGCGGTGCGCGAAAGCTCATCCATAGGAGGAGGGATGTTGATGATCCGCCCTCGCGGCCGGCTGGTGCATTGTGTTGTCCTTCTCATCGTGATCTCCTGCGGCTTTCCGGGTCTGCTCCGGAGCGATTCGGCTGCGCCCAAAGCCAAACCCGTGCGCATCGATCAGGATTCGAAGGATGGCTCTGTCCGCCCGATCAAGGCGGGTGTCGTCCACGTCTACAAATTCAACCTGAAACCCGGCGAATACGTCCACTTCGTGGTCGACCAGGACGGCGCCGACGTCAAGGCGGAGGTGTTTGCGAACGGGGAATTCCTCTTCGACGTGGACAGCCTGAATGGCAGGTCCGGCCCGGAGGAGGTCCCTCTCCTGGCGACAGGGACCGCGATGTCTTTCGGGGTCGAGGTGTCCATAGGAAAAGGGGAGGGGAATTACCGTCCGCAGCTCAAGGGACGCCGCGAGGCGACGGAGAGAGACGCGGCCTGGTTCAATGGTACGCGCGCCTACTGGCGGGGACGGAAGGCCAGCTCTGTCCTCGAAAAGGAAACAAGCCTTCGGGATGCAGCTCGTCTTTGGGATCGCGCGGGGCATCTCCTGGGCAGGGCGGACGCTCTTCAAAAGCTTGCCATATTATATGAAGAGGAGCCTGACAGGAAAGAAGACGCTCTCAAGGTCTATCTCGAAGCCGTGCCTCTCTACGAGAGAGCAGGCAGCCGGCAAGTTGCCATCGTAAGGAACGAGCTGGGGCGGATCTATTTCGACTTGAGACGCCTTCAGCTCGCGGAGAGCTCCTATCGCAGCGCTCTGGCATTCTCAACCGAAGTCGGCGATTTCAAGGAGAAGGCATCGGCTCTGCAAAATCTCTGTCGATTGGACTTGGCCCGCTCCGAGTTCGCTCGCGCTCTGGCGAGCTGCGAGGAAGCCTTGCCTCTTTTCGAAAGCCTGGGGATCGTCGAAAGACAAGTTCGAGTCTTGAACCTGATGGGCCGATTGTATGTGGATTTAGGACAGATTGGCAGAGGGCTCGAATATCATCGAAGAGCGCTGACTCTTTCCAGGGATGATGAGCTGAAGGCTAGTACCTGGACGCATATAGGGGATGCTTATTATTCCTCAGGTAGTTCCCCGCTCGCAACGATGTACTATGAGAAGGCTCTTCGAGCTCAAAGAGACCTGAAGGACCGCCGGACCGAGGCGGTGACCCTCAACAATCTTGCGATGGCTTATTACCAGGCAAAGAGGCCTCGAGATGCTCAAGCGGCTCTCCGGAGGGCGATCAGCCTTTTCGAGCAGCAGAAGAGCCTGCAGTGGCAGGTTGCCAGCCTCGCCAATCTAGGATGGGTTCTCGACGAGTTGGGCCAGTCCCACGAGGCCATGCGTACCTACCGTGAGGCTCTGAAGCTCGCGCGCGACATGAAGTATCCGGGCGCAGAGGTTTCGGCATTCTTCGGAATGGCATGGAGCGAGTGGCGGCGAGGCAACTCCAGATCGGCTCAGGATTTCGTGACGCAGGCGATCGCGGTCGTCGAATCTCAACTCGCGAACATTGATGAGAAGGACTCTCGGATCACTTTTCTGGCAGAGCGGCAGAACTTCTATGACCTTCTGGTTCAGATCCGGATGGAGCAGCACCGGCGCCAGCGCTCGGCGGGGCACGATATCTCCGCGTTCGAAGCCAGCGAAGCGGCGAGAGGGCGTTCCCTGCGCGAGACTCTGAGCGGGGGAATGACCCTTCCCCGACTCAGCCTGAAGGAGATCCAGGAGAGGGTCCTTGACCCGGAGACGGTTCTCCTCGAATACTTCCTGGGAGATCCTGAAAGCTACCTCTTCGTCGTGACCTCGACAGAGATCACGAGCTACACGCTCGCGAGCGGGGCGGTCCTGGAGGGATTGGCCCGGAAGGTCCACCGTCTCCTTCCAGAGAGCCACAAACGCGAATTCCGGGAGGATGCTCTTCAGAGCGCCAAGGAGCTGAGCCGCTTGCTTCTGGGGCCGGTTGCGGGCCGGCTGGGCAACAAGCGGCTCCTGGTGGTAGCGCCTCCCACTCTCCAATACATTGCCTTTTCCGCTCTACCGAACCCGGCGGCCCCTGCGAAGCCAGGGGCTGACTGGCCTGAGCCGATGATCGAGCGGCACGAGATCGTTCCTCTGCCGTCTGCGGCCATCATCGACTCGCTGCGTCGGGCACGGTCCGGTCGTACAAAAGCTTCCAGGCCCCTGGCAATCCTCGGAGATCCCGTGACCAGCCCCCGGGATGAGCGACTTCGGGGAGTGGGACAGCCCCCCCGGGCGTCACCGGAGTTGGGATCGCTGGAGAGGCTGAAATATACGGAACAGGAGGTGGAGAAGATCGTTGCCTCCTTTCCGTCAGGAAGCTATTTCAAGGCGCAGGGGTTTGACGTCCGGCGAGATCTGGTGATGAGCGGACAGTTGAATTCCTATGAGATTCTTCACCTTGCCATGCATGGCTACCTGAATCCTCGGGAGGCGGGCCTCTCGGGGCTCGTTCTGTCTCAATACGATCCCCGAGGTCGGCGGATCGATGGATTGCTTCGTGCCCGGGATGTGCAGAGTCTTGATCTGTCCGCGGACCTGGTCGTTTTGAGC
>DATHUD010000419.1:0-22524 GCA_035462575.1 Thermoanaerobaculia bacterium | reverse complement strand
AAGACCCAGGGCGCGGCGGAGAGGAGGTCGCCGGCCGGCTCAAAGAAATCCAGCCACCAGGCTTCCCAGGTGTCGGCATCCTTGTTGCCCGTGCTGTTCTGGCTGTAGTAGGGGCCCGGGATCCCGCACTGCTCCGAGGGGGACGCGCCGTCGCCGGCATCGTAATACCACTGCTGGACCGGTTGGCCGTCGACCGTGGTCTTGAAGCCGCTCGGCGTGCCGCGGTAGTTGTAGTCGCCCACATGGAGGACGAGATCGGGCCGGCTCGCCGCGGCGGCCCGGGCGAGGACCGGTAACGGCCACTCCGGGTCGTCGAGCCCGCAGCCCTCCTGATCCTTCGGCTTGCACCCGGAATCGCCGAGCACCGCGATGCGGGAGGGCGCTTCCACCACTTTCGGGAGCTTCGGGCCGCCTTCGACGTCCAGCGAGCGCCCGAACGGGTAGCGGGCCTCACAGACCTGGACCGCGAACTTGTGCGGATTGCGGCGGGGCGTCATCGCGATCCGCTCGGAACCGGCGCCGGCGAGCCGGGGGCAGCTCTCCCCGGGATCGACGATCACGCGCGCAAAGGCGACGGTCTCCCCCGCGGGAGACTCCGCCAGCAACACGTAGGCGGCGTAGACCTTCGACGGCTGCGGCGCCTGCTCCGCGCGCAACGGGCCGCCGGCCAGCAGCAGCGGGATGGACAGGGCTCCGCACACGGCGGACGAGAGTCGTGTTCTCATGGAGGGGCTCTCCTCTGGGTTTCTTTCGTCCCCTCCATGATAGCCGGAGCGACTCCTCCTCGCTCGGCGGCCCCTCCAAAGAATCCCGCTTCTCGCCGGCCTTTTCCCGCCCGTGCGGCGGCGGCTGACGAGCCGCTAAAAGCGGAAAGGGTTAGAATTGCGAACCAACCCGCAAGGAGCCTGTATGGAGCCTGCCGTTGCTGCGCCGGATGCCGCCGAAGTTTTCCAGGTCCACCTGCTGGACATGGGAGCGTATAAGTACGGCGACTGCATCCTCTGCCGGATCGGTCCGAAGGTGATCCTGGTCGACGGCGGCCATCTGGGGGACCAGAAGCGCAGGCACCCGGACCATGCCTCGATCCCGGAGCAGTTGGAGGCGATCCTTGGAAAGCGCTCTCCGTGGAAGGTCGATCTCCTCGTCATCACGCACGCTCATTCGGACCACATCGGATGCCTGCCGAGCCTGGTGAAGAGCGGTCTGCTCACCGCGGCCTGGGTTCTGGCGGCCGACGAGAAGCTGGGCTGGGGAGAGGTGGAGGGCGCCGACGCTCCGGGGCTTTCGGAGGCGCCGGAGCCGGTGCGCCAGGCTTTCGCGCTCCTGCGGGAGGAGCCGCCGGTCTTTGCGAGCCGCGAGGAGCTGGAAGCCTTTGCGAGCGATGCCGCCAGCCTCAGGGCCAACTACACGGCCATGCTGGACCGGCTGAAGGCGCAAGGCGCCCGGGTCGTCCGCTACGGCCGGGACAGCACGGCGGCTCTGCTCCGGGCCTTCAAGAGCAGCGGCCTCGAGATCCTGGGGCCGAGCCGGAAGCACCTCGCGGCGTGCGCTCTCCAGATCGCGTCCCTCGGCCGCGACGCGGTGGATCTCCTCTCTTCCCGGCTGGAGCAGGATTCCTCGCTGGACGCCGCGGATCTCTGCCAGGAGCTGCGGGAAGGCTGGGGCGAGTCGGCCGATGCCGGCGGCGAGTGGTCCTCGGTCGGGGCGGCGATCAACGATCAGAGCCTGGTGCTGTCGTTCGAGTCCGGAGGGAGGAAGATCCTGCTCACCGGCGACATGCAATTCGGGGGCCCCGGCGTCCAGGGCCTCGACGGCGCGATGGCGGCGCTCCGCGAAACGATCGCCGCCCAGGGGCCCTACGAGCTCGTGAAGCTCGCCCACCATGGAGCCCGGAACGGAGCCGATCCGGCTTTCCTTGAACAGTCCGGGGCCCATCTGTTCCTGGTCTCGGGCGGGTACGGCAGCTCGAAGCACCCGCACCGCTCGACCTTGGAGTCGCTCCAGGCCCTGCCGGACGCGATCTGGTACCGGACGGACCGCAACGGCCTCGTGAGCGTCGACCTCGCGCCCGAGGATCTGGAGGTGGGCTGGGAGCGGGGAGAGCCGAACGAGAAGGAGCTGAACCCGGACGCCCGGGATTTCCTCGAGGAGGAGGAGGAGACCGAAGAGCCGGCGGGGAGCCGGGCTCCCTCTGAAGGCACGGCACGGCCGCGGGTGACCCAGACCGTGACGGCGGGGCCGGACGGATTCGTGGAGGTCATCGTCCGCATCCCCCAACGCCGGACAAAGGTCGTCCTCACGATCGAGGTCGAGCCGCCGGAGGAGGCGAAGGCTGCTTCCCGGCCGGGCCCTCGGGAAGGCGGATGGACGGACGCGGAGCGCCCGTCCCCCCCGGCTTCGATCCGGGGGGGCGGCGGCTCCCGGACGACGCTCCGGATCGGCGGAGGACGCGAGGACCTCCCGCCTCTCCTCTTCGCCACCGATCCCGAGGCGCTCAAGGACAACCTCGGCCGGGAGGAGGCCCGGGGCATCTGCAAGGCACTCGAAAGCTCGGGGCACGCGGCCGTCTTCCGGAATTTCCGCAGGATGGATTCCAGCAAGGCGGCGGTGGAGATCCGGAAGGCTCTCGATCCCAAGACGGTCCAGGGAATCGTGCTCGTGGGCGGCTACGACGTGATCCCGCCGGACAGCGTCGACGTCCTCTCCGCCACACACCGCCGGGCGGTGGACCCGCGCTACGATCCGGACGGGTTCCTGGTCTGGTGCGACGATTTCTACGGCGACCTGGACGGCGACGACCTGCCGGAGATCCCGGTCTCGCGGATTCCGGACGGCCGGTACGCCCCTCTTCTGCGCACAGCCCTGGCCGCGCCGCTGGTCCGGCCTCCGCGGCGCCGTGCGGGCCTGCGCAATTTCAAGCGCCCCTTCGCCGAGGAGGTCTTCGCCGGGCTACCGGGAGACGCCCGGCTGCTGGTCTCCCACCCCGCGACACCTCAGAGCATCGATCCGGACTACTTCTCTTCGGACGTCATCTACCTCATGCTCCACGGGCAGTCGAGCAACGGGCGCAGGTTCCTGGGGGCCAACGGCGCCGAGGAGCTGATCGACGCCTTCGATGGCCGCAACATCCGGCCCTGTCCCGGCGCGGTGGTGTTCACCGGGTGTTGCTGGGGGGCGCTCCTCGTGGAGACGACGGCCTGGACGCACGAGCCCGGCAAGGAGCTCGCCCCCCGCGCTCCGGAGGCTTCCCTGGCGCTCGGGTTTCTGGCCTCCGGCGCCA
The DNA here is from genome assembly GCA_035462575.1 of Thermoanaerobaculia bacterium. GTDB lineage: Bacteria > Acidobacteriota > Thermoanaerobaculia > Multivoradales > UBA5704 > DATARR01. The sequence continues at coordinate 19,244 of DATHUD010000419.1, read as the reverse complement.
ACGCGTTCGTGGGCTGCACGGGCGTCCACTATTCGCCCACGATCAAGCCCTACAACTACGCCTCCGGCCCGTTTCACCGGGCTTTCTGGAAGCACTTGACCAGCGGCCTCCGGCCGGCCGAGGCCCTGCTGGCGACGAAGAGGTCCTACCTCCAGGGGATGCCGTACCCGAACCCCATCCCGGGGGAGGATCCGGGCGCCGCGGCGGCGGCGGTCGAGAAGAAGCTCCTCGCTCAATTCACCTGCCTCGGTCTTGGCTGGTAAAGTGGTATCATGCCATTTGTCAGGCAGTGTCCGGAAACGAGGTGACGCCATGCCAACCGCGAAGAAGAAGGCCAAGATCCTCTCCACAGGAAGCATCCAGAAGATCGTCGACAAGGAGATGCCGGGATTCCGGGTGGTGGAGCTCGCGCCCGCCCCGGAGGCGCTCCGGGATGCCTCCCTCCGGAAGGCGTCGCGCTCGCTCCCCTCGATCGTCGAGATGCGGCGGAAATTCAGTCCGGTGGAAACGGACGCCAAGCCCGGGGACGAACCGTCCCTCTGGGGCAACAGCAGCCAGTTCGCCATCGTCGAGCCCAAGGGCCCGGCGGCCGGCAGCGACGCGACCGCCCGCCAACGGCGGACGGTGCTCATCTCCCACGGCAAGATCATCGCCGAACAGGGCTGAGCCCCCGGCCAGACCCTGCGCTCCGGCAGCACCCTGCAAAAACAGTAGCCCGCGGAAGCCCGCGGGCCGAGTCGCGATCCCCTCCGGCCGAATCCGGCCTACTCCTCCTCGTACTTGACCTCCATCCCACGAATCCGGAACGCCGAGAGGGCGACGAGGATTGCGGCGAAGAGGAGGAGGCCCGGCACGGCGACCCAGGGCGAGGGGGCGTCGGCCAGGAGGGCGAGCGGGCCTTCGTCCATGGGCACCGGGCAGAGCGACTGGAGGTAGTAGAAGACGCTCGCCTTTTTGAGCAGCGGCGGCAGGAGGAAGAGGATCCCCTCCCAGCCGAAGACCGCGAGGGCGGGGATGGCCGGGCTCTTGAAGAAGAAGCCGAACACCGTGAAGACCGCGCCGTAGCCCACGCAGGCGAGGACGGTCACCAGGAGGTAGGAGGCGAGGTGCCCCAGGCCCGGCCCGCTCGAGAAGTACTGCCGCACCGCCATCGAATCGTAGGGGGCGTAGCTCAGGAAGAAGGTGGCCACGGTCGTCGCGGTGAAGAGGGTCACGGAGACGAGAAGACCGGTCAGGTATTTGCCCACGACCAGGAGCTCGCGGCGGATCGGCGAGAGGAAGTAGTAGTGGAGGCTCCGGTCGAGCATCTCGCGGCGGATCAGGTTTCCGAAGATCGCGACGCAGGCGAGGAAGATCACGATCCGCAGGACGAAGCCCTGATACATGGCGGCGAAGATCAGGGTCGCCTCGGCCATGTCGGTCGGGTCGTCCACCACCCTCTCTCCGTGCGAGATGAGCAGGCGCAGGAGGGCGATCAGGACCGGGGCCGCGGCGAGAAGGTAGAGCCCGAAGGGCCGCCGGAAACCTTTCTTGAGCTCCAGGCGCAGGACGGACAGCACCTGGCGCCCCCAATGGCCCCAGGGTAGACCGCTCTTCTGGGCGGGGATGGCAGCGCTCACGATCTCGCTCACGACTTTTCTCCGTTCGAGCCGATCAGGTATTGGTAGACGGCGGAGACGTCGGCGTCGGCCGGCGACACGGCTTCGACGGTCAGGCCGTCTTCGATCACGATCCGGTTGAGCAGAAGGTGGAAGCCGTTGGCGTCCCGCGTGCGGACGAGGACGCCTCGGCCGTCGTCGTCGATCCGCGCCTCGACCACGCTGTCTTGCGAGAAGACCCGGGAGGCCAGAAGCGACGGCCGGTCGCAGCGGACGAGCACCTGGACGGGGTGCTCCTCTTCCATCGAGTCGCGCATCTCGCCGATCTCGCCTTCCGCGACGATGTAGCCGCCGTGGATGAGCACGACCTGGTCGGAGATCAGGTCGACCTCGTGGAGGATGTGGCTCGAAACGATCACATGGAGCCCGCCGTCCGCGAGCTCGCGGAAGAGGGCGATGACCTCGGCGCGGGCCATGGGGTCCAGGCCGTTCAAGGGCTCGTCGAGCACGAGGACGGTGGGCTGGTGGGCGATCGCCTGGGCGAGCTTGACCCGCTGGCGCATGCCTTTGCTGTAGCCGGCGACCTTGCGCTTGGCGGCCTCGACGAGGTTCACCCGCTCGAGCGCCTTCCAGGTCATGTCGTCCGCCTCTTTGGCGGTGTAGCCATGGACGCGGAGATAGGACTCGATGAACTGGTAGCCCGTCAGCCCCGGCGGGAAGGAGTCGTACTGGGTCGAGTAGCCGACGTGCTTGAACAGCTCTTCCGGGTGGTCGGACGACAGGCCGAGGATGTCGATCTTCCCGCGGGAGGGGCGCAGCAGCCCGACCATGAGGTTCATCAGAGTGGTCTTGCCGGAGCCGTTCGGTCCGACGAGGCCCGTGATCCCCGGCGGGATCGACAGGTTGACCCGGTTGACCCCGAGGACGTCGCCGTAGAACTTGGAGACGTTCTCGAAGAAGATCCGGCGGTCGGCGGATTGGATGGTTTCCGCGATCATCGCACCACCTCGTACGCCCGGATGCGGCGGGAGAGGAGCCACAGAGAGATCAGGCAGGCGCCGAGGATCGTGGTCCACGCGGCCCAGATCGGCATCGCGATATCGTCGTCGATCGTGAGCCCGAAGAGCCCGGACCAGACGTTTTCGACCGCGCTCCACAGCGAGAGCATGAGCCCCCACCAGACGTCCAGCGTTCCGTTCAACGCCTGGGCGAAGCCGAAGAGGACGAAAAAGACGATGATCAGGGTGATCCGAGCGACCGGCTTCCACTTGACCCAGGCCGAGATGGCCAGGGCGACGAGCGAGAGCGACAGGAGCCACACCCAGCTCCCCACGAAGATCGCCCAGCCGATCCGGAGGTTCTCCCCGATCCAGCCGGCCCCCTCGAGGTAGCCCTGGAAGAAGAAGAGGAGGAGCCCCGGCACCCAGGTGATGGCGGACATCAGGATCAGCAGCACCGAGAGCTTGCCGAGCACGTATTCGGTGCGCGAGAACGGCCGCGAGAGGTAGAGCGCGAGACCGTTGTTGCGCAGATCGGGCGAGATCAGGGCCGGCCCCACGAAGAGGGCGAGCAGGAAGCAGAGGGAGCACTGGAAGTCGAGCCCCCACCGGAAGAACCGGGCGTCGATGGGGAGCGCGTCTTTGAGCTCCTCGAGCGGCAGACTCATGAACTTGAGCGCCGACAGGTTGTGGTGCAGATAGATGATCAGCAGCCCCGCGAAGGGGAGGATGAAACAGAAGGTGAAGAACGCCACGAAAAACCGGCTCTTGAACACGTCCCGGTAGGCGTAGCGCGGCAGAATGAGGAAGCGCGACCGGGTGGGGGTGAGCTCGCCCTGGTACGTTCCGTAGTTGCGCTCATACACGGCCATGGTCGCGGACCTCCGTCTCCATCGCCTTGAGGAAGATATCCTGCAAGGAGTCTCTCTTGGAATCGAGCCGGCGGATCTGGACCTGCCGCTCGGCGGCCAATTTGTAGAGGTCGCGGATCTCGACGCCTTCGGGCAGCACGATTTTGATCTTCTGTTTGCCGGCCATGGCCATCTCGACGCCCAGGGCCTCGACGGCGGCGGCGAAGGAGGCGTCGTCGCCCCCGCGGACTTCGAGCTCCAGGAACTTGCGGTTGGCCCGGCGCTCTTCTTCGAGGTTGCAGTAGCTCACGACCTGGCCGGCCTTCATGATCAGCACCTCTTCGCAGCACTCCTCGACGTCGCGCAGGAGGTGGGAGGAGAGGATCATGTTGACCTCGTTGGTGTCGCGGATGTCCCGGATGAGCTTCAGCATGCGCTCGCGGGCCGACGGGTCGAGCCCGTTGGTCGGCTCGTCCAGGAAGACGAGCCGGGGCCCGTGGACGAGCGCCTGCGCGAGCTTGGCGAGCTGCTTCATGCCGAGGGAGTAGGTCTCGACGTTTCGGTAGCGCGCTTCGCCCAGGCCGACGTAGAAAAGGGTTTCATGGGCGCGTTCGAGCGCTCTTTCTGAAGGGAGCCCCGAAAGCTCGCCCATCAGACGGACGAACCGCACGGCGGTCATCCCGTTGATGAAAGCGTCGTTTTCCGGCATGTAGCCCATGAGGCCGCGGATGGCCCGCTTCTCCGTCCGGATGTCGTGGCCGAAGATGCGGGCCGTCCCGGAAGACGGCGGGTGGAACCCGAGAAGGGTATGGAGCAGGGTGGTCTTGCCCGCCCCGTTGGGACCCAGAAGGCCGATGCAGCGGCCGGAGAGGGAGGCGTTCAATCCTTGCAGGATCGGACGCCCCCCGAACCGGACCTCAAGGCCCTGGAGCTCGATGATCGGTTGAGTCGCGTTGGACATTGTCCGTTCTCCTCGTCCAGGGCCTTACTACGCTTACCGGGCTTCCTCGGTTTCGCCGTGGCCTTCGCCCATTCCCCCGATCATGCTCCCCAAGCCCGCGAGCGTGCTCAGGTTGAGCCCCAGGGGGTTCTGGTTGCTGCCGGCCATGACGATGCGGTCCGTCTCGGCGTAGGCGTAGTAGAGCGTCGGGCCCTGGCCGATCAGGAAGTTCTTGAGCGCCTCGGGGCCGCGGCCGCCCTGCTTCTCGACGGAGTCGGGGACAGCCTTGCTGACCGACTCGGCGAGCGGCGCCAGGTTCTGGTAGACCATGGCCGAGACGTTCACCTGGCCGTCCGGGCCCAGGAGGTCGCGGAACTTGGCCGTGGAGGCGAGGTTCACACCGGAATCCCGCTGCTGGATGGCCCGCTCGAGGAGCGCCCGGCTCGGGCCGGCGAGGAGGTAGCCTTCCTCGTACACCCAGGTGAAGCCGATCTTGTCACCCTCGGAGGAGCGGATCGAGTAGTAGGTCCGCCCGCCGGCCTCCTCGGAGGAGAGCGACAGGGTGCCCTTGCCGTGCTTCTTCACCTCGTCGTTGATGTGGGCGACGGCCCGCTCGAACGTCTGCTGGAGCCGCACCGGGTCGTAGACCTCGGCCACCAGCTTCCAGGAGGGCTCGGGCAGGATCGGCCCGTCTACCCCTAAGGCCACCTCGCCGCCCAGGGCCGCCGCGAAGTCGTTTCTGAGATCGAAGCCGTGCTCGGCCCGGAGCTTGTCGAGCTCTTCGGCGAACTCGGGGTTGATCGCCAGCATCTCATCCACGATGGTCACGGGCTCTTTTACGACGAACGCGCCCACGATGTTTGCGTCCGGCGAGTAGAAGGCGAGGCTCCCCAGGGCCGCCGGGGCGGCGATCCAGGAGGCGATGCCCCGCCGCGGCTGGTCGAAGGTCAGGGCGGCGCGGGTTTCGGCCCGGCCGTCGATCTCGCGGCGGTTGACGATGAAGTGCTCCATGTCGAGGAGGCCCAGCCGCTCGGCTTCGGCGCGATCCTCTTCGGAGTCCTGGCCGTCGCGCACCAGGACCTTCAAGTCGGCCGCGAACAGCCAGCCGGCGCCGTCCTGGTAGTCCTGGGCGATCCGGCCGTGGAAGGTCGAGCCGGCGAACGGGTTGGCGCCGCCGGCCGCGATCGCCACGGCTTCGCGCAGGCGGTCCGCGCTCGGGGTGGCCACGAACAGGCCGTTGCCGATCCACAGGAACAGGCGGTCGTCGCCGGTGGCGGTCGCCGGGTCGTCGACGATCTGCAGGTCGGCGCGGCCTTCGCGGCCGTTGATCTCGGCGATCTCGCGCTCGAGGGTCGCCCGGAAGCCGGCCTCGTTGGTCACCTTGGCGAAGAGCAGCGGCTCGCCCGGCTCACCCTCTCCCATCCCCAGGGCGATCACCACTTCGGGACCCAGGTCGCGGCCGAGGTCGCCGATCTTGTCGATCATCTCGCGGAACTTCTTCTCGTTGCCGGTCGAGCCCAGGGTGTCCTGCCACCACTTGGCGAGGGTCGGGCTCTCGGCGATCCGCTGGTCGAGGATCTGGTGCGTCTCCGACAGGCTCGACGCCAGGTTCGGCAGAGAGATGTAGATCACCGTGCCGGCCGGAGCGAGGTCGAGCAGCTCGGTCGAGTAGCGCAGGCCGGGGCGCTCGACCTGGGCGTCGATGTCCTGGCCCAGGGCGGTCAGCTCGGCAAGGAGCGCCTTGTACTCTTCGGCGTTCCGGCTCCAGGCGATCTCCTGGCGCACCGGGACGGCCTGAACGCTCGCGTGGGTCGTCACCTGGTTGCCCGGGTGGAGGATGCTGTCCTTCCGGGCCTGCTTGACGCGGACCTCGCCCTCGACCACGGACACGCGGCTCCCCTTGGTGCCGCTGTTGACGGCGAAGATGGTGCCGGTGACGGAGACCAGGGCGTCCTTGGTGGCCACGTAGAGGTGGCGGTTCCGCTGCTTGGCGGCCTGGACGATGATCTTGCCGCGCTCGAGCTCGATCGTGTTGCCCTTGCGGGACGCGTCGAGCGACAGGCCGGCGCGGTCGGCGACCTCGATCAGCGAGCCGTCCTCCATGCGGAGCACGGCGGACGAGCCCTTGGCGGTGCGGACCACCTGGCCTTCGTCCAGCCACTCGCCGGCGGAGATCGACTTGCTGCTGTCGCCCGCCACGCGGTAGAGGGTCCCGTCGACCGACTCGACGCGGGCCATCTGGGAGCCGCCGGCCATCATCTCCTGGAAGATCAGGAAGATGCCGGCTCCGAGGGCGAGGAGCAGGGCGGCGGCGAGGCTCATCCACACGGCCTTATTGCGCGGGCTCTGCGCCGCGGCGGCGGGACGCGCCTGCCGCTTGCCCTCGCGGGCTTCGAGGAGCGCCCGGCGGCAGGGGACGCAGTTGCGGGTGTGATCCTCGACGAGCAGAGCGCGCGCCGGGGGCAGCTCACCCTTGACGTAGGCGGGAATCAGGGTCCGGAAGTCCTCGCAGCCGTGGAGGCTGCCGGCGACCGGAGCGGGAGCTTCGACGGCCGGGGCGCCCGCGGCGGCTTCCTGCTGGAGGCGCGCCCACACCCGGGCCGCGGCCTCCTCGACCTGCCGCGGATCGACCGGCTCGTCGTGAACCTGGGCGACGGCGTCGTCCAGGAGATCGTTGTTCTTGGTAAACAGGCTCATGGCGTTTCTCCTAGCACCTTCAAGCTTCGAGCGACCCGAGCTCTTTCTGGAGCCGGTGCCGCGCGCGGTGGAGTAAGACGGCGATGGCGGTCTGTGAGCTGCCGAGCATCTTGGCGATTTCCAGGTTGCCCAGCCCCTCGAGGTAGCGGAGCGAGAAGATCTCGGCCTGGCGCGGCGACAGATGAGACATCGCTTCCCGCAGCCTGACTTTGAGCTCCTGGTTGCCCCACGCGCGCTCCGGACCGGGCTGGGTGTCATCCACCAGACGGTCGCCGACCTCGTCGAGGTCGACCTTCTTGGAGCGCTTCCTTCTCCTCATCAGATCGAGCGCGGCGTTGACGGCCGCGCGGTGCAGATAACTTCCTGCGGTCTCTGAGAGGTCGGGTTGCTCCTCCCGCCGCAGGAGCCGGGTGAACACCGTCTGGAGAACGTCCTCCGCGTCCATCGCGTTGCCCGTGATCCGGTACGCGGCGCGGTAGACGGCTCCATGGTGCTCCCGGAAAAGGGCTTCCAGGTCTTCGGGGACCCTGCCCTGGGGTTGTCTTGCCTGGTAAACGGCAGCTTGCACGCCTCCTGCCCTCCTTTCTCCTTCGGCCATGGAACGTCCCTCCGGGGGAATTGTTACACCCTGGGGGGGAAGGAGGAGTAGCGTCGTGCCGAGCGGCGATCCCGGAGCCCCCGGTATCGGATGGAGGCAACGGCTGTCGTCCTGAGGTAGAATGGATGCCGTCGAAGAGGAGAAGACGGGATGAGACGCCCTGCAATCAAGGAAAAGAAGACTTCAGACGATCCGAAGAAGGGAACTCCCGGCAAGGAGCTCCTACGTTTCGCCGGAACGATCCCCCCGGAGGACTGCCGGAGGATGGAAGAGGCGATCGAGGCAGGGTGCGAGCGGGTGGATCCCGGTGCGTGGTAGATACCTGCTGGACACCAACGTCGTCATCGCCCTCCTGAATGGTGAGCTCGCCGTCCAGAGGGCCCTCGCCGAAGCTCCGGAGGCTTTCCTCAGCATCTTCACTCTGGGAGAGCTCTTCTACGGAGCCTACAAGTCCGTTCGAATCGACCAGAACCTCGCACGGATCGAAGACCTCGCCACTGCGACGGCCGTCCTCGAAGTCGATCCCGAGACCGCCCGACACTACGGAATGATCAAGACCCGGCTGCTCAAACGAGGAAAGCCCATTCCGGAGAACGACATCTGGAACGCGGCTCTGGCCCGGCAGTACGGGTTGACCCTGGTCTCCCGCGACGGCCACTTCCTGGAAGTCGACGATCTCTGGCGCGAGGCCTGGTAGCCGATCGGCCCTTCGAAACCTCACCCTCTGTCTCCCTCTCCCATCTCCCTCCCAAGCCCCCGCCGGGAGAGGGAGGACGCCGATCCACCGGCATTGCCCATCCGGAATCACGGCGTAGGCAAGATCGCTTCAGAAGGGTCCTCCCTCTCCCTTCAGGAGAGGGAGACAGAGGGTGAGGTTTCGGAGGGTACGGCGCTCCGGCCGGCAAGGCGTATGTAAGAGGTGCTCTAGGCCCGCGCCCCTTCGGGCCCGACGAAGCGGTCCCGCTCCTCCCCCACCCGGGCGAGGCAGCGGGCCGTGGCCGCGGCGGCCAAACCGCCGGCCAGGTACCAGGCGATCGTCATGACCTGGGTGGCCCGGGTGCGGTTCGTGGGCCGGGTGCCGAGGCCGAGCGGCCCCGGCAGGGCGACGGCTCCGACCCCGGCGCCGAGACCCAGAAGGCCGCCGCGCAACCACGCCCTGTCGCCTTTCCCGACCGCCGCCAGGCTGTCATAGAGGGAGTTGGAGACCAGATCCCCCACGAGGCTCCACCAGAAGAGTTGGTCGTCCGGCGGCGGATCGCCGCCGGCCCGGCGCATGGTCCGGGCGATCGCCCGCATGCCGAGGATGTCCGCCCGGGGGGCCTTGTCGGTCACCCGCTTCGCCGTCTGATGGATCACGGTCAAGGCACACGCGCCGGCGACGCCGCTGCCCAGGGCCTGTAGAGCTTTGTTCATCTCGTCCGCCTCCCTTCGCGGGCCTCGAGAGCCCGCTACCCTCCGGAGTTGCTGCAACAAGCGTTCCTCCGTCCCGGGGATCTGTGCCAGACTCCAACAGTTTTTCTTTCTCGTGGAGGACCCTATTCGTGCGCGAGCCCCGCCGGCTCTCCATCCTGTTTTCCATCCTGGCCGCCGGCCTTCTGCTGGCCGGCTCGCCCCGGGGCGCGTCCGCGGCGAACCAGGTCGTCTACGACAACGCGCTCCGGAACGGCTGGCAGGACTGGAGCTGGGCGGCCCACAACCTGGCGCAGTCCGCGATCTACCAGAGCGCTCCCAATGCCATCTCCTGGGAGCCGGACGCCGTCAACGGCGACTGGCAGGGCATCTACTTCCACAGCGACAACGGGGCCGCGGACCCCTCTGTCGCCGACTTCTCGGCGATGCGCTTCTGGATCTACGGTGCCGGGGGCGCTCAGGCGGTGCGGCTGGCGATCTATCAGAACAACGTCGAGATCGGGAGCAAGGATCTGACGCCGCTCCCCTCGGCCTGGACCCAGATCACCCTGACGTGGGCGGAGCTGGGGGTCACGGCGACCGGCTTCGACGGCATCGTCTTCCAGGCCAACGCGCCCGCGGACCAGGCGACCGCCTACCTCGACGATCTCGAGCTGGTCGAAGCCACGGGCGGCCCCCCGCCCGGCGGCGCGGTCACGGTCACCGTCGACCCGACTCTCGACCGGCGCGCCATCAATCCCCTGATCTACGGCGTCAACTGGGCGGACGCGCAGCAGCTCGCGACCGGCCTCTACACCGCCAACCGGCGCGGCGGCAACGCGACGACGCGCTACAACTGGCTCCTCGACACCTCGAACCGCGCCTTCGACTACTTCTTCCTGAACATCCACGAAGGCGGCTCGAACGGCGCCGCGGCCGACAGCTTCGTCGCCTCCACGCTCGCCGCGGGCGCCGAAGCGGTGATGACCGTGCCGATCGATCAGGTGGCGAAGTCCACGAGCCGCACCCCCGGCTTCTCGACCACCAAGTACGGCCCCCAGACCGCCACCGAGTGCATCTACAACCCCCTCCATCCGGAGTGCGGCAACAACGGCAACGGCCTCTGCAACCCGAGCGTGAACTTCACGATGTGCGGGGCGGTGCGCTGCTGCAGCCCCGCGGGGCTCATCACCGGCAACAGCCCGGCGGACACCTCGATCCCGGTCGACCTGGACGCCCACGTGGGCGACTTCGTGAGCCACCTGGTGACCAGCTTCGGCAGCGCCACGGGCGGCGGCGTGCACTTCTACAACCTCGACAACGAGCCCATGCTCTGGAACAGCACGCACAGAGACGTCCACCCCGCGCCGGCCACCTACGACGAGGTCTGGACGAAAGGGCTCGCCGCGGCCACGGAGATCAAGAGCCGCGACCCCGGCGCCGAGGTCCTCGGGCCCGAGACCTGGGGCTGGTGCGACCTCTGGTCTTCGGCCCAGGACGCCCCCGGCGACTGCCTCACCGGACCCGACCGCACCGCCCACGGCGACCTGCCGTGGCCCGCGTGGTACATGCAGCAGTCCTGCGCCCACCGGCTCCCCGCGGGCCACCCGGCCGCGGGAGACCTGCCCGTCGACTGGCTCGACATCCACTTCTACCCGCAGGGCGACGGCGTCGCGGGCGTCTCCGGCGATCAGTCCGTGGAAGACGGCGCGGCCACGGTCGCGGCCCGTCTGCGTTCCGTGAAAGAGCTCTACGATCCCACCTGGATCTCCGAATCCTGGATCGCCGACGGCGCGATCAAGGTGGTGCAACTCCTTCCGAGGATGCGCGCCTGGCGGGACACCTACTGCCCGGAGATGAAGCTCGCGCTCGCCGAATACAAGTGGGGGCGAGACGACACGCTCTCGGGCGCCCTCGCCCAGGCCGAAGCGCTCGCAATCTTCGGCCGCGAGGGGCTCGACATGGCCCTGCGCTGGGTGGCGCCCGAGTCCGGCAGCTTGACGGAAGACGCCTACCGGCTCTACCGCGACTACGACGGCGCGGGCGGGCAGGTGGACGGCACCAGCGTGCGGGCAACCTCGAGCGCCGTGGACGGGGTCGCGAGCTACGCCATCCAGGCCGGCAACGGCAAGCTCTTCGTAGTCCTCCTCAACAAGGACACCGTATCCCGCGAGGTCACGGTGACGGTGACCGGCAGCGTCACCGGCAACGTCGACCTCTGGCGCCTGGACGGCACCGGCTACGGAGCGGCCGGAACGCTCGCGAGCGTCGCGACCGGCTTCACCGCCACCCTCCCCGCGCGGACCGCGACGCTGGCGCGCGTTCAACCCCTTGCGGGCCTGCCGAACGGGATCTTCACGGACGGGTTCGAGACGGGGACTACGTCGAGCTGGCAGCCGTAGCTGCCTTGACAGAAGGGAGCGGTGGGTGCTATCTTTTAACCAGATCTAGCGAACCTGTTCCGCCTTCCAGCGAACAGGTTGGCGGGGGGCCGCGGCAAGCGGCCCTTTTCTTTTTTTGGGGCTTGGTCAGGCCCCCAGGATGCTCTCATAGAAGGTTTCATAGGCTTGGACCATTGCCGTAGAGCTGTACCGCCCAGTTTCGTGCATTGCGGCTCTCCCTCCCTCCTTGAGCACCTCTCTCAGTTCCTCATCCCGAAGCACTCGAAGAATCTGGGATGCCAGATCGCTTGGCGCGCCATCCGTAAAGAGAAGCCCATTGGCGCCATTGTTCACGATTTCCCGAAGAGCACTGGTATTTGCAGCAACCACCGGGACCCCAAACAAGAAGGACTCCAGGATGGTAAGCCCAAAGGACTCATGCCTGGAGGGGACGACAGAGACATGCGCGTACCGATATACGGTCGCCATCTCCTTGTACAGGAAGTCCTGGAAGATGACGTCTCTTTCTTCGATCAGGCCAAGATCGACGGCCCTTTTGCGGACCTTTTCGTGCTGGGCATCCGTCGCATGGCTCGCTATGACGAAAAGTAAGTCCATTTCGGGCTCCGCGGCCTTGATCTGCGCGGCAGCCTCCACGAAGGTCTCTACATCTTTGTGCTCATCGACTCGGGAGGGGCACAGGATCAGCTTGCAGCCTTCGCGAGGGCAGATCTTGCTCAGAACCGACGGCTCATCAGCTACGCCTGTCAGAAAGGGCCCGATCCCATGAGGGATGACTCTGATCTCCGGGCGAGAGCCGTTCGTGCCGAAACCCTGTTCCCCTAAAACCGCTCTGCTGGCTTGGCTCGGAACGACAATCCCATCAAGCATCTGCGAGAGCTTGCCGGCTTCCATGAAACAGTCTTTGGGCATCTCGCGAAAGCGTCCGGCTCTCCATGGGCTGGGTGCTCGGTGCACCGTCATCACGAGAGGCTTTCCAAAGCTTATTTTGACCATGCATCCAAGAAACAGCGAGTCAAGGTCATGAACGTGGACGATGTCCGGCCTCAGGTGGTACCACTGGCTGAGCAGGAAGCCGAGTATGCCCTCGCAGAAGACGCGTCTGCCGTCAAACTCATGGACCAGCCGTCGCGGCCTTTTCCAAATGGCCAAGCGTCCATGCCCATCCCTTCGGGCCGTTTCGTCCTTGTTCAATGTTACGACGGAAACCTCGTGCCCCAGATGAACCAGTCCATGGGCAAGATCCGATAAATGAGTTGCAACTCCTCCCGGATCGGGTGGAAACGCAGCGCTGAGCAAAAGGATTCTCATGCATCCTTGTTCCGAGGCGGCGAACGCTTCTCCACAAACTTTCCGGCTCCGGCATCCCTTGCCGCCGATGCCATTCCGGGAACATGGCTTTTCTTACGTAGTCGGATGCTATGCGAGATCCTGAATTGGCGTCAATGGGGCATAAAGCCCAGCGCGCGGGCTGGAGAGGAAGGGGAGCGCCCAAGGGTTGTCAAATAAGGCTATAAAAAGCCCAAGTCGCCAGTCTTTTGATAGAAAAATTTCTCAGTACGCCTGCCGAACGGGATTTTCACGGACGGATTCGAGACCGGCACCACCTCGAGTGGCAGCCGTAGCTCCCGGGCGGCCCCCTCTCCGGAATCCCACCCGTTCTCGTCTTTCTCCCCGCCCCGGGAGGGGGGGAACCGCTTTTCCTTGCGGTCTATGCTGATCTCGTATTCCCCCCAATCCTCAAGGAGGCAGCCATGCTCTGGGATCGCACTGGAAAGGGATGGGGACCGGGACACGCCGCCCGGACATTCTTCTTTCTGACTCTCTCCCTCGCCGGGCCCGCCGCGGGCCAGGTCGAGCTCATCTCCCGCGCCCCCGCGCGCTTCGCCCCCGACACCGGCGACGGCTCCCTCACCGCGGTCGCCCTTTCAGCCGACGGCCGCTACGCCGCCTTTTCGAGCACCGCGGCCAACCTCGTGCCGGGCCAGCAGGACTCCAACCTCTGGAACGACATCTTCCTCTACGACCGCCTCGCCGGGACGACCACCCTGGTGAGCCACGCCGCGGAATCGCCCGCGCTCACGGCCACGCGGGGATCGGACCAGCCCGCCCTCTCGGCCGACGGCCGCTTTGTCGCCTTCGTCAGCTCCGCCTGGGACCTCGTGCCCGGCGTGGGGGCGCCGGACGCCTTCGGCTACCACGTCTACCTCTGGGACCGCGAGACCGGCGAGGTCACCGCGGTCACCCGGCGCGCCGGCACGGAGGAAGGGGCCGGCGGGCATTCCCGGGACCCGGTCCTCTCCGCGGACGGGAGCTACCTGGCCTTCGTCAGCAGCGCCCCGGACCTCATCCCCGGGCAGGTCCAGGGGAGCTCCGGCGACAACGTCTTCCTCTATGAGCGGGCCACCGGCACCCTCCGGCTGGTCAGCCATTCCGCCGCCTCCGCCACCCGGGCCGGCGAGGGCTCCGCCCAGACTCCCAGCTTGAGCGCCGACGGCCGGTTCGTCGCCTACGGGAGCACCGCCACCGACCTCGTGGCCGGACAGACCGACGCCAACGGCGAGTTTGCGGACCTCTTCCTCTACGACCGCCAGACCGGCGCCAACGTCCTCGTGAGCCACGCCGCCGGCTCCGCCTTGACCACCTCGAACGCGGCCTCCCAGTCCCCCCGCCTCTCCGCCGACGGCCAGCTCGTCGTCTTCGAAAGCCTCGGCACCAACCTCGTCTCCGGGGTCGACGACAACGGGGTCTCGGACGTCTTCCTCTACGACCGCCTCCTCGGCACGGTCACCCTCCTGAGTCTCCCGAGCCTCTCCGCCGGCTATGAGGCGGGTGGGCGGGAGCCCAGGATCAGCGGCGACGGCCGCACCGTCGCCTTCCTCCTCGCCGGCGTCCCCTACCTCTTCACCGTCGACCGCCTGACCGGCGTCCGCGCCCCGGTGACCGCCTCGGCCGGCGCCTTCTCCCTCTCGGACGACGGGCGCCGGGTGGCCTTTGAAAGCGACGACAACAGCCAGGCGCCCGGCCAGGTGGACGACAACCAGGAGAACGACGTCTTCCTCTACGACCGCGCCACCGGGGCCACCACCCTGGTGAGCCACACCGCGAGCGACCCCGCGAAGGCCGGCGACCAGGCTTCGACCCGGCCCGTCCTCAGCGCCGACGGCCGGTGGCTCGCCTACGGCAGCCTCGCCACCGATCTGGTGGCCGGCCTGCGGCATGGCGACTCGAGCCTGGACCTCCACCTCTACGACGCCGCCGCGGCCGAGAACCGGGTCGCCACGCTCCACCCGCCCGGCATGGCTTCCGTGACCGCCTGGGGCGAAGCCGACACGCCCTCGGTCAGCGCGGACGGGCGGTACGTGACCTTCTCCAGCTACGGCGACCGCCTCGTTCCCACCCAGGTGGACCGCAACCGCGCGAGCGACGTCTTCCTCTACGACCGGGTCACCCGCAAGACGATCCTCGTCAGCCGTTCGGCCACCTCCGCCCGTACCGCCGGCAACGCCCATTCGACATCCCCCCGGATCAGCCGGAACGGCGCCTGGATCCTCTTCCAGAGCCACGCCACCGACTTGGTGCCCGGCCAGCAGGACTCGCCCGGGACCTTGGACGTCTTCCTTTACGAGCGGCGCACCGGCGCCGTCACCCTGGTCAGCCACTCCCGCGCCTCCCACCTCCGGGCGGCCCGGGGCGACTCCCGTGGGGAGGCCCTGAGCGCGGACGGCCGCTTCGTGGTCTTCACCAGCCTGGCGACCGACCTCGTCCCCCGCCAGCGGGACTCGAGATTCACCCAGGACCTCTTCGTCTACGACCGGCGGACCGGCGCCGTCACCCTCGTGACCCGGACCCCCGCGACCGGCGCCGCCTGGACCGGCAACGGCTCGTCCCACTTCTCCTCCATGAGCCCGGACGGCGCCTTCATCGCCTTCGACAGCGCGGCCACCAACCTCGTTCCCGGCGTTCCCGACACGAACGGCCTCTTCGACGCCTTCCTCTGGCAGCGCAGCACCGGCCAGATCACCCTCCTGAGCCGGACCCGCGGAATCGCCGGGCCGGCCTCCGGGGGAGCCTCTCCCCTCGTGAGCGGGAACGGCCGCTGGGTCGCCTTCCTGGACCTCGACCCCTCCACCTCCCCGCACTCCGGGCCGGTCGCCTCCTTGAAGATCCTCGACCGCGCCACCCGGACAGTCCGCGAAGCCGTCCCCCACGGCGAAGCCGGTGATCTGCTCGGCCTCTCCGACGACGGCCGCTGGCTCCTCTGGAGCTCCCCGCCGGACAGCCCTGTCTCCAGGCTCTTCCTCCTCGACCGCGTCACCGGCGAAGCCCGCCAGGTGGGGCCGGATTACACCTTCTCCGGCCGGTTGAGCGCGGACGGCCGCCGGGTCGCCTTCTCCAGCGCCTCCCAGGAGCTCCTGCCCGACCAGCCGTCTCCGCCGATCAACGTGTTCGTCTACGACCGGACGACGGAAGAGATCACCGTGGCGAGCCGCTCCGCCTTCCACCCCACCTACGGCGGAAACCAGGACTCCTACCTCGAAGGGATCGGCCCCGGCGGTCACGTTCTCTTCCTGAGCTACGCCACGGACCTCGTCCCCCGGGACTGCAACGGCAGCCGGGACCTGTTCCTTTACACACCGGAGGAGTGAGCTTACGGACGGGTGCGAAACTGGCAGCGCTTCGAAAAGGGGGGCAGCCGTAACCGGCGCCCCCTCCGGAGAACAGTCGCGTCACCTGGGAACTTGTGGTACCCTTTACCCATGACACTCAAGGCCCGCGTTCACAATGGCCGGTTTGTAGTGGATGAGCCCACCGGGCTTCCGGAGGGCACTGAAGTCGATCTCCTGCCACTCGATCCGGGCGACTGGCTCGACTCCGCAGATCGCGCCGCTCTCCACCAGGCCTTGGCCGCTTCTCAGGAGGATCTTGAAGCCGGCCGTCTCATTGAAGCTGAGGAGGTTCTGCGGGAACTGCGGTCCCTGTGACGCGGCGAAAGGTCCGCTTTACGGCAACCGCCCGGGAGCACGTTCGAATCTTCAAGAGCTGGTGGCGGGAGAATGCAATACGGCCTGAGATTCTCCACCACGACTTGGACGAGGCCGTAAAGATGTTGTCTCTCCTCTCAGCTCACGGCGGTCACGGGCAGCCGCCCCCGGGCCGCGACGCTCAGCAGTACGTCGCGTAGTAAGTGCTGCAGGAGGTGAACCGGCCGCCGTTCTTCATGTTCCTGCACCCCAGGCTCGAGGTCGGCGTGCAGAGGGTGCAGCTACAAATGTAATCGATCGCCGGGGCCGGGGTCGGCTGGACAGCGATGAAGGAGAGGGCGAGGACAGCGACGACAGCGATTCTTCTCAGCATGGATTTCTCCTCGGGAAGAGCTTCCCGGGCTCGAGAGCGAGCCTCTACTTCCAAGGGTGCTCGAGCACAGAGAAGAGAGACAGAGGTCCGCGGCGGACGCAGGCGTGCAGCTTGGCCGGGAGCCTGAAGTGTCTCTTGCGGGGGCCCGGACGTCTTCTCCTGGCGCCACAAGGGCGCCCCCTCTGGTACAATCGTCACCATGCGATTTATCGAAGCCCATTACGAAGAAGGTCTTCTCAAGCCGGAGACGCCCTTGGCGCTCAGGCCGGGAGAGCGGGTGGCGCTGATTGTAGTCCGTCATCCGGATCCGAGGCGCTGGAACCTGGAGCGGTTGGCCAAGAGTGGAGCGGGAGAAGACTTGGCACTTGCTGAGGAGGGACTCGCCGATTGGGCCGATGCGCTTGACAAAGAGGACCATCATTGAGACGGGGCGAGGTATGGTGGGCAGATCTTGGCCCTTACCGCCCACGTGAACAAACCGGTCGTCGCCCTGTCGTCATCTGGCAGAGCGATGCGCTGACAAGCGTCCTCCAGTCCGTTCTCGTCGTGCCTCTGACGACCAACTTGGACCGCGCCAATCTTGCAGGAACGGCGATTGTACAAGCTTCGCCGCAGGAAGGTCTTCCTGAAGAGTCCGTGGCTCTAGCGTTTCAAATGCGAGCCGTTCCGAAAGCGGCTCTCGACACGCGAGTTCGTGCTCTCACTCAGTCTGAGCTCGCCGAGCTTGAGCTGGCGACCGACGAAGCTCTTGGACGAATAGAACCCGACGCCGATTTTTGAGACTTCAACCGGCTACCTAAACTAATACGTACCGCGGGAGTTTCCCTGCAACATCATCCGTCGAGAGACGCCCTCCGGCTTAGAGATTGTTTTGTCTGGGATCGCGGCGGCTGATTGAACTCCTCGGCCCTTACCACGAGCTTGCGCGCAGGCTTCTGCTCGCCGCGCTTGATACGTCCGGCTTATTTGATGCTGGCAAGAAGTTGACGAACGTTAGAATCCTGCAAGTCGAATCCTCCTAGAGGTCCTTTTCCCCGAGATCTCTCCGGGGCCAGTCCTGGCCGCCCACCGATTCACAGACGCCGATGATCTCACTCTACCGGCTCACAAGCACGACGCACCCGCATCGCTTCACGGCTCAATTTTTCAACTCCTACGTCAGGCCAGAGGCCCGCCTGCCATTTCGTATAGTCGAAGGGTGCCCGTGTGAGCAGGCTCACAAACCTCTCCGCCTGAACATCCCCAAGTGCCGCGATCAGTGCACGGATACCCTGCACCTTTAGTTCTTCATCTGTAATCATGGTTCGGTACTCCTCACGAAGTGAGTCCGTCAATTACCGAGAGTTCTTCTCAACCTAGGAGAAACATTGCTTACCCATGATTTTCCGCCCAATGCGTGATCGACTCTCAGGAACCCGCGTGCCTCTAGTTCCTCAAAAATATGCGTCACCAGTACAACTGGCTGGCCCAGCTTCTCGGCGATCTCATCGTTGTCAGTCAGGTCGGTATTGAGGATTGTCGCGCACACACTACGCTTGGTGGACTCATAGTCCTGCACGAATGCCTGCGAGTAAGTCTCCAACCCTGAAACTGTCGAGGAGAAATACGTTGGAAATGGCGCGATTTCCCTTCCTTCTTCCAAAAGTCCGATTTCAGCGAGCACGCGCAGGGAGTCCTCGAATTCCTGCCGCGGAAGCCCAAGAGGCTCAACGCGGCGCCATATGTCCTCTGTCCCAACGCCAACGGAATCACCACTGGCCAGAACTTCGTCTCCAAAGGCTTTCAGGACTACCGTATCAGTACGAGACAAGCCCTCGACTAAGGGAGTTGCTTCGATATAGCCTGGAGGATTTCCAAGAGGTGGCCTTTCGCGCTGATTGAATATGGTAGCCACAATCCGGTCGAGCTCGGCAGCGTAATTCTCGAGATCGGGGATTTGCTGCCAGACCAGACTCCGAAGCGCCTCGGGCACTTCGCAATCATCAATCACGACAGGGATCAGCATGCATCCCCTTGTGATACGATTTACTGCGGCAGCATTAAGTTCCTCCCTTACCCATGCCTTCGTTATGCTCACCGCTGATATTACGACAATTACTGCATCGGCTTCCTTCAATCCCTCCTCGTAGATCTTGTCGATCAGGCTATCGCTTGGATATAATTCCCAATAATCCAACCAGACATCGACACCTCGATCGCGCAGTTTTCGGGCGAAATCGAGGACGAATCGGTTCTTGTCTTCAGTCGCATGGCTGAGAAACACCTTCGGCGGCTTCCGTCGAACGAGTTCGTCCATTTGGCACTCCCAGGGGAAAAGCGACTCAGAGGGCTCTGCTAAACACGCGGCTCAGTTACGGCTTGCTCTGTTTCCGCCTTGCGGTTCACCGTTCAGTCAGCTTGAGTTTCAAGGTTG
>DATHUD010000418.1:0-13632 GCA_035462575.1 Thermoanaerobaculia bacterium | reverse complement strand
GGTTTCGATTCATGAAGGGGCTCCTATCAGTCGTCGCGGAGCATCTTACCCCGAACTTCAGGGAGCCTTTCCGGAGACCTCGCGAAGCACGCCCAGGAGGGTTTCGACCGTCCGCGCCTGCTGCTCCTCCCGGGAGATCGTGGCCTTCTCGTCCCCGAATTGCCGTCCATACCAGCCGAACTGGGCATGGTTGCCGCCCTCGATCTTCACCCAGCGGGTCGCCGCGGGCAGCTTCCCCTGGTTGGCTTCGACCTTCTCGACGGTGGCGAGGCCGTCGTGTGTCGCAAAGATCTTGGTGACCGGGAAGCGCAGCCCCGAGAGGTCGCGGTCGACCGGGTGCGACGTGCCCATGAGGACCAGGGCGGCCGGCAGGGAAGGATGGGTGGCGGCCACCCGGCAAACGATGACCCCGCCGCGGGAGTGGCCGGCCACGACCCAGCGGCGCGCCCCCCGATCCCGCTCCATCCGGACCCGCGCCCGCTCGACCACCTCCGCCTCCTGGGATTCGAGAAACGCCTGCCGGAACGGCAGCTTGAGGATGACGGCCTCGTACCCCTCCTCCGCAACGGCCCGCATCAGAGGAGCATAGGCCTCGGGATCGACCATCCCTCCGGGAAAGAAGATCAGGCCGGCCGGGGCACCCCCTACGACCGGCTCGAACACGATCTCCTCGGAGCTTTCCCGAACCCGCACGCGCCCGTCCGAGGAGAGGATCTTTTTCTTGTCGAACCCTTGAGCCCGGCTGGAGAAGAGCATCCAGCCGTTGAAGAGGATCGTGGCGATGATGCCGCAGGTGATCCAGACGCGCCGGATCGTTTTCCAATTCATCGGTTCTCACACCTTTGGCAGGGCATACCGTCCCTCCACGGCCATCCCGGTCCGTAGAGACGCGCCAGTCGATGTGCGCCGGCGCTTCGGCGTCCACCAACGGCGGCGCGTCTCCTCCCTTCCGCGCGTCCCCGACCGTGCTTGGCGCGTACAGGGTTCGTGGATGGCCGTCCGTGGCCTGTAATCCCGCGGACCGCCGTCCGTGTCCTGCGGCGCAGGAAAAATCGATTCCGGCCTGCGGTCCCGCGGACCGCCGTCCGTGGCCTGCCACGCAGGAAACGATTCCGGCCTGCGACCCCCGCGAATTGCCGTTCGTGGCCTGCCGGCGGGAGACGCGCCGCCGTGGGTGGACACCGAAGCGTCGATGCACATCGACTGGCGCGTCTCTACGGGCCGTTCGTGCGATGCCGGAACGGTTGATCCTGCCGTAGGGTCCAATCCCACGGTCTGGTTTCTTACCACTCTCCGGCCAAGGGGCCCGCGGGCGCGAACGGGCCTTTCGAGATCGGAACGGGTTTTGCCGCGAGGAGAGCAGGGGCGAGGAGAAGAACGGATACGATGGACGCTCGACGACGCATGAAGCCCTCCGGGGAAGCGGGAAACCCTTGTTCCGCGAACCATAGAAGGATATACGGAGAGGGGAGGAGAGGACCGCCATGATCCGGATCACCGACGATGTCGCCATCCCCGACGAGGAGGTCACCTTCGCGACGTCGCGCAGCGGGGGGCCCGGCGGGCAGAACGTCAACAAGCTGGAGACCCGGGTGACGCTCCGCTTCGACCTCGCGGCATCGGGGAGCCTCACGGAGGAGCAGAAGGCCCGGCTCCTGGAGCGGCTCTCCACCCGGATCACGCGGGCCGGCATCCTCCACGTCTCCGCCCAGAAGCACCGGACGCAGGGGGCGAACCGGGACGCGGCGCTCGAGCGCTTTGCCGAGCTGGTGCGGGACGCCCTCCGGGAAGAGACCCCGCGCAAGAAGACGCGCACCTCCCGGGCGGCCAAGGCGCGGCGGGTGGAGGAGAAGCGGCGCCACAGCGAGCGCAAGCGGAACCGGTCGGCGCCGGTCCCGATCGATTGACGGCGGCTGGTATAGGATGCGAGGGAGCGCCATGGATCCGAACCGTCTCTTCAGCCAGGCCGATCTCGACGCGGTGCAGGCCGCCGTGCGCGAGGCGGAAGCGCGCACGTCGGGGGAGATCGTCCCCTATGTGGTGAAGCAGAGCGACGAGTATCCCTCGGCGGCCTGGAAAGGGGCGGCGCTCGGAGCGCTCCTGGGGCCGCTCGTGGCGGTCGCCATCTACGAGTGGGGCGGCTTCTGGGGCGTCTACGTGCCGGCCTGGATCGCGTTCCCGGCCATGGCGGGCGGCGCTCTGGGCTATCTCCTGGCCGCCCTCTTCGCGCCGGTCCGGCGCTGGATGGCGGGCGACGAGATCCTGGATCTGCGGGCGCGCCGGCGCGCGGAGGTCGCCTTCCTGGAGCAGGAGGTCTTCCGCACCCGGGACCGCACCGGCATCCTCCTCTTCCTCTCCCTCTTCGAGCACCGGGCGATCGTCCTGGGCGACACGGGCATCAATCAGAAGGTAAAGCAGGAGGAGTGGGACGGTCTGGTGAAGCGGCTCGCGCAGGGGATCCGCGCCGGGCGCCCGGGGGCCGCCCTTGTCGAGGCGATCCAGGAATGTGGCCCCCTCCTCGAGCGGCAGGGTGTCGCGATCCGCGTCGACGACAGCAACGAGCTCTCCGACGAGCTCCGGCGGGGGGAATCGTGAGACTTCGGGCGGCCGTCCTCGTTCTGCTGGTCCTCCTCCTCCCCGCCCTGGCCTCGGCGTTGGACGTCCCCGCTCTGGAAGGGCGGGTCAACGACCGCGCCAACCTGATCCCGCCGGACGCCCGGCAGCGGATCGAGCAGAAGCTCGCGGGCCTCGAACAGCGGACGGGTGCCCAGGTCGCGGTGCTGACGATCCCCAGCCTGGAGGGGGATTCCCTGGAGGACTTCTCGCTTCGCGTGGCCGAGGCCTGGAAGCTCGGGCAGGCGGAGCAGGACAACGGCGCCCTGCTGCTCGTCGCCCAACAGGACCGCAAGATGCGGATCGAGGTGGGCTACGGCCTGGAGCCGGTGCTGACCGATCTCGAGACGAGCCTCATCCAGCGGGACCACATCGTCCCCAGGTTCAGAAACGGGGATTTCGGCGGCGGCATCGAGGCCGGAGTGGACGCCCTCGTCCAGGCGGTCGAGGGGGAGGTGCCGCCCGCGCCCGAGCAGCCGCAGCCTGTGGGGAACCAGGGAGGCCGGAGAGGCGGCAACTTCATCGTCTTCGCGCTGTTCTTCCTGCTCACCTTCTCGCTGAACGCGATCCGGAGCGGGAGCTGGATGGTTTATCTCTTCCTGCTCCCCTTCTATTTTTTCGTCGGCTCGATGATCACCTTCACGGTCGGCTTGATCGCCGCGGGCCTCTGGATCGTCGCCTTCCCCATCCTCCGGATGCTCTTCCGCCAGGCGCCCGGGTCCCACCGCGCCCGGCGGGGTGGCGGCGGCTGGTTCATCGGGCCCGGCTTCGGCGGCGGAGGAGGCCGTGGCGGCGGATGGAGCGGGGGGGGCGGCGGCTTCTCCGGCGGGGGCGGCAGCTTCGGCGGCGGCGGCTCGTCGAGCAGTTGGTAAGGGCCCCGTCTACGACTCGCCTTCGAACGCCTCCAGAGCCTCCCGGATCAGTTGCTCCTCCTCCTCGGTGTGCTTGGGAGAGAAGTGGAACGGCACGATCCGCCGGGCGCCCGCCTCGCGGGCGAGCAGGCCGGCCTGGCGGGAGGTGAGGTGACGTTTCTCGGCGGCCCGCGCCTCCTCCTCGTGGAGAAAGGCCGTCTCGATGAAGAGGATGTCCGCCCCCCGGGCGAGCTCCACGATGGCCGCCGCGTTGGCCGGGTTGTAGACGGCGTCCGTCACGTAGGCGATCTTCTGGCCCGGCACGATCCGCAGGACCTTCTCCTTGAGCTCTCCTAAAGAGACGACGCGCTCCCGGTCCACGCCGTCCTCCCGCCAGCGCACGGGGACGGGCGTGTCGTCCGGCTCGCCCAGGGCCGCGGACGACTTGAGCGCCCGGAGCCACGGACCGGTGGGGAGCCCCAGCTCGGTGAGGCCGCTCTTCCAGATGTTCAGGTGGAACTTCTCCTCGAGCGCAAAGGCGAGGCAGGGGATCTGGTGGTCGAGGAACGCGGCGCGGATGAGGAAGCCGTCCTCGTCCAGGAGGACCCCCGCGGGGAGAGCGGGGGAGGGGGCCGGCTCTCTCCGGAACCCGGTCCGCGTGTGGAAGTCCGCGCTCTCCGATCCTCCGTCCGGATGGATCTCGGTCACCCGGAAGACGAGGTCGCTCTCATAGTTCCCCACCAGGTTCCAGGTGTAGGCGGCGAGCTTGTGCCCCACCCGGTCGACGAACCCGGGCGGGCCGAAGAGGTGGACCGCCTTCTCCCGGCCGAGGGCCACCCGCAGCAGCGCGTCGAACCCCGCGAAGTGGTCCATGTGCGTGTGGGAGACGAACGCGTGCGACACCTTGAGGAGCTGCCGCGCCGAGAGAGGCGAGAGGTCCCCGAGGTCGAAGAGCAGCGCCCGCCGGTCGAAGAGGAAGTCCACATAGAGGCCGGGATCGCCGAACGGGTCGTTGACAAGCCGGGGGTGGAAGAGCGGTTTCATTGCGACGTCAGAGTGTACCCGACAGGCTTTCAATCCCTCTGACGTTTGCCAGCCGTCGAAAACACCACTAAGCTCTTCCTGGAGTCGTCGAGGAGCCTGGAACCATGTCGAATAGATCCCTCAAGCTGGACGATGAGATCGCCGCAGTCACAGAGACTGGCCTCTACAGGAGCAGGGAGGCATTCCTGGCGGACGCTGTCCACACCCTGCTCTGCGCCAGGCCCGATCTCCGGGAGGCGGTGGCCTGCAAGCTCTACGAGAAAGGGATTTTCTCCCTTGGGCGGGCGGCCGAATGGTCGGGCTTCACGATCGAGGACATCAAGGAAAGCCTTCATCGGAGAGGGATCACCCGGGAAGCCCCCGAGGATCTCGCCGAAACCGAAGCCATGGCACGCAGGTCTCTGGAAGCGGTCCGGAGATCGCGTTGACACCCGCGATAATCCTCGACACCGATTTCCTGAGCGCCTTCCTCAAGATCGACCGGCTCCCCCTCGTCAGGGACTTCTACGGAGCGGACGATCTCCTCGTCCCGCTGGCTGTCTATCGGGAGCTGAGCCTCACCAACCTTCTGCCGGGATTGGCGAGCTTGCCCTGGATTCAGATCCAGGCGCCGGCCTCTGCAGGGGATCTTGGCCGGCTGGAGAGCTTTGC
This sequence comes from Thermoanaerobaculia bacterium, assembly GCA_035462575.1. Lineage (GTDB taxonomy): Bacteria > Acidobacteriota > Thermoanaerobaculia > Multivoradales > UBA5704 > DATARR01. The sequence goes on along the minus strand of DATHUD010000418.1, from coordinate 8,473 downwards.
CAGCCTTGGGCAAGGGGAACGGGAAGCGATCCTGCTGGCCCGGCAATACGAGGCCTCTCTCCTGTTAATGAACGACAACAAGGCGCGAAGAGAAGCCCAGAGGCTCGGCCTGGAGGTTGTCAACGTTCCCGCCTTCCTGCTGTCGTGCAAGCTCGAGGGCTTTGTTGATGGCGAGGAGATCCGCCGTCTCGTCCAGGCTCTCCGGGAAAAGGACCGCTACGGCTTCCGGGCCGACATCCTCGATCTGCTTCTGTCCTGACCGGGCTCCCTACCGCTCCACCCAGTAGTTCGGCGCCTCCTTGGTGATCACCACGTCGTGGGCGTGGCCTTCCTTCAAACCCGCGGGGGAGATGCGGATGAAGCGGGCCTTGGTGCGCAGGTCTTCGATCGAGCCGCAGCCGGCGAGGCCCATGCCGGAGCGCAGGCCGCCGGTGAGCTGGGGGAGCATCTGGTGGAGGCTCCCCTTGTGGGGGACCATGCCCTCGATCCCCTCGGGCACGAGCTTCGAGAGGCTGCCGCCGCCGCTGTTGTCCTGGAAGTAGCGGTCGGCGCTCCCCCGCGCCATGGCTGACAGAGACCCCATGCCCCGGTAGGCCTTGAAGGTCCGCCCCTGGTAGAGGATGGTCTCGCCCGGGCTCTCCTCGGTGCCGGCCAGAAGCGAGCCGATCATCACGGAGTGGGCGCCGGCAGCCATGGCCTTGGTCACGTCGCCGGAGAACTTGATGCCGCCGTCCGCGATGACCGGGACGTCGTGCTCGGCTGCGGCCTGGGCGCACTCCATGACCGCCGTGATCTGGGGGACCCCTGAGCCGGTGACGATCCGGGTGGTGCAGATGCTGCCCGGCCCGATGCCGACCTTGACGGCGTCCGCGCCGCGCTCGATGAGCGCGCGGGTGGCCTCGGCGGTCGCCACGTTGCCGATCACGAGCTTCACCTCGGGGAAGCGCTCCCGGAGACGGCCCGCCGCGTCCAGCACGCCGCGGCTGTGGGCGTGGGAGGAGTCGAGCACGAGGAGGTCCACCTTGGCGCGGACCAGGGCCGCGGCGCGGTCCAGGTAGTCGCCCGAGGCGCCCACCGCCCCTCCGACGCGCAGGCGGCCGAGCTCGTCCTTGCAGGCGTTGGGATACTGGATGGCCTTCTGGATGTCCTTGACCGTGATCAGGCCCTTCAAGTTGCCGTCCCGGTCCACCACGAGCACCTTTTCGATGCGGTGCTTGTGGAGGAGGGCCTTGGCCTGCTCGAGAGTCGTCCCCTCGGGCACCGTCACCAGGTCCTCCTTGGTCATCAGCTCGCCGATCCTCTTGTTCAGGTTCTCCTCGAAGCGGAGGTCGCGGTTGGTGAGGATGCCGACCAGGTGCCCCTCGGCGCCGGTGACGGGCACGCCCGAGATCTTGTAGCGGGCCATCAGCTCCAGCGCCTCCCGGATGCTCTGGTCGGGCCGCATGGTGATCGGGTCCACGATCATCCCCGCCTCGCTGCGCTTCACCCGGTCGACCTCCTCGGCCTGCGAGTCGATGGGCAGGTTCTTGTGGATGATGCCGACGCCCCCTTCCTGGGCCAGGGCGATGGCCAGGCGGGACTCGGTGACCGTGTCCATGGCCGCCGAGAGGATCGGGATGTTCAGGGTGATCCCGCGGCAGAGCCGGGTCCGCAGGTCCACCTCGTTGGGGTGGAGCTCGGAGAGTCCCGGCACGATCGAGACGTCGTCAAAGGTCAGGGCGAGGCGCGGCTCGAAGTCGATCATCCTTCTCTCGGTTCCCTTTCGTCGAAAAATGGCGGGAAGGGAAGGATATCAGGTGCCGGGGCCAGAGGGACCCGTGGACCTATGAAAAGGGCGGCCCTGGGGCCGCCCTCGATCCATCCGCTCCCGGATCCTCATCCCACCGTCACGGCCTGGCCGTGACACTTCTTGTACTTCTTGCCCGAGCCGCAGGGGCAAGGGTCGTTGCGGCCGACCTTGACGTCCTTGTTGACCGCGGGCTGCGGCCGCTGCCCTTCCACCTTGGGCGGGGCCGAGAACTCGAGCTTCGGCGCCGGCCGCGGCGGGAGCGGAGCGGGCCGGCGCTGCTGCTGCTCGGCGGCGTGCTGCTCCTCGGTCATCGGCTCGTAGCGGAAGAGCTTCTGGATGATGTCGTCCTCGACACGCTCCTTCATGGCCTGGAACATGTCGTAGCTCTCCCGCTTGTATTCGTTCAACGGGTCGCGCTGGCCGTAGCCGCGCAGGCTGATGCCCTCCTTCAGGTGGTCGATGGCGAGGAGGTGGTCCTTCCAGGCCGTGTCCACGGCGTGGAGCATGATGGCGCGCTCGAAGTTGCGGAGGACCTCCGGCGTGTGGCGCTGCTCCCTCTCGCCGTAGCGCCGGTCGATGGCGTTCGCGAGCGTCTCGCGCAGCTCGTCGATGCCCATCTCGTCCAGATTCATGTCGCCCGCGTTGATGTTGAAGTAGGCGAGCATGTCGGTGCGCAGGCCGGTCATGTTCCAGTCCTGCGGATCGGCTTTCTCCGGGCAATGGGTGTCGATCATCGAGTCCAGGATGCCCATGGCGGTCTCCTGGACGTACTCGCGGCCCTCGAGCCCCTCGAGAATGTCGCGGCGGAGCTTGTAGATCGCCTCGCGCTGCTTGTTCATCACGTCGTCGTACTCGAGGAGGTGCTTCCGGATCTCGAAGTTCCGCGCCTCGACCTGCTTCTGGGCCCGCTCGATGGCCTTGCTGACCATGCCGTGCTCGATCGCCTCGCCCTCTTCCATGCCGAGCTTGCCCATGAGGCCCTGGATGCGGTCGGAGCCGAAGATCCGCATCAGGTCGTCTTCGAGCGAGAGATAGAACCGCGACGAGCCCGGGTCGCCCTGGCGGCCGGAACGGCCGCGGAGCTGGTTGTCGATGCGCCGCGACTCGTGCCGCTCGGTGCCCAGGATGTGGAGGCCGCCGAGCTTCAGGACCTCTTCCCGTTCCCCGGCGCAGACCGTGTGGTAGCGCTCCAGGGCCTCCTGGTACGCCTCCGGCTCGGTCTCCGGGTCGGCCTCGGAGCGGGCGAGCCCCTCGGGGTTGCCGCCGAGGACGATGTCGGTGCCGCGGCCGGCCATGTTGGTGGCGATGGTGACCGACCCCCTGCGCCCGGCCTGGGCCACGATCGACGCCTCGCGCTCGTGGTACTTGGCGTTCAGCACGATGTGCGGCACCTTGGGCGGCCGGGAGAGGAGCTTCGAGAGCATCTCGCTCTTCTCGATCGAGACCGTGCCCACGAGCACCGGCTGGCCCTTGGCCTGGGCCTCGCGGATCTCTTCGACGACGGCGGTCCACTTCTCCTGGGCCGTGCGGTAGACCAGGTCCGCCCGGTCGTCGCGGATCATGTCCCGGTTGGTCGGGATCACCGTCACGTCCAGGTTGTAGATCTGCCCGAACTCGGCCGCCTCGGTGTCGGCGGTGCCGGTCATGCCCGCGAGCTTCTTGTACATCCGGAAGAAGTTCTGGAAGGTGATCGTCGCGAGCGTCTGGTTCTCGCGCTCGATCTTGACCCCCTCCTTGGCCTCGACCGCCTGGTGCAGGCCGTCCGACCAGCGGCGGCCCGGCATCATGCGGCCGGTGAACTCGTCGACGATGACGACCTTGCCGTCCTTGATCAGGTAGTCGACGTCGTTCTGGTAGAGGGCGTGGGCGCGCAGAGCCTGGTTGACGCCGTGGAGAACCTCCATGTTCTCCGGGTCATACAGGTTCCGGATGCCCAGGAGCTGCTCGACCTTCTCGACGCCCTCGTCGGTCAGGCTCGCCTGGTGGGCCTTCTCGTCGACCAGATAGTCGCCGGTGGTGCTCTTCTTGCCGTCCCCCTCGTCGATCTCCTCGCCCTTGGTGAGGCGGGGGATGATGCGGTCGATCCGGTAGTACTTGTCGACCGACTCCTCGGAGGGGCCGGAGATGATGAGGGGGGTGCGCGCCTCGTCGATCAGGATCGAGTCCACCTCGTCGACGATCGCGAAGTGGTGCCCGCGCTGGACCATCGACTCCAGCTCGAACTTCATGTTGTCGCGCAGGTAGTCGAAGCCGAACTCGTTGTTGGTGCCGTAGGTGACGTCCGCGGCGTAGGCGCGCTTCCGGTCCGCGTCGGGCATGTCGTGCTGGATGACGCCCACGGAAAGCCCGAGGAAGCGGTAGATCTGCCCCATCCAGTCGGAGTCGCGCTTGGCCAGATAGTCGTTGACCGTGACCACGTGGACGCCCTTGCCCTCGAGGGCGTTCAGGTAGCCGGGCAGCGTCGACACGAGCGTCTTGCCCTCGCCGGTCCTCATCTCGGCGATGCGCCCCCGGTGGAGCACGACGCCGCCCATGAGCTGGACGTCGAAGGGGCGCATCTTGACCGAGCGCCAGGCGCCCTCGCGAGCCACCGCGAAAGCGGGGACGAGGATGTCGTCGAGCGAGACGCCGTTGTCGATCTGGGTGCGCAGCTCGGCCGTCTTCGCGCGGAGCTCGGCGTCCGACAGCTTCTGGATCTGCGGCTCCATCTCGTTGATGGCCGCGACGATCGGCAGCATCTTTTTGACTTCGCGCTCGTGTTGACTGCCGAAAATCTTGGTCAGAATCGTGTTGATCATCGAGGTCTCACAGGTTCCGGGGAATGCGTGGGTGAGCCGTCAAGCGGCCAGGCGTTTCAACCCCGAGTCTAGCAGAAAGATTCCAGGCCGGATCTGCCGGGGAGGTGAGGTTCTGGCGGGGGGCGCTGTCCGGCCCAGCCGGATCAGAACGAGGAAGACTCGTCCAGAATGTAGGCGAGGGGATTGACCGCGTCGCCGTCCACCCGCACTTCGTAGTGGAGGTGGGGGCCCGTGGACCGGCCGGTCGAGCCCACGCGGCCGATGACGTCGCCGCGCTTGACCCGCTGGCCCGGCTTGACCTCGATCCGGGAGAGGTGGCCGTAGCGGGTGGTGATGCCGAAGCCGTGGGCGAGGAAGACGGCCTTGCCGTAGCCGCCCTGGTCGGCGGCGCGCATCACGATGCCGTCGGCGCTCGCCCGCACGGGCTGCCCGGAGCCCGCGGCGATGTCGACGCCCTGGTGGACGCCGCGCCCGTGGGTGAGCGGATCGCTGCGGTAGCCGAAGCCGCTGGTGAGAATGCCGCGCACCGGGGAGATGGCCGGAGTGGAGGAGATCCAGCGCACCCGCTCTTCCAGCTTGGCCTCGACGGCCGCGAGCGTGCTCGCGAGCTCGCCGGCCCGCATCTCCATCTGCGGCAGATCCGCGAGCCCGGCATCCGCCGCCTCCGTGCCGCCGCCGATGCCCGCCTCCACGCCGCCCTCCAGCGTCTCGAGCCCGGCCACGATCGCGAGCTGCCGCGTGCGGTCCTCGGAGTCGGCGAGCTGGGACTGGAGCTTCCTGATGCTCGATTCGAAGGTCTGGTTCACCTGCCGGAGCTGCTCGTTCTCGCCCTTCAGGCGGGCGATCTCCACCGGATTGGCGCTGGTGTTCAAGTGGGCCAGGGTGAAGTAGACGGCGGTTCCGGTCAGCAGGAGGAGAGCGGCGACGGCGAGGCCGATCTGCAGATTCGTCACCCGCCACTTCCGTAACTTGGCGTGGGCGTGGGGGACGAGGATGATCGTATGGTGTTGTTTTGTCATGAAGCGTTTTACAGGGAGCCAGACGTTAACTGGGCACCGAACGCATGACCAAGCTGCTATGTACCCGCGTATTGTAGGAGCCGGAGCGGAGTTGTCAAGAGGCCGATGAAATATGGTGAATCGGCATCAGGAACGGCCTCCAGGTATGTAAAAGTGCGCATTGTACGAGCAACACGGAGGGGTGGAAGTGCTCGGGCCCTGAGCAGGGGAGCGCGGGAAGGAGGGCCTACTCCGCCCCCCGCCCCCGGCGCTTCCGAGCCTCGGGCTTTTCGGGCTCTTCCCTTTCCCGGGGCGGAGTCGCCGCGGGGGCGTCCTCCCACTGGGGGACGACGCCCTTGTCGGCGATCCGGACCTCGAGAGACCCGTCGACCGCCAGGGCGAGCTTCACCATGGTGCCGAGGGTGAAGTTGGCGTCGCCTCCCAGGAGGCGGGTGATGTACGCCCGGGAGGTCCCCATCCGCCGGGCAAGCTCGGCCTTCGAGATCTTCTTCTCCTCCATAAGGCGGCAGAGACCCTCGGTGAACTCGATGATGGCCGCTTCGCGCCAGTAGTCCGGCGACGACTCGGCCCGGTCGAGGAGCTGGCGGTACCGCTCGATGCTCATGGCGAACCCTCCTTCAGATCGAGAATCGTGAGCTCGTTGCGCGCCCTCGCGAGCCAGTATTGCCGCGACAGGAAGCGCGCCTGATCGAGTTGGATCCGCGGCGTCCTCTCCGCCTTGCAGAAGGCGGCGGTGCAGACGATGACCGCGTCTCCTCCATAGAACCAGACCACCCGGAGCTTCTTGCCTTTCGGCTGTCTCCGGAACTCGAAGATCCGGTCCCCGAGGTGCTTCGTGAGCGGCTCCCCCCGGGGAGGACCGGCCGCGGGAACGATCAGGTGGAGAAGCGCCAGCATGCTCTCCCCCGCGACCCGGTACGGGCCGTCCAGATCCGCCAGGAAGTCGAGGACCTGACAGCGGCCCCGGGAGTCACACACGGCCAGGACGTCCCACCGTTTCCTGGCGATCCGAACGAGCTTCATGTTAACTCTCCTATTAACACCTGTCAAGGGTTCAGGGCTCACCTCGCCACCCGGCGGTCGAGGCTCCGGTACTGGATGGCTTCGGCCAGGTGCGAGGCGCGGATCGAGTCGCTGCCGGCGAGATCGGCGATGGTGCGGGCGACCTTGAGCACCCGGTCGATGGCGCGGGCGGAGAGGCCGAGCTTCTCGAAGGCGGCGTCCAGGAGCTGCCGCCCCGCCGGGTCGAGAAGGCAGTGGCGGCGCAGCTCCTCCGGGACCATGGCGGCGTTGTTGGGCGTGGCTTTGCGCGGGCCGAAGCGCTCGAGCTGAACGGCCCGCGCGGTGGCCACCCGCAGCGCGACCGACTCGGTGCTCTCGCCCCCCGAGGAGCGCAGCTCCTTCAGGCTCACCGCCGGCACCTCCACGTGGAGGTCGATGCGGTCGAGGAGCGGCCCGGAGACGCGCCCCCGGTAGCGCTCGACGAGCGGCGGCGGGCACCGGCAGTCGTATCTCGGATCTCCCAGATGCCCGCATGGGCACGGATTCATCGCGGCGAGGAGAGAAAACCGGGCGGGGAACTGCAGGCGGGCGCGGGCGCGGACCACGGTGACGAAGCCCTCCTCCAGGGGCTGTCTCAAGGCCTCCAGGGTGTCGCGCCGGAACTCGGGGAGCTCGTCCAGAAAAAGGACGCCGTTGTGGGCGAGGCTCGCCTCGCCGGGGCGGGGGTTGCTGCCGCCGCCGATCATGCCGGCCGTGCTGGTGCCGGTGTGCGGGCTGCGGAACGGGCGCTGGCGCAGGAGCCCGGCCGGCGGCTCCTCGGCCACGAGAGAGTGGATCTTGGTGACCGCGATCGCCTCGCCCAGCCCGAGCGGAGGGAGAAGGCCCGGCAGCCTCCTCGCGAGCATGGTCTTGCCCGAGCCCGGCGGCCCCAGGAAGAGGAGGTTGTGGCCGCCCGCCGCCGCCACCTCCAGGGCGCGCTTGGCCATCTCCTGGCCGCGCACCTCGGAGAGGTCGGGCACGTGGCCCGCCGCGTCGGCGGGGATCTCGGGCGGCGAGACGCCCGGGATCGGCGTCTCGCCCAGGAGGTGCTGGATCGCCTCGGCGAGTCCGCCCAGCGGGATCACCGGCACGGTGCCCAGGGCCGCGGCCTCGGCCGCGGTGGGGGCCGGGAGCAGCACCTCCCGCGCGCGGAGGCGCTGCCCGAGGGCCGCGATGGCGAGCCCCCCGCGCACGGAGCGGATGGCGCCGTCCAACCCCAGCTCGCCCGAGATCAGCCGGCCGGCGAGCGCCTCCTGGGGCAGTTGCCCGTAGGCGGCGAGCATGGCGAGCGCGATCGCCAGGTCCAAGTGGTTGCCCTCCTTGCGGAGGTCGGCGGGAGCCAGGTTGATGATGATCGACTTCGGTTCCAGATCGAAGCCGCAGTTCTTGATCGCCGCGCGGACCCTCTCGCGGCTCTCCCGGACGGCGGCGTCGGCCAGGCCGACGATCTGGACTTGGGGCAGGCCATGGTGGACGTCTACCTCCACCTGGACCGGCCGAGCTTCGATTCCCCAGGGCGTGGCTGCTGTCGCTCTTGCTAGCATGCCTATAAAGAGACGGAAAACCGCCCTCCAATCTGTCAAACCCTTATCTGGCGCGGGTTTGACGAGGGGGTTTCGGGAGCTATCAAGAGAAATCGAAAAATTCGATAAGCGGGGAGCCGCCGCGGGGTTTGACCCTCACGGGCGCAATCCTCACAATGACCCGATCCGATGAGACCCCCGGTTTGAACCTCCTCGTCCTCGCCACCAAGGCGCCCTGGCCTCCCGTCGACGGGGGGCGGTTCCTGCTCGGCAACACCTTGAAGGCGCTCTCGGAAGCCGGCT
>DATHUD010000417.1:0-27670 GCA_035462575.1 Thermoanaerobaculia bacterium | reverse complement strand
ACGAGGGCGCGGGATTTCAGATCCCGGTAGGAGGGGAAGGTCACGCCCGGGCGGCGGCCGGCCTTCTTGACCAGCCACTTGCCGATCTCCATGGACTGGCTGATCCAGAGAGGGCGCGGGTGGAAGTGGAGGTCGCGGCCGGTGGCCTTCCGGAGCTCGGAGACGATCTCCCGGGCCGAGAGCGGCGCCTGGCTGCAGAGGTTCAAGGCCTTGCCGTCCAGGTCGTGCCCCTCGTGGGCGGCCAGGCGGACGAGGGCGTCCGCCACGTCGTCGGCGGTCACCACGGGGAGCGGGTTGTCCCCGAGGCCCCAGCCCACGCAGTGGTTGTCGCGCACCCAGAGGCCGAAGCCGGAGTGCTGGAAGGGGGTCCCCTCGCCCAGCACCACGCCGGGGCGGACGATGACCAGGGGGAGCCCGCGCTCGCGGTGGAGGGCGACGAGCGCCGCCTCGGCCGCCATCTTGCCGCGGCTGTAGACGTCCCGCCCCGCGGGCCGGGGATCGGTTTCGAGCGAGTCTTCGAGCACGTCCGTGCCGCAGTCCGCGCCCGCGTAGAGGGCGGCGATCGACGAGACGTAGACGAAGCGCTCGATCCCGCGGGCCAGGGCCTCCTCGGCCGCGGCGACCGATCCCCGGATCATCGACCTCTCGACCTTCTCCCAGGTGTCGCCGCCGCCGGTCGCGAGGTGGAGGACGACGCGCGCCCCGTCGAACGCCTCGCCCAAGGCCGCGCGGTTTTCGAGGCTCCCGGGGAGCAGGCGGAGCCGGCCGCTCCGGGCGGCGGTCAGAATCGTGGGGGGGAGGCCGTGCGTGCGCCGCACGATCGTGGTGACCGGCATCCCGAGCTCGAGGAGCCCCTGGACGACCCGCCGGCCGATGAAGCCGGTGCCGCCGAGCACCACGACCTCGCCGGGGCGCGCCGGCCCGGGGGCCGGGAGGGCGGGCTGGGGCGCGGGCGCGGTCCGGCCGCGCGCGGCTTCGGCGGCGATCGCCTCGCACCAGTCCAGCACCTCGGCCGCCTGGGCGCCGTCGACGGGCAGGGCCCGCCGCTCGGAGAGGGCCGAGTAGAAGGCGCGGACGGATCCGCGCATCCCTACGAAATAAGTGTCCTCGCGCGGGCCCATTCCCAGCGTGTAGCGCGCGTAGCGGACGAGGCCGGCGCGGGCGTCCTTCGCCAGGGCGCGGCCCCTCCGGACTCCCGCCAGGAAGCTGTTCCAGAAGTCGAGCCAGGGGGTCTTCTCCTCGTAGGAGAAGAGGTTGTGGCCGAGGTCGGCCTCGGCCGATCCGTCCGAGCCCAGAACCTCCAGGGTCCAGCGGTTGAAGCCCTGGCCGAAGGCCATGTAGATCTCGGCGGTCGCCCGCTCGCCCCGCGCCGCCACGAGCCAGCGGTCGTGGAAGAGCTGGCCGGGGTGGAGCTCCCGGGTGCTCAGGATCGTGGTCCGGGCTTCCTGAACCGGCCCCAGGAGGGCGTGGAGCTGAGAGAGGGGGTGCGGGGCCTGCTCGAAGACGATGTTTTCGGGGGAGCGGAACATCCAGTGCGAGAAGTCGCCCGCTTCGAGCTGGGCGAGCGGCACCGAGAGGCAGACCCGGACGTGCTCCACCCGGCCGATCCGCCCGGCGCGCACGTGGGAAAGGAGGCGCGCGAAGGCGGGGTGCCAGACGTTGTTGTGATTGACGCCCAACGGGAGGCCGCGCTCGTCCGCGAGCGCCTGGAGCTCGCGCGCCTCGGCACTCGAAAGCGCCAGGGGCTTTTCGACGAGCACCCCGATCCCCAGCTCCAGAAGCTGCCGGGCGATCGGCACGTGCAGGTTGGGCGGGGTGAGGACGTGCGCCACGTCGACTCCTAAGCCCGCGAGCTCCTCGACGGAGCCCACGGCCTGGGAGACGCTCCACTGCCGCGCCGCGGACCGGGCGCGGTCGAGGTCCGGATCGCACACCGCGACCACCTCGACCTCGGGCATGCCGGCCAGGACCTCCAGGTGGAAATTCGCCACGTAGCCGGCGCCCACGACGGCGGCGCGGGTCTTCGCCCCTGTCCCTGTCCTGGCGCCGGTTTCCAACTGGGGGCTCACGCGGGCCTCAGAGAGCTCCATACCCGTACCTCTCGTTCAAGGGAGCGACCTTGCGGTCGATCAGGCTCATCTGCTCGGGCGCGAGCGCCGTCTTCCAGCGTTCGTCCAGGCGGATCTCGGAGGTCGAGGAGAGGCGCATCCGGTTGCCGATGATGTGATGCTCGTAGGCGCGGAAGTCGTGGATGCCGTTCTTGGCCGGGACCCCGATGAAGCCGTAGACCTTGCCCAGCGTGCCCAGCGGGTCGGCGCAGACATCCTCGTGGCGCAGCGTCATCCAGCGGTCCTTGGGGAAGTACCGCCGGGCCTTCTCGGCGCCGTGGTTGTCGGCGAGCCAGGAGTCCGCCGCGGCCTCGGGGCCGATCCCCAGGTTCTTCATGGACGACCAGGAGACCGCGCGGCCGTCGCGGACGAGGTGGATCACCCTCATGTCGAAGCTCTTGATCCGCCGCATGTAGACGGCCCGCTCGGGGCGCTTGGAGCTGTCGAGGAAGGTCTGGCAGCCCTTGATGCCGGCGGTGATCTCCGCCAGCGCCTCGATGCGGGAGAGGAGGTCGCCCAGGCGGTGGCGGGCCGGGGGCACCACGGCGAGCCCGACGCTCCGGGCCGATTCGAGGAGCGGCCCGCGCTGCACCGCGCGCAGGAGGACGTCGGAGATCCCTCCGCCAGGGGCGCGGAACTCGAGGTCCGCGTCCCAGATGTCGAAGTCGTATCCGCGCTCTTTCATCTCCCGGGCGACGCGCTGCCAGAAGCCGCAGCTCCTGATGGGAGTCCGGCACGAGCAGAGGAAGTCCTCGGGGTTGGTCCCGTTCTTGGCGAGCGGGGCGATGCCGAGCTCGCCGATGGTGGCGATCTGGGGGTGGGACCCCAGGAGGAAGGTCAACAGCGTGGAGCCGGAGTACCCGTGCCCCATGATGTAGACGAGATTAGTCATCGATAAGGATCTCCTCATGAGGTGCCTGAACACAACTCTTCCGCGGAGTCAGCGATTTGCAGAAGCCGTGCCACGATTCAGGGACGGGGACGCGGGGGAGGTCCCGCGAAGCTCCAGAAGACCGCCTCCGTGGTGTCGAGCTCGAAGGTGAAACGGTCGCCGTCGGGTAACTTCCGGCCGGTGCGCTCGTCGCGCGCGTCCGTTACGGGCTCGGCGAGCCGGACCTCGACCGGCACCTTCGCCTCGACCAGCCCTTCGGCTCCGCCGCCGCCCGCGGCACCTCCGGAGATCGGTACGTTTTGCAGCACGAAGACGAGCGTGCGTGCCCCTTTCGACCAAACCGTGACCTCCAGCGGGAGGGGACGTCCGGCCGCTTTCGCCCCAATCCGGAGGGAGATCCACGGTAAAGCGCCCAGGGGCTCCACGAACGGGCGCCGGGCCTCCGCCGTGGCCGTCCCCTCCTGCCGGAGCATCAGGTAGCGCTGGGGGGAGAGGTTCAGGTAGACGGCGCGGCCCCGCCCGGCCGGCCGCGCGCTCCCCACCGGGAGCTTCCGCTCGGCGACCGCGAAGCCCTGGTGCAGCCGGGGGCGGACGGTGTCGAAGAGGTCCCGGAACCGGCGGTAGCCGAAGCCTTTGTCCTGGTCCGTCTCCACCCAGAGCCGGCCGCCGAAGAAGTCGGCGCGGGTCTCGGTCCCGTCGTGGGCCACGCCGAAGAGGCCGTCGAGCGCTCCCCGGGTCCGTCCGCGGCCGTGTTGATCGAAGAGGCCGCAGGCGAAGTCGGCGACAACCGTGCCGCCGCGTTCGGCGAATTCGGCGATGCGGCGGGCCTCCACGTCCGAGAGGGCGTAGGCGGCGGGGAGGATCAGCACCCGGAACTCTGCGGGGACGCCGCGGACGACGACCTCGTCGTAGGCCAGGAAGTCGTACTGGAGCCCGGCGTCGGTGAGCATCTCCTCCCAGGCTTTGCGGACCAGGTGGGAGGTGCCGAGCCGGTGATCGTCGTTCCGGTTCGGCCAGGTCCTGCCGTGAGCTTCGGCGTCCAGCACCCAGGAGACCTGGATCGACGGATGGGAGTAGTAGAGGGCGATGCCGTCGTGGAGCCACCGCGCGCCGATCGTCTTCGGTCCCTGGACTCCGCCGAGCTCTTTCAAGGTGGGGGCGAACCGGGCGAGCCAGGGGCGCGGGCGGCCGTCCTCGAACCACTCGTCGCCCACCCAGCCGATCATGCCGCGGTTGCCGTGGGCGAACCAGTGCCAGGCGAGCCAGGCGTCGTTGCCCGGACCCCGCCGGTCGTCGTGGAAGTGGGTGGTCACGACGGGTAAGGCGTTCCCGGGGTTGAACGAGCGGGCGATCTCCTGGGCGGACCCCAGGTCGTACGCTTCGAGGAACTGGATCTTTTTCAGGAGCTTGGCGTAGTCATAGCCCCCCCAGAGGTTGGGGGCCTGGCCGCCCACGAAGCCGGCGGGGGTCTCCGGGTCCTCCCGGTTCGCGCGCTCGACGAGCGCGCCCAGGAAATTCGCCCACACCGAGTCGTTCCAGGTCATGCGGTCGAGGAAGGGGGAGAGGTCGATCTCCTTCAAAGGCCGGCGGAGCTGGGGGAAGACGTCGTCCGGTCCCACGAAGCGGGGCTCCGGAGCGGAGGCGCCGTCGCTGGTACCGTAATACTGCTTCAGCCAGCGGGCGTAGGCCGCGTCGTCGCTATTGATCCGCCAGGGGACGGGCCGCACGAAGGAGCTCCAGGAGATCTCGTCGTCGAGCGCGTAGGCCACGCGCGCGGGGCTCTTCCGGAGATGGCGGACGTTTTTGGAGACCAGGGCGCCGAGCTCTTCGAAGAGCGCCGCGTCCACCGGCCGGGGGCGGACCGCTCTGGGGTCGCGAGGCTCTTTGCCGACGCTCGCCGGATTCAGATAGAGGGCGCCCTTGCCCGCGGTGTGGTCGTTGTAGAAGCGGAGATTCCACCGCTCGAGCCATTCGAGGGGGCCCTGGCCGTGATCGGTCATGCCGCCGTTGATGCCGTGCTCCCGGGCGAACCGCCCCCCCTCCTCGCCGGTGCCGATCGTCCAGCGGTAGCGCCAGGGCATGTAGATCCAGGTGTCCCAGCGTCCGCTCAGGGCCGGGTCCTGGCGGACGGGTTTGAACTCAGGGGCGTTCTTGACGTATTCGAGGTAGGCGTCGCCGCTCTCCCGCTCCGGGGACTGGGCTTCCGGCTCCACCCGGGAGACGCAGCCCGAAAGGCCCGCGAGCGCACAAAGGACGACCAGCTTCCGGGAGGAAGGGAGCATGCCCCGGATCTTTGCGAGACCCGTGCCGCGGTCCCTCTGAAAAAGAAAAAAGGCGGCCGGATGCTCCGGCCGCCTCGAAAAGCCTTACGACTTCAGCTCAGAACGTGTTGACGTTCGCGGTGTTGCTGTAGGCGACCTCCCCGCGGCCGTTGGTCACCTTGACCCGGAAGGTGTAGGAGGCGCGGGTCCGCAGGCCGTTGACGCGGGCCGCCGTGGCGTTGCGTCCGACCGTTGTTTCCTCCTTGTAGACGCCGTTGACCATCCGCTCCACCTGGAACTGGGTCTCGTCGGACGAGTTGTCCTTCCAGGTGAGCTGCACGGTGCCGCTCCCCAGGTTCCGGACCTTGAGGCCGGAGGGCGGAGCGAGCCGGGATCTGGTGGGCGGCGCCGCGCCGGCGGCGAGCGTCGTCGCCTTGGCCGGGTTGGAAGGCGAGGAGGAGCCGGCGGCGTTGACCGCCCGCACCCGGAACGTGTAGCTGGTTTTCGGGGTCAGGCCCGAAACGCGGGCCGTGGTGATGTTGGTGACCACCGTGGCCACCTTCCGGTAGGAGTTTCCGACCCGCTGGTCGATCTCGAATCCGGTCTCGTTGTTCGAGGTGTCGATCCAGGTGAGCTGGATCTCGGTGGCCGAGACCGCCTGCGCGTTGAGCTTTCCGGGCGCGGCCGGGAGAGAGGGCGGTGCGGGCGTGGTCGCGGAGGCCACGTTGCTGTAGCCCGAGAAGCCCGAGGCGTTCGAAGCCCGCACCCGGAAACTGTGGGTGGAGCCCGCCGCGAGGCCGGTGACGCGCGCCGTGGTCACGTTGGCGCCCACGGTCTGGATCTCCTGGAACACGCCGTTGACCGACCGCTCGATCCGGAAGAGCGATTCGTTCCCCGAGTTGTCCCGCCAGTTGAGCACGATCTCGGAGGAGGAGGCCGCCTGGGCGGTGAGCTCGGTGGGCGCCGCCGGGGTCGTGGGAGCCGAGGCGGTCGTCGTGGCGATGGCCGTGTTCGAATAGCCCGAGAAGCCGGCGGCGTTGCCCGCCCGCACCCGGAAGCTGTAGGAGGTCCCCGGGGACAGCCCGGTGACGCGGGTCGTGGTGACGTTGGAGCCCACGGTCTGGATCTGCTGGTAGGCACCGTTGACCAACTGCTCGATGTTGAACTGCGACTCGTTGCCCGAGTTGTCCTGCCAGGAGAGGGCGATCTCCGTGCCCGACACCGTCGAGGCCGCGAGCGCGGACGGCGCGGCGGGGGGCGCGGGCGGCGGCGGCGGCGGAGCCTGGGTGGTGGCGCTCGCCGAGTTGCTGTAGGCCGAGCTTCCGGCGGTGTTCGAAGCCCGCACCCGGAAGGTGTAGGAGATCGAGGCGGAGAGGCCGGCGATGCGGGTCGTGGTGGCGTTGGCGCCCACGGTCCGGATCTCCTGGAAGGCGCCGCCCACCATCTGCTCGATGCGGAACTGCTCTTCGTTGTTCGAATTGTCCTGCCAGGAGAGCGCGATCTCGGTGGAGGACACCGGATTGGCCGACAACGCCGAAGGCGCCACGGGCGCGGACGGCGGCGGGGGGGGAGGCGGCGGAGCCGAGCCGCCGTTCGTGAGGAGGCCGACCGCCACGTGGAGGCGCGTCAGGTTCTGCCCCTGGATCTTGCCCAGCGGGAGCGTCTTGCTCGTCTGCTGCAGCATGAACAGGGCGGTCTTCCTGCCGTAGTCCACGAGCGAGGCCTCGCCCGTCTGCTGGCCCGCACGGATGAGCAGGCCCGGCGCTCCCCCCTTCTCGGGGTTGAAGAGCTCGCGGTCCACGCCCACCACATTGTCGAGTGTGCCGCCGAGGCGGGACCCGGACCAGGTGTACTCGAGGAGACGCGCCCAGTGACCCGAAGGCGAGCCGTCGCCGATCACCGTGGGCTCGATGTCCCGGTAGGTGTGCGCCACCGTGGCGAGCACCTCGCTGGGCTTGACGCCGGGGATGCCTAAAGCCACGTCGCCGTTGTCCTTCTGGAGACGGGCGAGGTAGTGCATGTCGTACATCGGGATCGTCCACGCCGAGTCCGTCCGGTAGACCCCGGGAGTCGATTGCAGCTTGGGGCCGCCCCAGAAGCCGTAACGGATGCCGCCGCGCGCCGGGTTCGCGTAGCTCTGGGTCATGGCGCGGGCGAAACCGGAGCGGACGTCTTCCAGAAAGCTGCCGTCTTCGGAGGCCAGGCCGATGAAGCGGAAGGCGGCGAGCCACTGCTGGCCCACGCGGCCGGTGATCGTCCCCTCCTTGATGGGATAGTCGGCGCCGCAGGCGGGGCCGCCGGGGCCGGTGGGCTCGAGCACCGGGCCCGGGCCGCGCAGCGGGCACATGAAACGGCGCATGTTCTCCGCGCCGCGCTGCAGGATGTCGATCACCGTGGCGTCGCCGCTCAGCCAGTAGTAGAGGTACAGGTTTTCGAAGTAGGCGTGGGAGCTGTTGAAATCCGTGCGGTAGGAGCCGTAGCCGGAGGGCGACTGGCCGCAGTAGAACCACTTCTCCGTGGGGCTGCACTGCTGGATCTGCGTGTGGAGCGTGCGCAGGGCCGCCGGGAAGGAGAGCTCGTCCAGCCACTCGACGTCCCCGGTGCGCAGCGCCCAGATCGCCGCCGTGGCCGAGGAGTTGTGGTAATCGGTCCAGGCGCCGCACCAGAAGAGGTTGTCCCACGCCTCGCCGGGCGTCGGGTCGCCCCCGCCGTCCGCGCCGCAGTCCACCTCGCCGTCGTAGGCGGTCTCCCCCCAGTAGCGGGGATAGAGACCGAAGGTGGTGACGCCGGAAAGGCCGGACGAGTCGATCTTCTGGACCGTGTTGTTGAGGACCGAGGAGACCAGCGTGTCATACGAGGCGAGGTCGGCCGGCAGCGCCCCCACCGGGAACTCGTCGAGCGCCTCCGAGGAGGCGAACCATTCGGCCTGGGGCCAGGCGTGGAGCGGCCGGTTGAGCGGCGCCCAGGTCATCCGGTTGAGCTCGGGCCGCGAGGGGGTTCCCGCCACCGCGGTCACCGCGAAGGTCGCGAAGAGCCCCTGGCGGTTGGCGAGCCACGCTTTCTCGTCCACCAGATCGACCGCCAGGTTGCCGCCGGGCAGCAGGCGCAGGGCCTGCGGCTCATAACGGTGCATGTGGTTGAGCGAGATCGCGACCGTGCCCGCGGGGCCGCTCGCGGCGAGCAGGCCGCCGTCGGCCTTGCTGCCGGACGCCGTGGCGCCGCCGACGTTGACGTCGAAGGCGAGCGGCGACTTGCGGGTGGGGCGGAGCTGCTGGCGTACCCAGGCGCCTTGGGCCGCGCCGACGCTGCCGGTCACGGCCGGGGCGCCGAAGTTGCCCACCGCGGAGACGGCGGGGGTGCCGCCGAGCTCGACCGCCAGCTCGTTGCGCAGACGCTCGATCAGCACTCCGTTCACCCCGCCCGTGCTCGTGGTCACGCAGGCGTTGCAGGCGAGGTTCCCCTCCCAGTTCGCCACGTGGCGAACCACGGCGGTGGGAGAGCCGGCCGTGAACACGTAGCGCCGCCGCGTGCTCACCTGCCCGTTGCCCACGGCCGGCATGTCATAGGTCCCCTGCACCACGACCACGGCCGAGAGCGGCCCCTGGTGCTCGATCGTGACCTTGCGCGTGGTCGAGTGGCCCCACTCGGAGCCGCCGGACTTCAGCGCGAGCTTGCCGCCGCCGATCAGGCGGGTGCCGTTGTCGAGGACCACCTCGTCGAACAGCGCTCCGGATCCCGCTCCCAGGCGGAAGATCGCGGCGCCGGTGTCCACGGTCACGGCGTTGCCGTTCCGGGTGAGCGTCACCGGCTGCGCGGGCGCCGGATTCGGCCCGGCCGAGCCGTCGGTCACCAGCCGGTAGGTCGCCGTAGAGTTGGCGCCCACCGTGGCCGGAAAGCCGATCAGCAGCCACTGGATGGGGAGCGAGGCGTCGTTCTTCGATCCGTTCCAGCGCGCCGTCACCTTGAATTCCGCCGGCACCGTCTGGCCGGAGGCGTCGACCACGGCCAGACCCGCCACGCTCTTGACGCCGAGGCTCCGGGCGAGCGGCACGCCCGAGCGCACGACCTCGCCCGTGCGGGCCACACCCGCGGTCTCACGGACGGTCAGGAGGAGTTGGGAAGGGGTGGGGACGAGAGAGGGAGACGTTGTCGAGGTGCGCCGTCGAGCGGCGGAGGCGGCTCCTGGTTCAAAGAGAGCCACGAGAAGGGAGAGGAGCAGAACGAAGGAGAAAAGGCGCGTTCCCTCTCTAGCCATATGCACAAATTCCTATATCTAAGCGGTCCACCGTCACCCTGCACACCCGGGTTGTTGTGTAGCCGCACGGAGCCTGGGTAGTGGACTTGCCCCGTTCGCGTGCGGTGACGGGCCGGCCGGGTGGTCGGCTCGTCGGCGAGTTGTCGTGAGCACGACGCTCACGTTTGTTCTGAGTTCGTGAAGGGACCCTAACAGGTAAGAACTGCCGATGTCAACCTTTTTCAGAAAATAGTTCTTACAACCTGCCTCCTCCAACCTGCGCTGTCCC
The DNA here is from genome assembly GCA_035462575.1 of Thermoanaerobaculia bacterium. Taxonomy (GTDB): domain Bacteria; phylum Acidobacteriota; class Thermoanaerobaculia; order Multivoradales; family UBA5704; genus DATARR01. Next base: position 17,886 of record DATHUD010000417.1, on the reverse strand, counting down.
TTCCCGTTCGAGGATGCGGCGAAGCCTATACAGGACGGGCCTCCACTGCAAGTGGCAACCTGAAAGTCCTACGAATCGAAAGATTTATCTGGGAACTGACCTGGAAGTGCGCAGGGGGTTGTCGCCTTCTGCTCCCGAAGTGAGCAGCGATCAACGGCTGACCCCAGATTGAAGCCTTTTTACAAAAACGGGGTGTCGAGGGTCTCACCGCCGCCGGTTCTGGAGCATCCTTCCTCTCCCGGGGGTGAAGAGAGGGCGATGGGGCAGGGGTGAGGCCGGGCAGGGAGCCTCTTGACACCTGTTCCCTCCCTGCCTACACTGTTAGCAGTCACCGCCGCTGAGTGCTAAAGACCGGTGGTGAGGCGAATCCGCAGGTTCTGACTTTTTCCAACAGATTCAAGGAGGTAGATGCCGTGAACATCCGTCCGCTGCACGATCGGGTTTTGGTCAAGCGTGTCGAGCAGGAAGAGCAGATCCGGGGTGGGATCATCATTCCGGACACCGCCAAGGAGAAGCCGCAGGAGGCCGAGGTGATCGCCGTCGGGCCCGGCAAGCTCTCCGACGAGGGGAAGCGTGCGCCCATGGACGTCCAGGCCGGCGACCGCGTCCTGATGGGCAAGTACTCGGGGAGCGAGATCAAGATCGAGGGCAACGACTACGTCATTCTCCGCGAGGACGAGATCCTCGCGGTCATCAGCAGCAACGGCAACAAGTAACAACGGGCCGCGTATCGCGGTCTTCAAGATATTCGCTACGGTTCCAGGAATTCACCACCAGGAGGCATACAAGATATGGCTAAGCAGATTACCTACTCCGGGGACGCGCGCGCCGCGATCCTTCGGGGCGTCAACAAGCTCGCCGACGCGGTCAAGGTGACCCTCGGCCCCAAGGGCCGGAACGTCGTCATCGAGAAGAAGTTCGGCTCGCCGACCATCACCAAGGACGGCGTGACCGTCGCCAAGGAGATCGAGCTCGCCGATCCGCTCGAGAACATGGGTGCCCAGATGGTGCGCGAGGTCGCTTCGAAGACCTCGGACGTCGCCGGTGACGGCACCACCACCGCGACCGTCCTCGCCCAGGCCATCTACCGCGAGGGCTCGAAGAACGTCACCGCCGGCGCCAACCCGATGGAGATCAAGCGGGGCATCGAGCTTGCCGTCCGGGCCGCCGTCGAGTCGATCGACAAGCTCGCGAAGCCGGTCGAGGGCAAGGACATCGCCCACGTCGGCACCATCTCCGCCAACAACGACGAGGAGATCGGCCGCATCATCTCCGAAGCGATGGAGAAGGTCGGCAAGGACGGCGTGATCACCGTCGAGGAGGCCCGGGGCTTGGAGACCACCCTCGAGGTGGTCGAGGGCATGCAGTTCGACCGCGGCTATCTCTCCCCCTACTTCGTGACCGACGCGGAGCGGATGGAGACGGTCTTGGAGAACGCCAAGATCCTCCTCAACGAGAAGAAGATCAGCTCGATGAAGGACCTCCTTCCCACGCTCGAGCAGGTCGCCAAGCAGGGCCGGCCGCTCCTCATCATCGCCGAGGACGTCGAGGGCGAGGCGCTCGCCACCCTCGTGGTCAACAAGCTCCGGGGCACGCTCCACGTGGCCGCCGTCAAGGCGCCGGGCTTCGGCGACCGTAGGAAGGCCATGCTCGAGGACATCGCGACGCTGACCGGCGGCCGCGTGATCACCGAGGATCTGGGCATCAAGCTCGAGAACGTCCGCTGGGAAGACCTGGGCGACGCCAAGAAGGTCGTCTTGACCAAGGACGAGACCACGATCGTCACCGACTCGGACGACCCCAAGCGCCATGAGACGATCGCCGGCCGCGTCAAGCAGATCCGCAACCAGATCGAGGAGACCACCTCCGACTACGACCGCGAGAAGCTCCAGGAGCGCCTCGCCAAGCTCGTCGGCGGTGTGGCGGTCATCAAGGTCGGCGCCGCGACCGAGACCGAGATGAAGGAGAAGAAGGCCCGCGTCGAGGACGCCATGCACGCCACCAAGGCGGCCGTCGAGGAGGGCATCGTCCCCGGCGGCGGCGTGGCCCTGATGCGCGCGGTCAAGGCCGTCGAGCAGGTCGTCGCCGAGGGCGACGTCCGCGTGGGCGTCAACATCGTCCGTCGCGCTCTCGAAGAGCCGGCCCGCCAGATCGCGGCCAACGCCGGCGAAGAGGGCTCGGTCATCGTCAAGCAGCTCCTGGCCGGCAACGGCACCAGCGGCTACAACGCGGCCACCGGCAAGTTCGAGGATCTGGTCGCGGCCGGTGTCATCGATCCCGCCAAGGTCACCAAGACCGCGCTCTTGAACGCGGCCTCCATCGCCGGCCTGATGCTCACCACCGAGGCTCTCGTCTCCGAGATCAAGGAGAAGGACGACAAGGGTGGCGGCCCGGGCGGCATGCCGGGCGGCGGCATGGGCGGCATGTACTAAGACGGTTTTTCAGCCGGCGGCTCTCGAGCTGCCGGTTCGGTCCTGAAGACGGCCGGTCCGGTTCTCCGGGCCGGCCGTTTGCTTTCCGGGTTAGAATCGCTCTTTCGATCTTCCAGGAGGCGATTCCCGACGGTTTGAGCGACATCCGTGTACGGCTCCTCGGGGGCTTCGAGGTCTGGTCCGGAGACCGGCAGACCGGGGGCTCCGTGCCCTCGAAGGCAAGGGTGCTCCTGGCCTATCTCCTCTGCCAGCACCGGAGATCCTTCGGGCGGGACTCTCTGGCGGCTCTCCTCTGGCCGGACGAGGAGCCGGGCGTGGCGCTCCGGGAGCTCGACGGCGCGATCGGCGCCTGGCAGCCTCTCCTCCCTCCTTCCTTCTTCATCTCCGATTCCCCGGAGATCGGGATCAGCTCCCGGGCCGGCTGCTGGATCGACGTGGAGGCCTTCGAGGAGGGGCTTTCCCGCGGCACGGAGCGGGAGGCGTTCGACCTGCGCCACCTGTCGGAAGCGGCGCAGCTCTACCGGGGCGAGCTTCTGGACGGCCTGTCCGCCGAGGGGTGTCCGGGTTTCGAGGAGTGGAGGGCCACCGAGCAGGCGCGCCTCCGGGCAGCGGCGCTCGAGGTGCTGCGGACCCTCGTCGAGAGCTACGGCCGGCGCGGCGAGCACCGCCTGGGCATCCACTACGCCCGGCGGCGGGTGGCGATCGAGCCCTTTTCGGAAGAGGCGCACCGGGACCTGATGCGCCTCTTCGCTCTCTCGGGCCAGCGCAACCGCGCCCTGGCCCAGCATGACGCCCTGCTCCAGCGCCTGCACGGGGACGGGCGCGCCGGCCCCGGGGAAGAGACGCGGGCGCTCTACGAGTCGATCCTGGCCGAGGCCCTGGAGAGGGAGGCCGCGACGCGGGACGAGCCGATGGGGCCCCTCGTGCCGCTCGCCGGCCGGGAGCACGCCGAGGCCGTGCTGCGGGACGGCTGGCTCCGCGGGCTCGAAGGGGAGGTGCACCTGACGCTGGTGACCGGCGAGGCGGGGATCGGCAAGACGCGCCTCGTCAAATCGTTCCTGGACGGCGTCACCTCGCGGCGGCGGACGATCGTGCTCAAAGGAAGGTGCGAGGAGATGGCGCCGCTCCGGGCCTATCAGCCGCTCCTCGAAGCCCTCCGAACCGCCTTCGAGGATGAGGAGGAGAGGGCGGCGCGGGCGCTCGCCGCGCTCCCCGCGGAGGATGCGGCGGATCTGGCGCGCCTCCTGCCCGAGCTCTCCCGGCCGGAGGTGCCGGAGCCGGCGCCCCCGGCGGTCTCGGAGGCGCGCAGCCGCCTGTTCCTGGCGGTCGGCCGGTTCCTGGAGGCTTTAGGCGAAGGGGACCCCCTCGTCCTCTTCCTGGACGACCTCCACCAGGCCGACCAGGACACGCTCGATCTCCTGGGCTTTCTCGCCGCGCACCTGGACCAGGGGCCGATCTGGATCGTCGCCGTCTGCCGGTCGACGGACCTCGACCGGGACCACCCCCTGGAGCAGATGGTCCGCCGGGGGGAGAAGGACGGCATGGCGACCCGGCTGGAGCTCGACCGTCTCGACCGCGGAGCCCTGGAGGAGATCGCGCGCTCCCTCGTGGGCGAGGCACAGACCGCCGAGTTGGCCGGGTTCCTCGCGGAGCGGAGCGCCGGCCTGCCGTTCGCCGTGACCGAGCTGATCAACGTGCTGTGGGACGAGGGGCTGCTCGCCCCGGGGGAGGCGGAGCGCTGGAGCCTGACCGGCCCGCTCGGAGGCCTCGACGCCTCGGAGGAAGACCTGGAGGCCCTGGTCCGCCGACGGGCCCGCCGGCTCCCCAACTCGACGCGGCGCCTGGCCTCGCTCGCGGCGGTCCTGGGGCAGAGCTTCGACCTGGAGCTCCTCCAGGAGGCCGCGGACGAGCACATCGCCGTGCTCGAGATCGGCCTGGAGATCCTCCTGAAGCGCTGGCTCATCCGCCAGCTCTCCTCGTTCTGGACGAGCAACCGGCGGGAGCGGGACGTGGTGGTCCCCCGGGCTCTCCGGGCGCATCGGGGGAGCTTCGAGTTCGCCCACGAGACGATCCGGCGCGCCCTCTACAACGAGCTCAATCCGCTGCGCCGGCAGGCGATCCACGGCCAGGTGGCGGACGCCCTGACCGCTCTCAAAGGGGATTCGGACTGCGAGACCCTGGCCTGGCACCTGACGTCCGCGGGCCAGTGGGAGCGGGCCTTGGCGCCGCTCGAAAAGGCGATGGAGCGGGCGCAGGCGGTCCAGGCGGTCCACACCGCCCGGCACTACCACGAGCAGTGGGTGGAGGCACTGACCCGCCTGGTCGCCTCGGCCCGGAACGGGGCGGTCGCCGAGCGGTGGCGGGGCGAGCGGGAGAGAGTGGAAGGGCTGCTGGAAGGGACCTGAAGGACGAACACGGACGACCAGGGACCCCCACGGACGAACAGGAACGGTGTTCGTCCCTGGAGGTCCGTGTCAGTCCGTGCCGGCCCTCCCTAAGACGCCATCCGCCGGACCGTGGCGATGGCGGGCTCTCCGGGCAGGCTTCCCAGCACCTCGGCCTTGATCTCCTCGCGCTGCAGGCGGGAGAGCCGGCGCGCCTCCATGGCCATTCCCATCTGGCGCATGCCGAGGATCACCGAGAACTCGAGGGCCACGAGAGCGACGCCCAGGGCGGTCTGGCCGGTGACGGCCACGACCAGGGCCAGGGCGCAGAAGGAGAGGACCACGGCGTAGATCACGCCGACGATCCGGGAACGCTTGCCGCCGAAGTGGGCGAGCAGGTGGTGGAGGTGGTTGCGGTCCGCGTGGAACATGCGCAGGAACCGGGTGGCGAGCGGCCCCTGCGAACGGTCCAGGAAGCGGACGGTCATCACGAGCAGGGTGTCCATCACCGGCACGCCCAGGGCGAGGATGGGGACGAGGATGGCCACGGCCGCCGGCGCCTTGAGCGAGGAGTGGACGGTCATGGCGGCGAGGAGGAATCCCAGGGTCAGGGAGCCCGAGTCGCCCATGAAGATACGGGCGGGCTCCCAGTTGTGCCGCAGGAAGCCGAGGCACGACCCGGCGACCGCGGCCATCAGGATGACCGTGCCAGGGTTGCCCTGGAGGATGGCGTAGCCCAGGAGGCTCGCCGAGATGATCGTGACGACGCCGCCGGCCAGGCCGTCCAGCCCGTCGATCAGGTTGATGGCATTGGTGACGCCCACGATCCAGACGACCGAGACCACGGGGCCGAAGAGACCCAGGTCGATCTCGCCGATCCCCGGAAGGCGCATCACCTCGAAGCTCCAGCCGATGCGCACGAGGAGCCAGGCGGCGACGATCTGGAAGAGGAACTTCTTGGCGGCGGAGACGCCCGCCAGGTCGTCCACGGCGCCCACCAGGAACACGAGGCCGGTGCCGAAGGCGAGAGCGAAGAGCTCGTCCCGGCCGATGGCCGCGCCCCAGTGCGCCCAGCCGGAGACGGCGGCGACGCCCGCGCCCAGCGCGATCCCCGAGGCGATGGCGACTCCACCCAGGCGGGGAACGGAGCCGCTCTGCAGCTTCCGGCCGCCCGGGTGATCGAGCGCGCGCAGGGCGATGGCCATCCGGGTGACAGGGTGCACCAGGAGGTTCGTTGCGAGCGCGGCTACGAAGGCTGCGCCCAGGGCGTACAGCAGGATCTCATCCATGCGGAGGCTTCCCCGATCCAGCCGGCGCCCGGAACGGCGCGCCGCAAACTGCAAACTGTGATCGCTAGTTGTGAGGAGATCCTACAGTAGATCCTCAGGATTTGCACGCCCCGCGTCGGCAATTTCTTCCAACGCCCGGGCAAGGCCCGCGGCATCCCCCACGTCCACGCGCCGGTAGCGCTCCGCCGGGAGGTCCTGGGCACAGAGGAGGTGCACGTCGGAGCGCGGGCTGCCCACGAAGAGAACCTGTCGCCCCGAGGCGATGCAGCCGTAGACCTTGGAGGGGAGGACGTAGCCCACGAACTCGTCGCGCAGCGTGATCAGGTGGGCGTGCGGGGCGACGAGGAGGCGCGGGACGAGTGGGAGAGGGAGCGGCCGGCCGCGGTGGACGGGCAGCCCCTCCCGGCGGAGGATCTCCTCGACGCGGTCGGCCTTCGCCCCGGTCGCGTTCAGCCAGAGCCCCACCCGGCCCGACCCCTCGCGGTGGTGCCGGCGGTAGCCCTCGACGAACGTCTCGTGATCGTGCGCCACGCCCAGGTTCCCGGAGTAGAGGAGGAGGACCCGGCCGGCGAGCTCTTCGGGAGGATCGAGGGGGAGGGTCCCCGGAGGGATCGGCACCGGCGAGGCGTCGCGGACGAGCTCGATCCGCTCGGGCGGGATGCCGATTTCCAGGAGCCGCGTCCTCTGGTCCTCCCCCAGCACTTCGAAGTGGTGGACGCGCCGTCTCAGGAAGACCGTCCAGCGGTGGAACATCCGGAGCGGCAGGGGAGACCGCCCCAGCTCGGCCATCAGGCACTCCGGGTGGAAGTCGGTGATCCGGTAGGTAAGGCGCTTCCTCAGGAAGAGGTTCAACGGCGTGAGGAGGTGGATCATGAAGGGCGGGCTGCCGGTGAAGACGACCTCGTCGGCCTGCCGGAGCTCCCGGCGCACGGCCCTCAAGAGGGAGAGGTTCGTCCGCGCCGTCCACAGCGCCCGGGCACGGAAGTTCGCGCGGTCGTAGACGGAAGCCCGGAGACGGACGATCCGCAGCCGCCCCGCGCCGTGTTGCTCCTCCTCGACCGAGGCCGCGGTGGATGAGAGGCCGGCCAGGACGACATCCGCGCCCGCCGCGGCGCGTTCCCTCGCGGCGAGCAGGGCGTACTGGCCCACCGCGCCAAAGTCGGGAGGCAGCCAGTCACAGAGATATACAATCGTTCGAAATGTCACAGGCGCCGTTGCTCGTCAGCACGCTGCTGGGTCACGCCCACGTGGAGATGGGCCTCGCCTGTCTGGGGAGTCTGCTCGCCTTTTCGGCCGAGCCGCTGCGCCTGCGCGTCCACGACGACGGCTCGCTTTCGGCCGAGGATCTCGACCGGCTGGCGGCGGGGCTTCAAGAGCCCGAGGTGATCCCCCGCGCCACGGCGAACGAGCGGATGGCGGACCTGCTTGCCCACCGGCCGGTGTCTCTGGCCTTCCGGCGGGAGAACCCGCTGGCCTTGAAGCTCCTCGACGTGCCGCTCCTCGCGGACGCCGAAGGGCTCGCCTACTGCGACTCCGACGTGCTCTTCCTGCGGCCGTTTTCGGGCCTGTACGCCTGGCCCGGCCCGGAGGTGGGAGCGGTGGCCATGGCGGACGACCAGAGCGCCTACTCGTTGCGTTCCTGGCACCTCCTGCTCGAACGGCGGCTGCGGCTGCCCTGCCGGGTCAACACCGGCATCGTCCGCTTCCGGAGCCCGCTTTACGACTTGGACCAGGTCGAGTGGTTCCTCGGCCGGCCCGAATACCGCCGGACGCCGGTGTGGGTGGAGCAGACGTGCTGGGCCCTGCTGGCCGGGACGACGGAGTGCCGTCTCCTCGATCCCCGGCAGGTGCTGATTCCGCGGCCGGGAGCAGAGCCGCCGTCCGGAGCCGTCGCCCTGCACTTCGTGAGCCCGGTGCGTCACCTCCTCGCGCCCTCCCTCCGCGAGAGAGGAGACCCCGCGAGCGGGCCTCCCGTGGAGATCGGAACCGTCGCGTCGCGGCCCTGCGGCGTTCTCGGCCTCGCGGGGGCCGAGGTCGCCCGGCGGCTGCGCCGGGCCCGTTCTTCCCGCGCGTAGGTCACCGCGGCTCCCCCGCTTTCGAGCCGCCGCGATTCGGGAGGGACTCCCAGATGCGGACCCGTTCTGCGGCCAGAGCCGGCCAGGAGTGGCCCGCGACCGCGCGGCGGGCGCTCCGGCCCATGTCGAGGGCGAGCCGGGGATCGGCAGCCAGGGAGAGCACGGCCTCGGTGAAGCCGGTGGCGTCGCCGGCCTCCACGAGCAGACCGTCCCGCCCGGGCGCGATGAAGTCCGCGGCGTAGCCCGTGCGCGTGGTGACCGGCGCCAGTCCGCCGGCCATGGCCTCGAGCAGTGCCAGGCTGCACCCCTCGGCCGGCGAGGGAAAGAGGAAGACGCCATGTCCGGCAAGGATCCCCGGGAGCTCCGGCCGGCCGTACCGGGGGATGACCTGCACCCGGCCGCAGGCTTCAGGGGCGAAATCGGCCAGCACCGCGGCCTCCGTCTCTCCCACCCCGGCACAGGTGAGGGTGTAGCGGGGATCGCGCCGGAAGAGCTCGCGAGCGATCCCGGGCAGCAGGTCCGCCCCTTTGGCGGCCGACCAGGCGCCGAGGAAGAGCAGCCGGAAGGCGCGTTCGGGTGAGGGCTCCGGGTCGCCCAGGCGCAGCAGCTCGTCCGGCAGACCGTTGGGAAGGGTGTGAATCCGTTCCGGCGGCAGTCCCATCCTCTCGGTCGCGTAGGCGGCATCCTCCTGGTTCAGCACGAAGACGGCGTCCCCCGCTCGCAGGTCCCGCGCGACTTCCCAAAGGCGGAAGCGGAAGTGATAGAGACGGGTCGAAAGGCGGAGCGGTCTGCCTTCCCGGCGCAGGCGCTCGAGGTCCATCTCCGCGCGCCGCGGCTCCAGGCCGTGCGTGCGGATCGACAGCAGAGGCCGCCTTCGGGAGAGCCCCAGGAGCAGGGCGATCAGCCAGGCGTCCCCGGCGGTCGACTCGACCACGTCGTAGCCGGCGGCGCCGCCCCGGCGCAGGAAGGCGAGGGCGCAGGCCCAGGGAAAGAGGAGTTGCCTCCAGGTCGCCCGGACGCTCGCGGGCAGGAGGTCGTCAAAGAAGAGGAGGTCGACGGTGTGACCGAGCCCGGAGAGGCCTTGGGCGAGCGAGAGGTCGGCGAGCGGGGCGCCCCCGGAGACCGACCGGCCGTGGTGGGAGAGCATCAGGATCCGGCGCGCCATGCGAGTCTCTCAGGGCGGCCCGGCGATCAGGGCCGGGTCACCACCACGTCGCCCAGGACCAGCCGGTCCATCCGGGTGCGTAGGAAACAGTCGAGCGCCTCGCCCGGCGTGTTGACGATCGGCTCGTTCTCGTTGAAGGAGGTGTTGAGCACCATGGGCACGCCGGTCTCCCGCTCGAAGGCCGCGATCAGCTTCCAGTAGCGGGGGTTGGTGCTCTTTTCGACCGTCTGCAAGCGGCCGGTGCCGTCCACGTGCGTCACCGCCGGGATCTCCGGGCGCTTCTCCGGACGGATGGGGTAGACCTTGATCATGAACGGGTCGGGGTAGTCGATCGTGAACCAGTCGCCGGTGCGTTCCGCCAGCACGGACGGCGCGAAGGGGCGGAACGACTCGCGGCGCTTGATCTTCAGGTTCAGGATGTCCTTCATGTCGGCCCGCCGGGGATCGGCCACGATCGAGCGGTTGCCCAGGGCCCGCGGCCCCCACTCGGAGCGCCCCTGGTACCAGCCGACGACGTCGCCGCGGGCGATCGCCTGGGCGGTGTCCGCCGCCAGGCGGTCCTCGTCGCGCACGGTCTCGACGCGGACCTCGCCCCAGAGGCCGTCCCGGCCGCCGGATTCGGGGAGGGCCGCCGCGATCGCCGCCCGGGCCGCCTCCTCGCCATAGGCGGGACCCCAGTAGGCGTGCTCCATGACAAAGCCGTTCCGGGGCGCTCCGAGCACGGCGTGGTGGACGTGGAGGGCGGTGCCGAGCGAGGTCCCGGCGTCGCCGGAGGCGGCCTGGATGTAGACCTCCCGGACGTCCGTCCGCTCGAACAGCCGGCCGTTGGCGAGCGAGTTCATGGCGCACCACCCCGCCAGGGAGAGCCGCGGCAGGCCGGTTCGGCCCTGGAGGGCGCGCACGAGGGCGAAGAAGCGCTCCTCGTAGACCGTCTGGAGGGAGGCGGCGAGGTCCTTGTGGCGCTGGGTCAGCTCGTCGCCGGGGCGGCGGGCCGGGCCGAGGAGCTCTTCGAGAGCCGGGGTGTACACCGTGCCCAGCTCCGGCGAGCCGTCCTCCCAGGTCATGTCCACCCCTTGGGAGAGGTGGCGGAAGTAGCGAAGGTCGAGCCGGAAGGTGCCGTCCTCCCGCGCCGGCACCACGCGGCCGAGAAGGCCGGCGAAGGCGGGCTCGCCATAGGCCGCGAGGCCCATCACCTTGTACTCGTCGCCGAAGCCCGGGAAGCCCAGGTACTGGGTGACGGCCGTGTAGAAGAGGCCCAGCGAGTGGGGGAAGTGGACGCGGTCGAGCACTTCGACCGAGCTCCCCCGCCCCACGGCCATCATGGTCGAGACGAAGTCGCCGAATCCGTCCACCGTCAAGCACATGGCCTCTTCGAACGGAGAGCAGAAGAACGCGGAGGAGACGTGGGCCAAGTGGTGCTCGACGGCGTGGACCCGGGGCGCCGGGCCGCCGAAGGCCGCGGCGATCCGCTCTTCAAGGGACGCGACCTGCCCAAGGTTTCGGGCGCGGCCGAGGGCGCGCCCGAGGCTCCGCGGGTGTGAGAGCGCGAGGGCGGCCTTGCGCAGCAGGTAGGCCCGGGGCTCACGGGCCACGGCGAAGGCCGTCGCCTCGCCCCCGGCCTCCTCCAGGCAGAAGCGGATCGCCCGTTCCGGGAAGCCCGCCCAGTGCTTGATCCGCCGGAAGCGCTCCTCCTCGACGCCGGCCACGAAGCGGCCGCCCACCACCACCGCGGCCGAGGCGTCGGCGTGGTAGGCGCTGAGGCCGAGGATGCGGGGCTCGCTCACGAGTTCCCCCGTCTACGATGGAGCAACTCGACGAAGCGGCCGTTCTCCATGCGGAAGGTCTGGTATTCGTAAAGCACCCAGGTCCGTGGATCGTTGAGGAGATCCTCGAACGCGTAGGGGAACTCCCCTGGCGTGACCTTCCCGTCCGGATGCATCGGGCGGTCGAACAGGCCCGAGGAGGGGTAGACGATGTAGTCCGGCCGTCGGGCGAGGACATAGCTGGAGTCATACTTCTGGTGGCCCACGCGGGCGGCCAAGAGGACTTTTCCCTGGCGGGCCACCCGGGCGTCCGTCAGCCCGAGCATGTCGATTGTCTCGAGATGGGAGTAGTAGGGGATGGCCCCCACCACCACGGCAGCGAGCGTGGACTCCTCAGGCACGTTGCGCCGCAGCCAGCGGCCCACCTCCCCCCAGGACCGGGCGAGCGCGACCTCCTGGCGGCCACGCCGGCCGCCGTGGTACTCGTAGATGGCGAAGTTCAGCGCCAGGATGACGATGAGCGCGGCGGCACAGAGAGCGGCCGCCCCTTCTCGGGACTGGATCTTCTCGCCGGCCGGGAGGGCAAGTGCCGCTCGGGTCACCACGAAAGCCAGCACCGGCAGAGCTGGGATGAAAAAGCGGAACATCCCGAAGTGGTCTCCGCCCATCCAGGCCACGTAGGAGATCCAAACCCCCAGCAGGCAGAGGCCGGTTTTCCATGCCCGATTCAAGCGGGCGATCGGTGCCAGGAGGAGAACGGCGATCCACAACATCAGCCAGAGGTGTACCTGATAGGCGAAAAGGAAGTGTATGCAGTACTTGATCCCTTGCAAGAGCAAACCCGCGCGGGGGATTGCGGCCTTGGCGTAGTAGGTGTTGGGCAAGGGCACCCCGTAGTAATGGAGGCGCCAGAGGACGTGCAGGACGGGGAGCAGAAGAGGTGCCCCGAAGGTCAGGAGATGATGCCAGGTCCGCTCCTGCCGGCTGCGAGAGGCGATGAATGCCAGGAAGACCGGGAGCGCCGCGAGCATGTCGGGACGCGCGAGGGTGGCCAAGGCGAAGCATAGGCCGGTCAAGGTCAGGTTGCCGCCTCTCTCCAGCCATTCCGAGAAGGAGAAGTAGGTGGCGGCGAACAGCAAAGTGAAAAGCGCGGTGTCCATGCCGGACCAGGTCCAGTAAATGAACGCGGGGTTCGTTGCCAGGAACCAGGCCGGCAGGAATGCCACGTCATTTCGTCTGTGTGGCAGACGCCGCACCGCTCCAAAGGTAAGCCCGAGGGTCGCCAGCCCGAGGAGCGCTCCCAGGAGCCGGCTGGCCGACGGCAGGTCGGCTCCCAAGGCCGCGGCGCCCGCGAGGATCGCAAGCCAAAGGGGAGAGGTATAGCCTTCGACCCGCTCGCCAGGGTTGAACACCGGGCCTTGGCCGCCAGCCGCGTTATCCGCGTAGCGCAGAAAAATATAGGAGTCATCCACCAGGTTGGCATCGAGAATTGCCTGAGCAGCCCAGTAGGCGCCTGCCAGGAGGATGACGAGCAGGGCGATGCGCCACCAGCGTTCCGGAACGCTGGAGTTGCTCATTCCTGCTCCTCCCGCGGCACCTGCGGCTCCCTCAGGAGCTCCTCCAGCCTTACGTCGACGATCGTCCGGAACCAGAAGGCCTGGAGGAAGTGAAAAATGAATCCGTTCTTGCCGTCCAGGATACCCAGGAGGAAGAAGTAGCGGTAGAGAAAGTACAGGGTCGGCCGGACGAACAGTGGCATCCGGTAATAGCGGTCTTTCAGCCAAAGGATCCTCTCGTCGGGGGTTCCGAAAAACCGCGGCTCGGCCTTCCAGGCGAGGCCGCCCTTGCGGCGCTCGAGCTCTTCCCGGGCGAAGGCGTCAGCATAGCGGAGGTGCTTCTGGAGATAGAAGAGGATCGAGTCCTCCTTGAGGTTCCACTCCTCGAGGGGAGAGCGCAGCCGGCCGACCGCCCCCCGGACGTAGACCCGGGTGTCCTGCTCCACCGGATCGAGCTCGCCGCGGCTCCGGCGGAACAGCTTCAGGAGCACCTTGCCGCCGTAGCCGCCGAAGCGCAGCGGCTTGCCGCGGAAGATCTGCCGGCGGCGGATGTAGAAACCGTCCTCCCGCACCTCGGGCCGGCCGAGGAGCGCCGCGATCTCGGCCTTGAGCGCGGGGGGCACGGCCTGGTCGGCCTCCAGGATCAGCACCCACTCGTTGCGGATCGGGAGGTGGTCGAGCCCCCACTGGAAGATCCAGGGGATGATCCGGCCGTGCTCGTAGGCCAGGTTGTGCACCTCATCCGCGTAGCGGCGGGCGATCTCGACGGTCCGGTCCTCGCTCTCCGAATCGAGGACGAAGATCTGATCGGCGAAGCCGTGGACGCTCGCGAGCGACCGCTCGATGTTCACCTCCTCGTTGCGGGTGGTGACGAGGACCGTGAGCGGGACCTTCGGGCTCATGGCTTTTCTGCCCTGAGCGTGATGAACCGCTCGCGGGCGGTGACCCGCGTGAGGATCTTCTCGAAGCCGGCGGCGGAGACGAGCCGCCGGGCCGATTCGACCGAGTGGTGCGCCAAGTGGATCGGGAGCTGGAGATGGTCCAGATGGGGCGAAGACGCGAGATCCTCGACGTCCAGCCAGGGGTAGATCGACGGAAACGTCATCAACAGCAGGCCGCCCGGGCGCAGGAGCCGGTAGAGCGAGCGCAGGACCGCGAGCGGATCGTTGAGGTGCTCGAAGACGTGCTCCAGATGCACGCAGTCGAGGGACGCGGCTTCGAGATGGGGCATGCCTCCGGGCGGGATCACCTCGATGCCGCGGGCCGCGAGCTCGCCCCTGCGCTCGCTGTTGGCGGCGATGTCGTAGCCCGAGAGACGGGAGTAGCCGAGGGTCCGCATCGACAGGAGCCACCCGCCCATGCCGTAGCCGTAGTCGAGGATCCGCGCGTCCTTGGGAAGCGTGAGCGGCACGCCGAGCGTAAAGGTCGCCGTCTTCTTGGCCAGGAGCTCGGCGAGCCTGGCGAGGAGCGAGGCCGGCCCGCCCCCGTAGCGCAGCCGGGCCACCCGGTACTTCCAGGACCTCGCTTCGCGCTCGGGCGTCCCCCCAGGATCCTGGAAGTACGCGTAGTCGCTGGTGTAGAAGCAGGTGAGCACGTCCTCCGGGGGCACCGGGTGCACGAAACCCATCCGGCACTTCGTGCAGAGCCTGAATTCGAAGGACAGCTGTTCGGTCCGGCCGCCCTGCGAGTAGGGCGCCTCGCGCTCCAGGAGCACGCGGCTGTTCGCGAGCGAGCAGTCGGGGGCGGTGCAGAAAGCGGAGCGGTCTGGGATCATGAGCTCTTTTCCTGGAGCAGGCGCCGCGCGGCCGAGAGGATACCCCGCCAGGACGCCGCGTAGTCCCAGCGGGCGAGGACGGCGCGGCTCTCCCGGCGGACCTCCTCCGGCCGCAGACCGAGGGCCTGGGTGATGCAGAGCGCCAGCCCGGCGTCGTCGCCCGCGCGGTAGGTGAAACCGTTGCCGCCTTCGACGAGGAGGTCGCGCGCGGCGCCGACGCGCGAGGAGGTGACGGCCGGCAGGCCGCAGGCGAGCGCCTCCTGGACGGAGACCCCCCAGCGCTCCTCCCGGGCCGGATGGACGAAGAGATCGGCGGCGGCGTAGAGGGCCGGCAGCTCGGGGTAGGGAACATAGCCGGGGAAGCGAACGCGGGGGCTGGCGGCCCGCTCCAGGGCGGCGCGCGCCTGCCCGCCGCCCGCGAGCACCAGCCAGAGATCGTCCTGGTCCAGCCGGGAGAAGGCGCGCAGCAGGTCCCAGGGGGCCTCTCGGTCGCTGAACTTGGCGAGGCTCAAGACCACTCGGGCGTCCGGCGGCACGCCGAGGCGGGCGCGCAGGGCTCGCCGCTCCTCCGGCTCCAGGGCCGACCGGGTCCGGAAGTCCTCCACGTCGACCGCGTAGGGAAAGAGGCCGGTGCGGCCCGGCGGGATGCCGAAGGCGCGGAGATAGTCGAGCGTGAGGCTGCCGACGCCCAGGAAGAGGTCGAACGTCCGTTTCACGTAGAGAGTGAAGAGGAGCCGCTTGGCGAGGGTGCGGGCGAACGAGGAGCCCCAGAGGACGGAGTCGAGGCGCAGGGCCACCGGGATCCCCGCCCGCCTCGCCAGCTTTGCCCCCAGCCGGTAGAGCGGCCGGGTGTAGCCGTTGACGACGAGCAGGTCGCACCGCCCGGGCCGGAGCCGCTCCCCCAGGAAGCGGGCCGCATCGCCTAGAGGGCAGACCTCGTGAGGATAGCCGCCCAGGAGGTCGATTCCCCAGGCGACGGGTTGCCCGAGCTCGGGATCGAAGACCGGCTCGGCCACGTCCGTCCCCGTATAGAGCACGCGCAGCTCGTGCTCCGGATCGCGGGCGGCGAAGCGGTAGAAGGGCGCTTCGAACTGTGTCGGGCGCTCGACGAGGAAAGCGATCTTCACCGGCCGGCCGCCTTCGCGTAGAGCTCTTCCATCCGTCTCGCCACCGCCCCCCACCCGAAGCGTTCCCGGGCGGCTTCGGCGCCCCGGCACCCCATCTCCTCCCGGCGCCCGCGGTCCGCGAGGAGGGCCGCGAGCGCCGCTCCGAGGCGGGCGGGATCGCCGTCCACCACGATCCCGGCCCCGGTCTCGCGCACGGTTTCGGCCAAGCCGACCTCGGGGGTGACGGCGACCGGGCAGCCGGCGGCCATGGCCTCCAGGACGACGTTGCCGAAGTTCTCCGAGTACGAGGGGAGCACGAGGACGGCGGCGCGGCCCAGGAGGGTGGCCTTCTCGTCCCCTTCGACCGGTCCCAGGAAGGCGACCCGGGAGGCGACGCCCGCGGTGTGGGCCAGCCGCTCGAGCTGCGGCCGGAGACCCTCCTCGTCGTTGCCGGCGATCCGGAGGGTGGCTCCGGGGACGTGGGCGAGCGCCGGGATCAGGCGGTCGAGCCCCTTCTTCCAGCTCACCCTCCCCAGGAAAAGGAGGAAGGGCTCGCGCTCTCCTGGAGGCGCCTCCGCGAGGTCCACCCCGTTCGGCACGACGAAGACGGGCGGCAGGGGAAGATCGAGCCGGGCCGCCTCCCGGGCTTCGAGATCGCTCGTGGCGTGGAGGGCCGCGGCCCGCTCCAGGGTGCGGCGCTCGGCGAGAAACATCCAGGCCGCCTTGCGCCAGCGTCCCCGTCCGGTCATCAGCTCCGGCACCAGCATGCCCCGGGGGGAGACCACGAAGGGCACTCCGGCCCGCTCCGCCGCCCGCGCCGCGGCCGAGGTGGGCCAGAGGAAGACCGAGTGGAGGTGGACGAGGTCGAAGCCGGCCACGGACTCCGCCACGGCCGCTCCCAGCGCGGGGGACCAGTACGGCCGGGCGAGGCGGACCGGGAAATACCGGACGGCGACGCCGTCCCGGTCGACCGGTTTCCCGAGGGGGACGTCGAGCCGGCCGTCGCCGTGGACGTCCGTCGTGCAGACCGCCACCCCGTGCCCGCGCTCCGCGAGCGCCCTGCACAGGCCGTGGACCGCGAGGATCGGTCCGCCGTGGCGCCAGGCCGGGAGGTAGGTGGGGACCACGTGGAGGATCTTCACGGCAGAAGCCTCCGGAGGAGCTCCACGAGCCGCCGGTGGTAGGCGGGCCAGGTGGCCTCCCGGGCGGCCGCGCGGCAGTCCGGCCGCAGGGCGCGGACGGTTTCGGGGTGGGTTGCGCACCAGAGCATCTTGCCGGTGAGGGTGTCCACGTCCTCCACGGGGACGATCCAGCCCGTCTTCCCCTCGGTCACCAGATCCTTCGACCCCACCATCTCCGACACGAGGACCGGCGTGCCGGAGGCGAGCGCCTCGGCGACCACCATCCCGTACGAGTCGTTCCGGGAGGGAAGGACAAGGCAGTCGGCGCGGCGCAGCTCCTCCGCGAGCTCCCGCTGGGGGACCGGCCCCACGAAGGTGATCCGCTCCGGAGAGCGGCCGTCGAGCAGATGCCCGAGATCACCCTTGGGTCCTACCACTCGCAGCCGTGCCTCGGGCACGCGGTCGAACGCGGCGAGAAGGAGGTCGAACCCCTTGCGGCGGATCGTAGCGCCGGAGAAGAGGAACGTCACCGGGCCCGTCCCGCCCCCGCCGGGCGTGAACAGCTCCGTGTCCGCCCCCAGGGTCACGGCGTGGACCTTCTCCGGCGCGACCCCGGCATCCAGGTAGGTCTGCCGGGCGAGCTCCGAGACGGTGAGGACGTGATCGGCGAGCGCGATCTCCTCGTCCTTGACGCCGACGATGCGGCGGTGGAGGTCCGGCGGGTCGGCCGTGCCGTGGAGACGGTCCTGGGCCGCGTGGTAGATCGAGGGGGCGTCCAGGATCGTGGCGATCCCCAGCCGCCGGGCCTCCCGCAAGGTGTCGAGGGCCGAGATCTCGCAGGCGATGACGGCGTCCGGCCGGAGGCGGGCGAGGCCTCGGGCCGCCCAGCGGTCGAAGAGGCGGCAGGAGACGAAGTCGGTCCGGGCGGCGACCCTTCTGGGGAGGAGCGCGTCGCCTGTCCGGCGCAGGGCCGGCGTCCAGGGGAACCAGCGCGTCCGCTCCGGAGGGAGGGGTACGGTCGCGTAGCGCACGAAGCGGCCGCGCAGGAAGCGCGGCAGCCGGCGCGCGTCCTCCTCGGTTGCGGGGACGCCGGACCAGTACCCGGCGAGCATCCCCGCCGCTTGGAGACCCAGGGCGGCCTGGTGCGAGTGCTGCCGTCCGGGATGGGTCACCAGCACCGCCGTCACAACCGGCTCCGGGCGGCCGGCGAGATCTGGAGCG
>DATHUD010000416.1:0-9910 GCA_035462575.1 Thermoanaerobaculia bacterium | reverse complement strand
GCTCGACTGCCTCCACCGCCACGCGGGCGGGAGGATCGCCCTGGCGGGGCTGAACCCCCACGCCGGAGAGGGAGGGCTCCTGGGCGACGAAGAGGGATCGATTCTCGCCCCGGCCGTCGCCGCGGCCCGGGAGCGGGGGATCGACGTCCACGGCCCGGAGAGCGCCGACTCGCTCTTCGCCCGGGCTCGCCGGGGCGAGTTCGACTGGGTCCTCGCCCTCTACCACGACCAGGGGCTGATCGCGGTCAAGACGGCCTCCTTCGGCCTCGCCACGAACTGGACCCTGGGCCTCCCCTTCCTGCGCACCTCCGTCGACCACGGCACCGCCTTCCCGCTCGCCGGGCGCGGCGTGGCCGACGCCAAGCCGCTCCAGGCGGTCGTCGACGCGACCCTCGGGTTGATCGCGGGGGAGCTGCCGAAAAAACGGAAGTGACTAAGACGCGCCCTTGCCGGAGAGGACGGCGGGGATCGTCTTCACGAGGATCTTCAAGTCGAGCAGCGGCGACCAGGAGTCGATGTATTCGAGGTCGAGCTCCATCCAGCGGTCGAAATCGAGGTTGTTGCGGCCGCTGATCTGCCAGAGGCAGGTGATCCCCGGCTTCATCGCGAGGCGGCGGCGCTGCCAGCGCTGGTAGCGGGCCACCTCCTCGGGGATCGGCGGCCGCGGGCCGACGAGGCTCATGTCCCCCCGCAGCACGTTCCAGAACTGCGGCAGCTCGTCCAGGCTGAAGCGGCGGAGGAACCGCCCGAAGCGGGTCACCCGCGGATCGCGCCGGAGCTTGAAGACGGGCCCGTTCATTTCGTTCAGGTGGAGCAGATCCCGCCGCCTGTCCTCGGCGTCCTCGACCATCGTCCGGAACTTGTAGAGAGTGAAGAAGCGGCCGTTCAGGCCGCACCGGGTCTGCCGGAAGAGGATGTTGCCCCCCGAGGTGAGCTTGATCATCAGGGCGATCATGCCCACGACCGGGAGCGCGAAGAGCAGGAGGAGCGCGGCCAGCGCCACGTCGAGCGCCCGCTTCGACATGAGCTGGAGCTGGCTCGTGGGGGTCGTGGCAAAGGAGAGGAGGGGCATCCCGTCCAGCTCTTCGAGCTCCACCCGCGCCCGGGTGTGGGGGAAGAGGTCCATGGCGAAGCGGGTGCGGATGCCCTGCTCCTGGAGGCTCAGGAAAAGGTCCTCCAGCCGGTCGAGCTCGCGCCGGTGGACGGCGAAGATCACGTCGTCCACCACGTTGCTCTCGACGATCCGCGGGATGTCCGAGACCTCGCCCAGGATCGGGTACCGGCTCGGCCAGGGCTCCTCGGCCGCCTCTCCGTTCCGGATGAAGCCCAGGATGCGGTACCCCCAGAACCGGTGGCCGTGGACCGAGTCGGAGATGCGGAGCGCCGTCGGGCTCGTGCCCACGATGAGCACGGTCCGGTAGTTGAAGCCGTGGGAGCGGACATAGCGCGAGGTGAGCCGGAGAGCCAGCTTCTCCGCCAGGAGGAGCAGACAGGTGAAAACGGCAAAGGAGAGGGCCCAGAAGCGGCTGATCCGGTCGTCGCCCAGAAGGCGCTCGTCCCACCGGCTCACGTAGAGAGCCAGGGTGAAGAGGATCGCCCCGGTCGCGGAGACGCGCACGATCGCCCACGCCTCGTCCAGGAGCGGGACGGTCCGGTGCGAGCGGTACCGCCCCGAGCTCAGGAGGAGCGCCCCCCAGATCGCCAGGGCGAGCGGCAGGAGCGGCAGGTACTCCGTCAAGGGGTAGAGCCGGCTGGGGAACGTCCCGGGTGCCAGGCGCGGCAGAACGGCGTCCCGGAGCCAGTAGGACCACAGGAACGCGATGGAGATGAGCGCGAGATCGAGCGAGAAGATCGCGACCGAGAGAATGCGGGCTCGTTCTTTGAGCATGATTTATTGGGAGATCGCCGGCTGACTCATTTCAAGTTACTTATTCTAACGTGCGAGCGGCTCCTTCCGTCTATGCCGGGCGAACATAGGTGCTCTGCGATATCTTCGAACAGTCTGGCATACTGGTCCGCGACCCGCTCCCAGGAGTAGCAGAGAGCCGCCCGCCGCGCCGCCGCCTGCCCCTGCGCCCGGGCCTCTTCGGGGTGGCTCCGCACCCATTCGAGGCGCTCCGCGAGGGTCGCCGGCTCCTCGGCGCGGAAGGGGAGTCCCACACCGCCGGCCACCTCGACGTTCTCGGGAGTTGCGTTGACCACGATGCAGTTGCCGTATCCCATGGCTTCCACGAGGGCCGGGTGGGTGCCCCCCACCTCGGTCGCGTGGATGTAGGCCAGGGCGTGGGAGAGGAGCTCCCGGTAGCCCTCACCGTAGATGCCGCCGGGGAAGAGGATGCGGGGATCGGCGCCCAGGGTGAAGCCCGCGATGAATCCGGAGGCGTAGGGCGCGCCGCCCACCATCACCAGCGGGAGGTCGCCCCCCACGCTCCGGTAGGCCTCGGCCACCCGGTGAGGGTTGTTCTCCGGCTCGAAGCGGCTCACGTAGAGAAAGTAGCGCCGGGACGCGAGCCCCAGCCGGGCGAGCACGCCGGTCTCCGCGGGGGGCCGGGGGTCGACGCCGTAGGCGATGGGCACCGACTCCGCCCCGTAGCGCTCCAGGTAGTGGCGGCGGATGACCTCCGCGTCGGTCACCAGCACGTCCGGCAGCACGCAGGCGAGGCGCTCCGAGAGCGCGTAGACCGCGCGCCCCACGGGGCCCCACTTGGCGCGCCGCTTTTCGATGCCGTCCACGTGGAGGGCGACGGGGACGCCCCCCATCCGCAGGATGGGGACGAAGAGCGCGTTCGCCGAATTGACCACCAGGGCCGCGTCGTAGCCGCCCCGGGAGGCGTGGATCGCGGAAAGCAGGGTGTGCACCGGGGTGTCCAGATATTTGGTCCGGATCGTGGGCAGCACCACGAGCTCCGCTCCCCGGTAGGAGGTCAGCTCCCGGGGCGTCGAATGGGACCGGCAGTAGACCGTCACCCAGAAGCCTCGGTCGACGAGGCGGACGGCGAGCTCCTCCATCAGCGTCTCATAGCCGCCGTAGCGGGCCGGAATGCCGCGGCTGCCGATCAGGGCCACGTGGAGGGGCTTCACAGGGGCTCCCCCGACTGCTCGAACCACTTGTCGATCCCTGCGGCCGGCACGGTCCGCCGCTCCTGGATCGTCCGCCTCCGGCGCAGGAGTTCCGCGCGGTTTCGCCAGAGCCAGGCATAGGCGGCGAGCGACGAGCGCTCCCGGAGGAGGACGTAGCCCAGGGCGGCCAGGTCCCGGCCGAGGGCCGGCGCCAGGGTGCGCAGGAGGTTCTTCCCGGTCTGGTGGTAGATCCGCAGGAGGTAGCGGTTTTTGAGAGAGTGGTAGTTCACGATCGGCGGCAGGTCCGCGCGCCGCTCCGGCAGGTTGAAGCGGCGGTGCTCGGCCACGGCCGCGGGATCGTAGAGCACCTCCCAGCCCCGCTCCCGGAGGCGGAAGCAGAGCTCGGCGTCTTCCCGGAAGGAGTGGAATCGGGAGTCGAAGATCTCGCCGTCCACAGCCGTGTCGTCGAGCGCCTGCCGGCTGAAGAGAGAGGCGGCGCCCGTCGCGCCGAACACTTTCTCGGGTTTCGCGAGTTGCCCCCGGTCCACCTCGCCCGAGCCGCGGTCCAGGTGGCGCCAGGTTTTCGTGAGGCGCATGCCGCAGGCGTCGAGGAGCCGGGTGGTGCCGTCCTCCTGGCGGGGGCGCACCAGCCGGCCGGTGACCGCCCCCACCTTGAGCTTCGAGTGGGCGTGCGCGCGTTCGAGGAGGCGGGTCACGAAGTCCGGCGAGGGCCGGGCGTCGGCGTTCAGCGACAGCACCCAGGGGGCCCGCGTGCGGCCGAGGGCCACGTTCATCCCCCCGGCGAAGCCGGCGTTCTCCCCGAGCCCGATCACCCGGAGGGGGACGCCCAGGGGCGCGTGGCTCCGTGCCACGTCCGGGCTGCCGTCCTCGCTCGCGCAGTCCACCACCAGCACCTCCAGGGGCCGGTGCCGCAGGGCCGCGATGGAGGCGAGGCAGCCGGGCAGGTCGGCCGCCGCGTTCCAGGTGACGATGCAGACGGCGACGAGATCCTCGCTGCTCAAGGCGCGGCCTCTCTGGCCAGTCGCCGCGGCCGGGTCCAGCCGGAGAGCGCCCCCGCGAGCACCGCGAGGAGGCCCTGGAGGGCCTCGCCCCGGGAACGGGCCCGCTGCGGACAGCGCAGCGGCAGCGCCAGGAGGCGCACGGCGATCCCGGGGAGGAGGGCGGCCCGCGCCGCGAGCGCCCAGGTCCGGCCGTGGTGCTTGGCGAGATAGCGGGTGAGGTTCCGGTAGTAGATCCACAGGAACGGCCCATATCCCAGGCGAGGCACCGTGCTCCCCAGCCGGTGCCGGAATTGCGCGGCCGGCCAGTAGCGCAGGGCGAGGCCCGCTTCCCGGAAGCGCCGGGCGAGGTCCACGTCCTCGAACCAGGCCGGATGGAAGCCGGCGTCGAATCCGCCCACGGCTGCGAGAGCCTCTTTCCGCAGGGCCAAGGCCGCCGCCGCCGGCTGCTCCACGGCGGCCCCGGCAGCGGGCTCCCCGGCCCCGCCGGACGGGATGGGCAGGGGAAGCGCGTGGAGCAGGCACTGCCAGGCGGTGGGGAGAGGGCGGAGCTGCCAATCGGCCTGGGGTTCGCCCCCGGGGCCGGTGAGGCGGGGAGCGAGGCCGGCCGCTTCGGGGAGCGCCGCGAACCCTTCGAGGAGGCGGTCGAGCGCCTCCTCCTCGGGAACCACGTCCGGATTCAGGATCAGGACGATCTCCCCCCGCGCCTCCGCGATCCCTGCGTTGGCGCCTCCGGCGAACCCCAGGTTCCGCCCGGGAGAGATCACGCGGACTCCGGAAGGCAGGGGCGCGGAGGAGCCGTTGTCCACCACCAGCAGCTCGAAGCGCGGGTCCTGCGGCCAGGCGGCGACCAGCTCGGCCAGAAGCTCCTCGTTGCGCCAGTGAACGACTACGCCGGAGAGGATCGGGAGATGCGGGCTCACGGGCGAGAGGTTATCAGGAGCCGGAGGGCCCGCCCCCACCCGGCCGGGATGCCAGAGACCAGGGCGCCGTCCCTCCGCGCCACCGCCCGCCCCAGGTCGAGGAGGTCCCGCAGGATCAGGACTGGGAGGCGCGGCCAGAAACCCCGGCCCAGGAGACGCGCCGCCGCGAGATACCGGTTCCCGTAGATCAGCCGCCAGCGTTCGCGGCTCAGGGTGCGCCCCGTGGCCGAGCCGGCGTGCCGGGCGCGGGCCGCGGGCACGAGGAGGGCCCGGAAGCCCGCGGCGCGCAGGCGGCCGGCAAGCTCCACGTCCTCATAGTAGGAGACGAGACGGGAATCGAAGACGTCTTCTCCGGGGGAGACGGCCAGAAGAGCTTCCCGGCGCAAGAGCGCGGCGGTCGCCGAGACGCCGAACACCTCCCGGGCTCCCGGCACGGCGGGCGGCGCCTCCTCCCCATGGCCTATCTGAACCGCCTGCCACCACCGGTTCCAGGCGATTCCGCAGCCGTCGGCCCGCTCCGGATCGTCGAGAAGAAGATTCACCCCCTGAGCTGCCGCCGCCTCGGGATCCTCCTCGAGCGCCGCCCGGAGGCTCGCGAGCCACCCGGGCTCCACGACCGCGTCGTCGTTGACCGTTGCGAGGAGAACTCCGGACGACTCGGCGATTCCCCGGTTCGTTCCCGCCGCGAATCCGAGGTTCTTGCCCGGCCGGACGACCCGGTCCGCCATCCCTTTGGGGAGATCGGCCGGCCTGTCGCCCTGGTCCACGACCACGATCTCGATCCCGCTCCCACCCTCGCGCCGGAGCGCTTCGAGGCATTGGAGAAGCCAGGGGCTCCTCCCCAGGGTGGGGATGATCGCGCTTACCTCCACTCCAGCTCCAGGCGATCCAGGATCACGCCGTTGAGCTGCCCCGGGGGCGCGGGGCCGTGGGCCAGGAGGACCAGCGGCTGGCCGTCCGTCCACTCGAAAGGCCCGAGCACGATCGTTTCCCAGACGCGCGGCCGGGCCGGCCGCCAGAGGGCAAGCCGCCGGTCTCCCTCGCAGACCTCCAGGGTGAACGGTACTGGCTGGTTGCGGATGAACTCGGCCTCCAGCCGGATCCGCACCCGTTTTCCGCCCGGGGACACCGGCACCTTCAGCCGCTCGGAGACCCGGAGCACCCAGCCGCCCCGGTGACGCGTCCGCTCGACCACCCAGAGCTCGGGGTGAGGATGACCGCCGCTCTTCCACACGTGCGGATCCTCGAGCTCCACCACCCGGGTGGGCAGCCGGGAAGCGGTCCCGGGGAGGACCGCCGCGACGAGGAGGAGGGCGGAAACCCCCGCAAGACCTGCCGCAGTCCCCGGGCGGGAGCGGTGGCGGGCCGGCAGCCACCAGAGGAGCGAGACCAGGACGAGCGACACCGGCGGCCAGATCCAGGTGGCGGCCCGGGGGCGAGCCGAGCTGGGGAAGAGCCGCGTCAGGTCGGTGCCCAGCCGCTCGCTCAGGCGGTCCAGGGCGTAGGTCCGGCCGTCCGCGAAGTTGTACGTCCAGCCGGGCACGGTCACCCAGACGATCGTCAGGATCAGCGTGAGCGCGGCGAGCGCCGCGAGCAGGGCCCGCGCCCCCGGCCGGTCCCGCCGCGCGAGGAGCGGCACCAGGGCGAGCCCCAGAAGCGGGAGGGCGATCAGGGCGTAGCGGAAGGGGGGAGACCACCCGCCGTACCACTCGTTGCGCGGCGCCACGATGACGAGGTACGGGAACGTCAGCCAGACGAGGTGGACGAGAAGGCGGCTTTTGCGGATCGCGAGAAGAAGGGTTGCCGGCAGCAGGAGCCCCCAGGCCGGTGCCGACCCGAAGAGCCCGAAGGCGGAGTCCCAGAAGAAGCCCAGCCCCCCCTTCGCGTAGTCCAGGAGGGTGTAGCGCTGGGGATCGACCTCCTGCCAGGTATGGATTTTGAGCGGGTTCGAGTAGAGCGCCTGGTTGTAGAGGAGGATGCCCGCGGCCACGGCCGCGAGCAGGGCGCCCAGGATCAGGATCGGCCGGCGGGGCTTCCCGGCGTACCACCACCCCATGGCCAGGAGAGGTCCGGAGATCAGGACGAACCGGATCTTGACGAGAGGCAGAAGGAGCACGGGCAAGCCGATCGCCACCCACTCCTTCCACCCCCACCGCTTCCCGTCCAGGTGCAGGATGCGGTCGAGGCCGACCATCAGGAGAAGTGCGGCCGGCACCTCCACCCACACCTGGTAGGAGTAGAGGAGGAGGGGCGGCGCGAAGGCCACGAGCGCCCAGGCCGCGAGCGCCTCCCCCGGGTGCTCGGGGAAGTAGCGGCAGCCGAGCCGTAGCGTGATCCACGCGAGCGCCGCGGTCATCGCCGCCATGGTGGCGAGCGCCCCCAGCTTCCCGCCGAGCAGGTAGGCGGGCACCAGAGCCATGGGGAGGAGCTCGTTGTGGCGCGAGAACTTTTCCCCGTGAGGGCCGACGGGATCGCCGGGCTGCGGCTCGATCGCGCGGTCCATGAAGTGCCGCCAGTCGGCCGCCGCGTAGTTGTTGGTGAGGTCCGCGTCCAGGTCGTACGCCAGGCTGTGGGTGACGAGGAGGTAGTAGGGCTCGTCGCCGTCCGGCTGCCGGTGCCGGGCCGACCACGGCAGGATCGCGAGGTAGGCCGCGAACGGCAGGAGGAAGAAAAAGACCGCGGGCCGGGAGGGGAGCCGCTCGCCGAGCAGGGGGCGCAGCGCCACGATCTGCCGGACCAGGCGGTGGGCGAGCACCAACAGGAACCCGGCGGCGATCACCTCCTCGGACCGGGCGAGACCCAGGTGGGAGCGGGCCAGGGCAAGGACGACAAGGAGCCCCACCGCGGCGAGCTCCAGAGCCGTTCCCCGGGGCGAGAGCCGCCCTCCGCCCCGGAGCGCGGTCCAGCGGCCGATCTCCCCGAACAGCACCAGGAAGACCGGGAGGAACACGAGGGTGTCCCGCAAAGGGCCGCCCTCCGGCAAAGGCAGCCGGAGAGCGAGGAACGTCGAAGCCGCGAGCGCACCTACGGCCTCGACGGCGATGGGGATCCACGGCCGTGCCTTCACTCCCGGACCTCCAACTGGTGGAGGGCGAGCACGACCTCCGGCGGCAGGCCCGGGGCCCTCTCGATCCGCAGCCGGGCGAACCGCTCCGGCCGCGGGAGGGTCCACCGGCTGCGGTAGCGCTGGGCGAAGAAGTCGCCGGCCACCCACGACACCCAGGGGCTCGGGGCCCGGCTGCGGGTCCGGGCCACGTCCGGACGCCGCGCCGCCCACTCCCCTGTGTGATCCCCCGCCCGCAGAGTCCAGGCGCTCCCGCCCCCTGGATTCTGGAGGTGCAGGATCGCGACCGGCGTCCCCGGGGCGAGCGCGGCCCCGTTGCCGAGGCTCGACTCCACGACCACGCTCTCGACCTTCTCCGGGTCTAGCACCGTCTCCCAGGCCGGCTTTCCGGCTTCGAGGACCACCGGCATCTCGGGAGGGAGAAGTGGCGTGCCGGCCGGGGGCAGGCCGGTCCCGAGGGCCAGGAGGAGGGCAGCGCCCGCAAGCCCCGCCGAGGCCAGGGACGGAATCCGGAGCCCGGCGGCCGCGAGGACGAGGTACGCGATCAAGATCCCCGCCGCGAGAGTCCAGCCGGGAGCCAGCCCCGTGAGGGAGAGGGCCTCCGCGAGAGGCTCCTCCCGGAGCCACGGGTAGGAGGCGAGGAGCGCCGTGCCGCCCAGGACGGCGGCCGTCCACACCCGTTGCGGCACGGCGGCCGGCCCCGCCGGACGCAGGGAGAGCGCCGCGAGCCCCAACGGGGCGGCGAGCACGGCCCGGTCCGGGATCAGGGGGACGGTCGCCGCGATCAGCAGGGCGGTGGCGACGTTCTCGATCCGGTCCCGCGCGGGCAGGACCACGGCCGGCAGGAGCAGGGGGAGCCAGGCGAGCTGGCGCAGGCCCTCGCGCGTCCCTTCATCCCCCCAGGGAGCCCAGAGGAGCGCCGCGGCCACCGGCACGGCGAGCCCCAGCGCGATCCGGGGGCGCCAGAGCGCCAGACCGCACACGGCCGCCGCGAGCCCCGGCCCCGGCTCCCACGCGAGCGCCACGAGGAACGGGAGGACCGCGGCGGCCCGCATCCACGGGCTGGCCTCGCGCCTCCCGAGCACGTCGCCCGCCGCCAGGACGGCCATCCCCAGCGTCGAGGCCACATCCCACCCGGGCGCGACGGCGACCGCCACGGCGGCGGCAATCAAAGGAAGCGTTCCGTGCCGCTCCGAGAGCACCGTCACCGCTGCCGCTCCGGCCAGGGGGAGGACGAGAAGGGCCACCAGCGTCCGGATGTCCGGCTGGGGCTGGAAAAGAAGCTCTCCCCGGAGGAGGAACTGGACCCCGAGAGCGAGGGGGATCGTCACCGGCAGGCCGATCCGGCCCTGCGTACCGAGAAGGGCTCGCCCCGCGGCCACGGCCAGAGTCGCTGCGAGGAGGAGCCCCATCGCCGCCCCCCGTCCCGGTCCCTGGGGGAGCGCCCACACCACGGCGGTCGCGAGGGTCGCCCCGAGCCCCAGCTCCACGGCCGGAGCGGGGGCGAGCGCGGCCACCGCCAGGAGAACCGCCGTCGCGAGCAGAGCCAGGTAGCCGCTCTCTGCGGCCCCGGCCGGGTCTACCTCCAGGGACGCGAAAGCCGCCATCGCCGCGAGAGCGGCAAGGGGGACCAGGAACCGGAGCAGCGCGCTCCGGAGCGACGGGCGGTCGGGCTGGGCGTTCACACGGAACCTTTTTGATCTCTGGCGAGGCGTCCCGCCGGGACGGCGGGTTGGATGTTATCGCTTCTCGCAGCGGCTCGCTGTCTTTTCTACGGAGGCCGGGCCTCGGGCGTCGCTCCCCTCCCCTTCCCCCGCGAGGCGAGATAGACTCCCCCGTCATGC
>DATHUD010000415.1:0-27677 GCA_035462575.1 Thermoanaerobaculia bacterium | reverse complement strand
TTCGCGTTCGGCTTGGCGCTCCGGGGGGTGGACGGACGCGGCCGGGGGCTCCAGGGCGGGCTCTTCGAGGACTTCGGCGGGGAGATCTTCGGCGTGGATCGTCTGGCCCCGGCAGACGGCCACGGCGTACTCCAGGGCGTTTTCGAGCTCCCGGACGTTGCCCGGCCACCCGTAGCGCAGGAGCGCCCGCAGGGCGTCCGGTGCCAGCAGGAGCGAGCGGCCGTGGCGGGCGCAGACCCGTTGCAGGAGGTGGCGGGCGAGGGGCTCGATATCCGCCCGGCGCTCCCGCAGCGGCGGGACCTCCAGGGGGACCACCCGCAGGCGGTAGAAGAGATCCTCCCGGAAGCGCCCCGACTGCACGGCCCGGCGGAGGTCGACGTTGGTGGCGGCGATGATCCGGGCGTCGCTGTGGCGGGTCCTGCTCTCGCCCACCCGCTCGAACGTGTGCTCCTGGAGGGCGCGGAGGAGCTTGACCTGGAGAGGGAGGGGCAGGTCTCCGATCTCGTCCAGGAACAGGGTGCCGCCGTGGGCCATTTCGAACCGTCCGGTCCGGTCGCGCACCGCGCCGGTGAAGGCCCCGCGGACGTGGCCGAACATCTCGCTCTCCAGGAGCTCGCCGGGCAGAGCGCCGCAGTTCACGGCCACGAAGGGGCTGTTCCGGCGAGGGGAGTGGAGGTGGAGCGCCCGGGCCACCAGCTCCTTGCCCGTGCCGCTCTCGCCGGTGATGAGCACCGTGGCCTCGCTCTCCTCCAGGTTTTCGATCAGGCTGAAAATCCGCAGCATCGCCCCCGAGCGGGCCACCAGCCCGGCGAACACCGAGGGCTGACCGCCCTCGACGGCTTCGCTCTCTTCGGCGGGGCGCATCACCAGCACGTAGCTCACCCGCGGATCGCACGGGCTCCCGGGCTCGTGGGGAATGGGGGCGACCGAGATCGAGACCCGCCGGGGCGGCCCGCCGCCGGAGCGGAAGGTGGCGCCCCATCCTTCCCGCCGCTCGCCGGCCTCGAGCGCCCGGCGCAGGCCCCCTTCCGGTCCGAGCAGCTCCGGATCCAGAACCTCCTCCACCGGCCGTCCCAGGATCGCCGCCGCCGTGCCCTCGCCTACGAGGCCGTCCAGCGTTTGCGACGCATGGACGATCCGGAAGTCCGGCCCCACGCAGACCAGGGCCCGCCCGAGCGAGCCGAGGATGGTGCTCGCGGCGTACAGGAGGTCGTCCAGGGACGGGAGGCCGGCCGAAGGGATCTCCCGGGAAGCGGTCGGGGATTTCGCCATGGGTCTAGCATGACTCCGGTCCGCGGTCCGGAGCAAATTTCCCCCAGTCCGCCGGGAGGCTGAAGTAGGATCGGGGATGCCATGAAAAAGATCTTTCTTCCCTGTCTGTTCCTGCTGCTCCTCCCTCTCCCGTCGCTGTCCCAGGGCCAGCCAGACCTCACGGCCGCCGCCACGGCGTTCGTGAACCACCTCGCGAAGGGCGAGTATGAGGCGGCCGCTCAGCCGTTCACCGAGACGATGCGCGGGGCGGCGCCTCCCGAGAAGCTCGGCGAGATCTGGAAGGCGATCCAGACCCAGATGGGAGCCTTCCAGCGGATCGTCGGCAGCCGCGTGGAGCCCGTGGGCGGGTTTCAATCCGTGTTCGTGACCAGCGAATTCGCCGGGGCCACGGTGGACCTCCAGGTCACCTTCGACTCCGAAGGGCGGATCGCCGGGTTCTTCGTGCGCCCGACCGAGGCGGGAAAGGCGCAGAGCCCCCCGGAGTGGGCCGCGCCGGCCTATGCGGACAAGGAGCGTTTCCGGGAGGAGGAGGTGACGGTCGGCTCGGGCGAGTGGGCTCTCCCCGGCACGCTCACGCTGCCGGTGGGGGAGGGGCCGTTTCCCGCGCTGGTGCTCGTCCACGGCTCGGGCCCGCACGACCGGGACGAGACGATCGGTCCCAACAAGCCGTTCAAGGACCTCGCCTGGGGCCTCGCCTCGCGGGGGATCGCCGTGCTGCGCTACGAGAAGCGCACCAAGGTCTACGGCCTGAAGCTGCTGGCCCTTCCCGGGCTCACCGCGAAGGAGGAGATCGTCGACGACGTGATCGCCGCCGCCAGCCTCCTGCGCGGCAGGAAGGAGATCGACGCCCGGCGGATCTCCGTCCTCGGACACAGCCTGGGCGGAACGCTGATTCCGCGGATCGGCAAGGCGGACTCCGGGATCGCCGGGTTCATCGTAATGGCGGGCGCGGCCCGGCCCTTGGAGGATCTCCTCCTGGAGCAGGTCCCCTACATCGCCTCCGTGGACGGCACGGTGACCGAAGAGGAGAAAAGGCAGATCGAGAGCGTGAAGGCTCTCGTGGAAACCGTTCGCAACCTGAAAGAAGGCTCGAAGGAAACCCCGATGGGCGTGCCGGCCTCCTACTGGCTGGACCTCAGGGGCTACCATCCGCCCGCGGTGGCCAAGGAGCTGAAGCAGCCGTTTCTGCTCCTCCAGGGAGAGCGGGACTATCAGGTCACGATGGAAGATTTCGAGCTCTGGCGGAAAGCTTTAGCCGACCGGAAGGACGTCACCTTCAAGGCGTATCCGGATCTCAACCACCTCTTCATGGAAGGGAAGGGAAAGGCGACGCCGGAGGAGTACGGCCGGCCAGGGCACGTATCGCAGCGGGCGGTGGAGGACGTGGCGGGGTGGATCCAATCGACTGGAGGAATGAAAAGCCCATGATCTGTTTCCAGGAGTCTTCAGGAATCCAGTACGGTGTGTTCGAGCTGGCAGACCGGGATGAGATGGCATCCCTCCTGGCCGAGGCGTTCAGCGGTTACGATCCTCCGGCGCTCGCCATGGGGGTTTCCGCCGAAGAATTCGAAACCGTTGTTCGGCCCTTCGGCCCCGGAGCGGCGGCCGAGGGTTTGACGATCGTCGCCCGGAGCGCTGTCACGGGCGAAATGGTGGGAGCCCTGCTCACGGCGGATTTCACCGCGCCGCCGCCGGCGGGCACCGAGCCGGTGAACGAGAAGTTCCTGCCCGTGTTTACCCTGATCGACCAACTGGACGCGCAGTATCAGCGGGACAAGACCCTCGAACCGGGGACGCATCTGCACCTGCTCCTGCTCGGGGTGGCTCGCCCGTTCACGGGTCGGCAGGTGGCGCAGCACCTCATCGCGGCGTGCGAGGAGAACGGCCGGCGCAAGGGCTATCGCGCAGCGGTCACGGAAGCGAGCGGGAGCGTTTCGCAGCACGTCTTTCGCAAGCAGGGGTATGCCGACCGTTTCCAGATTTCTTATCAGGATTACAGGTATGAGGGAGCACCTGTTTTCGCCTCGATCGAGGGGCACAGCGGCATGATCCTGATGGACAAGGTGCTGGCGTAATTCTACTTTCCCCGAGTGGAGGAACACAAATGAACGAGACGATGTTCTTCAACGATGGGCAGGTTGCGGTCTCTAATGCCAGATTCATAGTTTTTGGAAAGACCTATGCAATGAGTGCCGTTGTTTCTGTGGGGCACTGGACTCATTCTCCGAGTTCCGTGATGCCAATACTACTCATCGTGGCGGGCGTTATCTCGTTGCTTGGAGCTCTTGGTGCCGAGAGCTGGTTCGCAGCGCTTATTGGCGGTCTATTCTTGGGGCCGGGAATTCTATGGATATCAAAACAAAAGCCGACTCACGTAGTTGTTCTCAGTACCTCTTCAGGCGAGTTGCAGGCCTTGGCCAGCAAGGATTATGGCTACATTGCTCGTGTTGTTGGCGCCATTAATCAGGCTATTATCGCACGGGGCTAGGAAAATGAGGAGCAGCGCTCTGTGCGGCCGACGGCTCGTGCATCGTGGCGTGCCTCCACGCAACAGTGCACGAGCCGGATTCGGGGCCATCGACAGGCTGAGACACGCAGATTCTGAACGAGTTCTCTTGAGCTCCATGGCGAGAGCGATGAGGCGTGCTAGGATTCCAAGATGGCGGCGTGCCGGATCGAGCGCTTGGGGTCGCCGGGGAGGCTCTATGAGCAAGGGAAGGAGGAATCTGCCATGATGCGGATCCATGAATTCAAGAGACAGCCCTTTGCTCGCCGAGCCACGCCGCTCGCACTCTTCGGAATCCGGCATGCCGTGGCAGTGCTGGCGACGATCGTTGCGGCTTGCATTCTCTGGACAGTGACGTATGCCGCTCTGCTCGCTTGGGCGGTGGTCACGAACGAAGGGCTGGGCGGCCCGCTTGCGTATCCCGGCGGCCTGGTCGCCGCAGCAATCACAGCGGCCGTCACCTCTCTCGTGCTTTTCCTGCCGGCTACGGCATTGGCCGAGTGGATCTGTCGCCGGAGCCATTGGCCGTTTCTTGCTCAGATTCCGGTGAGCGTGGCCGTTCTCGCGGCAGTGTGCGTCCCGGTCGCCCTTGGGGTGCAGTTGCTCCGCGAGGTTCCCGCATCTGCCGCTTCAGTGCTGCAGAGCGCCGCGCTTCTGTTCACTCTCTCCCTCGTTCCCATCGGCTTTTACTGGTGGGTCGCGCAAACGGGTTCGCTTGTCCGAGAAAGATTCCGCGGAATTTCACGCTGGCTTCGTGGCGGCGCCTGACCCATGCTGTGATCAGGTCATAGAAAGGGAGTAAAGTGCAAACCCTTGAGGAAACCGCACGCCGAACGCCGGAGATAGATCAGAGATACTCCGTCATCCTGCTCGGCATAGGATTTTTTTTGATTGCAGGTGCTCTCACAACCGGAACCGGTGTGCAGGGCGACAGGGAAGAGCTTGCGGCGGCATATGGCTTCGTCTCAGAGAATTTGCTGTTTATCGGCGCATCCTCCCTGGCCGCTGCCCTGATTCGTTGGCTCCGCCTCCCGATCTACCTGCCTGTCACTACGGCTGTCAGTATACTACTGGCTGTCGGCTTTCCAATCGGGACTTTCGCCTTCTGGTACTGGTTCACAAAGGTCATGCCGCACGAGCTGAAATTTGAGTCGGAGGCGGAAAGGCGATCGTTCCGCTATACCGCTGGCCTGTATACGGCGGGCCTGGCCCTTTGTCTACCTTTGCTTGTCTTCCGTTTCCTGTCCAGCACTTCACCGCACGCTGACCCAGCGATATGGCAAATGTTCAGCCTCGGCTTCCTCGTTGCTGCGCTTCTACTCTTGTTGGTTGGTGTCCTACGGTCGTTCAAGCTGCGACTGTCGTACTATGCCACGCTGCTGCTAAACGTGCTGCTAGTCCTGTACTTCCCTGTAGGCACATGCTTTGCGCTCGTTTGGTTTCTCGCCGTGAAAAAGCACGATCGGCTAATCTATGGCCTTGCTTGAAGGTTGTACCGTACCCGAATAGACTTCAGGAGGATCCATGAAGACACCGCTCGCCCTGCTCACCCTTGCCGCGCTCGTCCTGGTCACGGCTCCTGTCCACAGCGACCAGGCGGGAGCCCGCGAGAAGCTCGAAAAAGACGGGATCGCGTTCACGCCGGAGGTGGTCCTCCAGAAGGTGGCCGAAGGCGACGCGAGCCATGCGGCGCTCTTTGTCGAAGCCGGCATCGATCCCGCGGTGAAAAACAGCTCGGATCGCACTGCGCTCTGGATCGCGACCGAACAGCGGAAGATCGACGTTCTCAAGGCGCTGCTCGCCGCCGGCGTGGCGCCGAATGTGCAGAACGCCCCCCCTATGGAATACGGTAAGTCGATCGTTTTCGAGGCCGTCGACACGGGGGAGGCCGCGTTCGTGCGCGCGCTCGCCGATGCGGGCGCCGACGTCAAAGCGGCCAATGAATATGGCGTGCCGCCTCTTGCCGAGGCGGCGCGTACAGGCAACCTCGAGATGTGCGAGATCCTGCTCAAGGCGGGTGCCGATCCGAACGCCGCGCCGGGCGGATTTCCCCTGCTGTACGGCCCGGTCAATGAGAGCCACCTCGAGGTTGTCCGGCTCCTGCTCGCCTCCGGAGCCAAGCTCGGCG
Organism: Thermoanaerobaculia bacterium; assembly: GCA_035462575.1. Taxonomy (GTDB): domain Bacteria; phylum Acidobacteriota; class Thermoanaerobaculia; order Multivoradales; family UBA5704; genus DATARR01. Next base: position 21,771 of record DATHUD010000415.1, on the reverse strand, counting down.
AGCACAAGCAGAGCCTGATCGAGGCGGCCAAGGAGCCCGAGCTGCGCGCTTTGCTGGAAGCCGCCGAATAGCTGCCTTGCTGGGAACGGCTGGTGCTCTGAGCCGGGTCGACTTTCTGGGCGGGCCAGTTTACACTCTGCCTTCAACCCGTCAGGTCGATTTCGAGGAGATAGCTCATTCGCTACGCTTTTGCCCGCCGTTTCGCGTCCATCCTGGCCCTGCTGGCTGTCGGAGCCTGCGGTCCAATCCCCGAGGAGGAGCCCGAGCCGGCCGGCACCGCCTCCCAGGCGCACGCCAGCGTGCCGTCGAGCTTCAAGCGGAACGCTTCCGGCGGGGTCCGCGACACCGGGGACTTCGTGGTGCAATACGAGGAGACCAGCAGCGAGGGCTACCTGGAGCTGGAGGCGTTCTTCCAGGAGACCCGGCTCCTGGAGGACACGGTCCAGGAGCTGAACCGGGCGTTCGCGCTCCCCACCGATGTGCCCGTGGTGTTGCGGGAGTGCGGCGAGGTGAACGCCTTCTACAATCCCGAGGCCGGCGAGATCTCCCTCTGCTATGAGCTGGTCGAGCACTACTCCGAGATCTTCATGGCGGACGCGCAGACCGACGAGGAGCAGGAGGAGGCCGCCGTCTCGGTGGCCAGCGCCACCGTGTTCACCTTTTTCCACGAGATGGGGCACGCTCTGATCGCCATCTACGACCTGCCGATCACCGGCAGGGAGGAAGACGCAGTCGACCAGCTCGCCACCATGATTCTTCTGGAAGGGGGCGAGGAGGGGGAGGACGCGGCCATCGACGGCGCCAACTCGTTCGTGGGCGAGGACGAGGAGGAGATGGACGACCTCTCCTTCTGGGACGAGCACTCGTTCGACGAGCAGCGCTTCTACAACATCCTCTGCTGGATCTACGGCAAGGATTCCGAGGGCTACCAGTATCTCGTGGACGACGAGACTCTCCCCGCCGACCGCGCCGAGCGGTGTCCGGCCGAGTACGATCGCATGTCCCGGAGCTGGGAGGCGCTGCTGGCCCCGTACGTGAAGGGTTGACAGGGGGACGGGGGAAGACGATTCAGGATCTTGCGAGGGACGCGGGATGAACGCTGATCCAACAGGACCCAAGAACATCGATGAGTACATTGCGGGCTTCCCCAAGGACGTTCAGGAGATCCTGGAAAAAATAAGGAAGACGATTCGAGAAGCGGCGCCGGACGCGGAAGAGGCAATCAAATATCAGATTCCGACTTTCACTCTGAAGGGCAATCTGGTTCATTTTGCCGCGTTCAAGAAGCACATCGGGTTTTATCCTGCGCCACGTGCAATCGAGGAGTTCAAGGATGAGCTGTCTGTCTACAAGGGCGCCAAGGGGTCGGTGCAATTTCCCTTGGGAGAGCCGATTCCTTACGACTTGATCAGCAGGATTGTGAAGTTCAGGGTGAGCGGTAATCTGGAAAAAGCGAAAGCCAAAGGGAAGAAGCGATAGGGATTGCCTTCCTCGAACAGGGATTCAGCCGATCCGCTGACAGCCCTCATCACGCCCCATCCAAGAGGTGACAGATGGAACATCCGGAAATCACGTTCAACGAAGACGGAAACGTCGTTTCAATCTGGGTCGGCAGCTTTCGAACGGAGCAGGAACTGGCTTCGTACGTGAAGCCGTTCTACTCGGACGAGCCCGAGACAGACGACTTGCCCATTTCCGCCTTCGCGGAAGACATCGGACTGAGCTCCTATAACGCAGACTTTTTAGAATCAGCCTTCGACCCATCCTGGACCCGGAATCCGGAGAAGATGCTCAAAGGATGCTCGTATTCCTCGTCCTACGGGGTGGCCGCCATGGATGCCGCGCAGCGAATCGCTCCAGGGCCCATGGATAGTGTCTTTCTCTTGTTCGGATACGACCACGCTCGATACCCGCAGTTTGAAAAGCGGCCCACGAGAGTGGTCTTCCTCGGCTCGTTCGCGTACGACCCCCTCTCCGATCCTCTCTAGGACGGGGCTCTGCCCCCGATAGAACCCAGACCGGCATGCGTTCTGCAAGTGCCGCCCGGATGCAGGGGTGTGCGCCGAAGGGGAGAGGTCCAGGGCTCCCGGAAGAGGCCCCCAGGAGAGGAAGACCGATGAGTCTCAGCACCGTTTTGTCCCGGGGATTCCGGCAGATCAAGGCCGGGGTGGAGCTCATCCCGGGCGCCCACAAAGCCTACAAGTGGATCACCACGAGGACGGGGGAGGGCAAGGTGTACGAGATCGCCCATGGCCCGATGGCCGGGATGCGCTGGCGGCGGCGCAACTGTCTCCCGTTCTGGTATCACCTCGGGGTCTACGAGCCCGAGACCAGCCGCTTCATCGCGGCCCATCTGAAGCCGGGCGACACGTTCTGGGACCTGGGCGCCAACGCGGGCTACCACACGCTGATGGCCGCCCGGGAAGTCGGCCCGACCGGCCGGGTGATCGCGGTCGAGCCGGACCCCGGGACCTGCGAGATCCTGCGCGAGCAGCTCGAGCTCAACGGGATCGGCAACTGCACGATCGTCCAGGCGGCGGTCTCCGACCGCGCCGGCCTCACCCGTCTGGTCCGGAGGGCTTCCGATCCCCGGGGCAATGCGCTCCAGCAGATCGACAACCCGGCGATCGACAACAAGGTGGGGGACCTCGTCGAGGTCCCCAGCCTGACGATGGACGACCTGAGCTCGCAACACCCTCTTCCCCGGCTGATCAAGATGGACATCGAAGGGGCGGAGGTTCTGGCCCTCCCGGGAGGCCGGACGTTTCTGTCCGGCGCGAAGCGGCCCGAGCGCCTGCTGATCGCGGTGCACGGGGAGGCGGCCCGGGATTTCTGCCGCGGCTTCGTGCAGGATCTGGGCTACAGGATCGAGCCGGCTCCGGACCTGGACGCCCACTCGCTGGTCGCCGTGGACCCCCGAGCGAAGGGCCTTGGAAGCGTGATCGGAAAAGGCTACACCAAGGCGGAATCGTTGTGATCTTCCGTGACGTTTCACACCCGTTCTCGACAGTTTAGAAACCCTGGGATAGCATCGATCCACCCGATTTCAGTCTGGAGGTGTCTTTCCGAGTACACCGCCGGTCTTCAACAGGCGTGTTTTCGTAGGGGAAATCGATGGGTTTGGGAGTCTTCCTGCTGGTTGTCATCGTCGCGGTGGCCGGCCTCGTCTTCCTGGTGAGCCGTGAGCCGCGCTCTGCGCCGTCCCCCGGGCCCCCGTCGTTGCCGTCCCTCCGGCCGGAGAGCCCGCCGGCTCCGAGGGCTTCGGCGCCTCCCGTGCCGCGGCCGATTCCGATGTCGAACCCCCTCTCTTCGAAACCGGTCCCGATCCCCCCGCGCGTTCCGCGGTCTGCGCCCCATTCTGCGGGGGACCGCTTCTGGATTCCGGCCGGCGGGAGCGCGAAGGTGGCCGGGCGGGAGATCGAGGGCATGGTGTACGTGGGCTCCGGGCTCGCTCCGGTGAGCCCGTACCGCGGCACGGTCGAGCCCTCTCTGATCGATCCCCGGCAGCGGGTGACCTGGGGGGATCCGGACTCCGGGGGCCAGCTCATGCGCTACTGGCCGTCGTACTCCATCATCGATCCGAAGAGCCGGGCGGCCTACCTTCACTGGCTGGCCGGAGGCAGGAGAGACCCGGCGGCCTACATCGGCTATGTCTTTCTCTTTTTCTACGGAATCGAGCGGCGGGTGCTGGTGGATGCCCAGGAATCGGAGCCCGCTCGCGCCGAGGTGGACGGCCTGCTGGCCGAAGTCGAGCGCCTCCTGGGGCTGTATGGCGGAAACCGTTCCTTCCGGGGCTATGCAGCGTCGTTCCTCGCGGCGGCCCGCCTGCTCCATCGGCCGATCGATCCGTCGACGCTCGAGCCTCCGCGGACCCGGGACGGCTTTCAGGTCCCCTTGAACGTGAAGATCGCCCTCGGGGCCTTCGCCGCGGAGGGGAAGGCCATTCCACCGGAGTGGGCCTACGCCTGGGCGATCACCGCTCCGGAGATCCGTCTGCGGACGCCGGCCCAGCGCTGCCCGAAGGAGCTCGAAGAGCTGTTCAGGATCCGCTATGCGGAGGCGTTCCCCGGGGGCGGCCTCAAGGTGAAACCGAACCGGACGAAGATCCAGGCGAGCTACCACCCGTCCAGTCCGACGTTCCTGGGCTCGGTCGCCCTCAGCCTGCCGAATCTTCCGGACGTGACGAGCCTCACGGCCCCCCTGCGCAAGCTCCAGGAGATCGTGGACCGCACGCAGCAGGATCTGGACGTCTACAGCCGCTGGGTGGGGCGCACCGGGGACGTCGAGAGCCCGGCCGCCCTGGCGCTTCTGCCGCCGGAGCTTGCGCAGGGACGGGAAGGCGAGGAGGTCCGGCGCTTCCGGGCCTGGGTGGAGGAGCGGCTCGCGGGCGGCGATTCCGCCGTGGTGCGGGCCTCGGATCTGGCGGAGCGCTGGCCCTGCCAGATGGAGGGGAAGATCGCCCGGCGGGACGCCGAGATGCTGGCGGCGTTCCTGGCCGGCCGCGGCTACGGGCTGGAGCCGGACGTCCGCTTCGGCGGACCGGTGCCGGGCAACGGGGCCGCGGTGCTCTTCCGGCTCGCCGCGGGCCCGGAGCCGGAGCCCGGGCCGGGGTACCATGCCGCGGCCGTCCTCCTGCACATGGCCGTGGCGATCGCGGCGGCGGACGGCGCGGTGAGCGAGCGGGAGGAGCGCCATCTGCTCGACCATCTCGAAAGCGCCCTCCAACTCGCGCCCACGGAGCGCACGCGGCTCAAGGCGCATCTCCGCTGGCTCGCGACCGCGCCTCCCGGGCTCGCCGGCCTCAAGAAGCGGATCGCGCCCCTCGCCGAATCCCAGCGCCGGTCCATCGGCCAGTTCCTGGTGACGGTCGCCGGGGCGGACGGCCACGTGGGGGCCGAGGAGCTGAAGCTGCTCTCCCGCATCTACCCTCTGCTGGGCCTGGAGGCGCAGTCCGTGTACTCGGACGTCCACGCCCTGGCGGCCGCCGAGGCTCCGCCGGCGGTCGAGCCGGTCACCGTGATCCCGGCGGGCCCGCGGCCGGACGAGTTCCGCATCCCTCCGCCGTCTCCGCGGCCGGCCGGCGTGGCCCTGGACCCGCGCAAGGTGCAGGACAAGCTCGCGGAGAGCGAGAGCCTGGCGGGCCTCCTGGAGGGGATTTTCGGCGAGGAGGAGGAGCCTCTGCGGCCCGCCGCGCCGAAGCCGTTGGAGACGGTCCCGGGGGCGGCGGGCCCACCGCCCGTGGCCGGGCTCGACGGCGCTCACTCGGCCCTCCTGCGGCGGCTCGCGGAGAAGACCTCCTGGAGCCGCATGGAGATCGAGCAGCTCGCGGCGGAGCTCGGGCTGTTGCCCGACGGCGCCCTGGAATTGATCAACGAGGCCGCGTTCGAGCGCTCCGGAGCCCCGCTGCTGGAAGGTGAAGAGACGCTCGAGATCGACGGCCAGGTCCTCGAGGAGATCCTTGCATGACGGAACCCCAGGCCGGCTCTCCGGCCCAGAAGCAGATCCGCCCCCGCGACCGCGACGCCATTCTGCAATCCCTGCGGGCGGGCGTCGTGCCGCGCCGGGGGCATCAGTACATCCAGGTGGGCCGGGCCGACGAGGTCCGGGCCCTGCTTCAGGACATCGACCGGATCGCGGACGGCGGGGCGGCCCTTCGTTTCGTCATCGGCGAGTTCGGGTCCGGCAAGACGTTCTTTCTCTTCCTCATCCGCTCGATCGCCCTGGAGAGGGGGCTCGTCGCATCGAATGCGGACCTGACCCCCGACCGCCGGCTCCATGCTTCGGGCGGTCAGGCCCGCTCGCTCTACGCCGAGCTGATGGCGAACCTCGCGACCCGCACCAAGCCGGACGGCGGGGCGGTGGCGAGCGTGGTCGAGCGGTTCGTCACCTCCGCGCTCCAGCAGGCCCGGGAGACCGGAGCCGCCGTGGACGCGATCCTCGAGGAACGCCTCGTGAGCCTTTCCGAGATGACCGGGGGCTACGACTTCGCCGAGGTGGTGGCCGCCTACTGGCGCGGTCACGACCAGGGAAACGATCAGCTCAAATCCGACGCCGTTCGCTGGCTGCGCGGCGAGTTCTCGACGAAGACCGACGCCCGCAAGGCTCTGGGCGTGCGGACGATCGTGGACGACGACAACGTCTACGACCAGCTCAAGCTCTTTTCCCGCTTCGTGCGGCTCGCGGGCTACGGCGGCCTCCTCCTCTGCCTGGACGAGCTCGTCAACCTTTACAAGCTCGCGAACAGCCAGGCGCGGAGCAGCAATTTCGAGCAGATCCTCCGCATCCTGAACGACAGTCTGCAGGGGACGAGCGTGGGGCTCGGTATCCTCCTCGGGGGGACTCCCGAATTCCTCATGGACACCCGCCGCGGCCTCTACAGCTATGAGGCGCTGCGCTCCCGCCTGGCCCAGAACCGCTTCGCCACGGAGGGCCGGCGGGATTTCACGGGGCCGGTGCTCCACTTGGCCAATCTCAGCCCGGAGGAGCTGTTCGTGCTCCTCCGCAATCTCCGGAACGTTCACGCCGGGGGCGATCCCGGCCGCCATCTCCTGCCGGACGAGGCGCTGGTGGCCTTCATGGAGCACTGCTCGAAGCGCGTGGGAGAAGCTTACTTCCGCACCCCCCGGAGCACCATCCGGGCCTTTCTGGAGCTCCTGGCCGTTCTGGAGCAGAACCCCGAGGCCTCCTGGCGCGAGCTGCTGGGCGCCGTGGACCTCGCTCCGGACGTCAATCCCGATCTGGAGCCGGTCCGGGAGGACGGCCCGGCTGCGGCCGGGGAACCGTCCGCGGGAGGGAAAGAGGGGGACGACGACGATCTCGCTTCGTTCACTCTCTGATTCTTCCTGCGTATGACTGCGACCTCCTCCGCCTTCCACCTCCTCCACCCGGCGATCCAGAGATGGCTCTGGCGCCAGGGTTGGGAGGCGCTGCGGGACATCCAGGAGGCCGCGGCCCCCGTCGTCCTCGGAGGCGAGGCGGACGTGGTGATCGCGGCCTCCACGGCGTCGGGAAAAACCGAGGCGGCCTTCCTTCCGATCCTCACGGTTCTGGCCGGGGACCCGGGCGGGAGCGTCCGCTGTCTTTACGTGAGCCCTTTGAAGGCCCTCATCAACGATCAGTTCGACCGTCTGGAGCGGCTCTGCGAGGAGCTGGACGTCCCCGTGGCGCGCTGGCACGGAGATGTGGCAGCCTCCCAGAAAAGAAAGGTTTTGGACCGGCCGGCGGGCGTTCTGATCATCACGCCGGAATCTCTGGAGGCCCTCTTCGTGCTCCAGGGGCCGCGGGTCCGGACCTTGTTCGAGCGTCTCGCCTATGTCGTGGTGGACGAGCTCCATGCCTTCCTGGGCACCGAGCGGGGGCAGCAGCTCCAGTCTCTCCTCCACAGGGTGGAGCTCGCCGTGCGGCATCGCGTGCCTCGCATCGCCCTCTCCGCAACTCTCGGCGACCTCGCTCTGGCTTGCGAGCTTCTGCGCCCCGGAGGAGGGGAGGCCGTCCACCGCGTCGTGTCCTCCGAAAGAGGGCAGGAGATCAGGATCCAGGTTCGCGGCTACCGCGAGCTCCCGCCCAAGCTCTCGCCGGCCCAGGCCGAGGCTCTCGAGGCCGCCGGGCAGACCCCGCAGATCGAGGACCTCGTGCCCGGCGACGCCGTCGAGATCAGCCTCCACCTGTTCGAAAAGCTCCGGGGCGGGCACCATCTGATCTTCGCCAACGCGCGCTCGGCGGTGGAGCTCTATGCCGACCTTCTGCGGCGGTGGTGCGAAAACCGGGGCCTGCCCAACGAGTTCTGGCCCCATCATGGAAACCTTTCCCGCGAGCTGCGCGAGGAGGCCGAAGCCGCCATCAAGGACCGGTCCCGGCCGGCGAGCGCCGTCTGCACCACGACCCTGGAGCTGGGCATCGACGTGGGCGCCATCGAAAGCGTCGCCCAGATCGGGCCGCCTCCCTCGGTCGCGAGCCTGCGGCAGCGTCTCGGGCGGTCCGGGCGCCAGGGCGGTCCCGCCACCCTGCGCGTCTACATCCAGGAGCCCGAGATCGACGAGCGGACCCCTCCCCAGTGGCGGCTTCGCGCGAGCCTCGTGGAGGCGATCGCGGCCGTCAACCTCCTCGTGGCAGGCTGGTGCGAGCCGCCGGAGGCCGGGGCCCTCCACCTCTCGACGCTCGTCCAGCAGGTGCTCTCGACGATCGCCCAGCACGGCGGCATCCGTGCGGATCAGGCCTGGCGGGCCCTCTGCCGGGAGGGCGCCTTTCGCGCCGTCGACGCGGCCTCGTACGCCGAGCTTCTCCGCAGCCTCGGCCGCTCGGAGCTGCTCCGCCAGCTTCACACGGCCGAGCTGGTTCTGGACCTCGCCGGGGAAAGGATCGTCAATCACTACAGTTTCTATTCCGCCTTTCAGACCGCGGAGGAGTACCGGCTCACCAGCGGCGGACGCAATCTGGGGACGCTCCCGATCTCCTATCCTCTCTTTCCGGGCCTCTACCTCATTTTCGGCGGCCGGCGTTGGGTTGTCCTCGAAGTGGACGAAGAGAGGAAGACCGTGGATCTGAAGCCCGCTCAGGGAGGCCGGCTCCCCGGGTTCGAGGGCGGCCGGGGAGCTGTCGTCCACGACCGTGTGCGGGCGGAAATGTTCGCGATCTATCGCTCGTCCGAGCTCCCGGCCTTTCTCGACGCCCGGGCCCGGGACCTCCTGGCCGAGGGCCGCGCCCAGTTCGCGAGCCTGGGGCTCGGCGGGCGACGGCTCCTCGCCGATCCGGGAGGATCGCTCCTTTTCTGTTGGCGGGGCGACCGCGTGCTCGACACCCTCGTCGTCTGGCTGAGCGGCCTCGGCCTCCGGGTGGCGAGGGAAGGGCCGGCTCTCCTCTTCCCGAACAACGGTCCCGGCGAGGTTCGCACCGAGCTGGCCCGCCTCGCGGCCCAGGAGCCTCCGAGCCCCCTCGACCTCGCCGCGTCCGTCGCCAACAAGCGGACCGAGAAGTTCCACCCCTACCTGAGCGATTCCCTCCTGACCGCCGACTACGCGAGCGCCCGGCTCGACGTCCGGGGGGCCTGGGAGGTGGCCCGGGAAGCAGCGGAGGAGCCCGTCCCCTTGTTGTGATTCCCCACCCTCCGTCGCCTCCTTCGTGGACGCGGGGCCTTTTCCGGCCCCGGCATCTTCCACGAAGGAGGAGAAACCATGTTCCGGAAGTGGTTCGAAGCGAAGTCACCGACGATCCGGCGGCTGGGCCGGACGGCCGCGGCGGCGGCCCTGCTGGCCGGGGTCCTGACGGGCGGCCCGGCGTGGGCGCTGAGCGTGGAGCGGGCCCCGGCTCCCGAAGGCTCCTGGAGCCTGGGGTCGGCGGACGTGTACGTCGAGATCCGCGACCTCGGCGGCAAGAGCCAGAGCGTATCGATCCCGATGAGCGAAAGCGAGGTGCGCTGGCTCGATCAAGGCTCCCTGCGCCTGCAGTGGTGGAACCCGGACAAGAAGCATTTCGAGCTGGTCGACGGCTCCCGCTACGATGCGGGGAAAAAAGCGATGCAGAGCAACGTTTCGAAAGACGGCCGCTACGGGGTTTTCGGGTGGTCCGCGTGGAGCCATATTCGGAACGTGCAGGGGCAGATCTGCGACCCGAATGAGATCCTCTCCGATCAGTTGATCAATGAGCTGTGCCTGGTCATCCTCTGCCCCGCGTACGACACGATGGCCTGGAGCGAGGCGTGGTTCGAAGGTACGGGACAGCGCGTGCCGCCGGGGGATGTCGGAGAGCACTTCGGGAACATTTGCGACCAGTGCATCGGCCGTCCGGCCGGTCCCGTCAACCCCGCCGAGTGCGGGGGCGGCAACCCGCAGCCCCAGCCCGGCCAAGGCGTGCCGCCGCCCGAGCTGGAGCAGATCCCCAACGGCATCGAAAAGGGCGGGCGCGCGGTGGCGATCGCGGTCCGGCCCGGCAACGACGACGAGATGATCGTGGCGTCCGAGACCGGCGGCCTTTTCGCCACCGAGGACCGCGGCGACACCTGGCGCCACGCGAGCTACGACACCACGTTCAACTTTTCGGACGTGGAGTACCTGCCCTCCCTTCCGGACGTGGTGGTCGCGAGCGCCCACCGCGACACGCGGGTGCTGAGCGGCGGCGGGATCTGGCGCAGCGCCGACGGCGGCGGCACCTGGACGCAGATCCCCTTGACGCCGCCCCTCGCCTCCTGCGTCGAGAACCTGGGTGCGTACGCCCTGGAGCTCGACAGCGACGGCTCCCGGCTGTGGGCCGGCACCACCTGCGGCCTCGCCTACAGCGACGACGGCGCCCTGACGTGGAGCTTCATGCCGGCGGTGACGGGCTATGCTCATGGCAAGGTTTACGCGGTCGCCGCCCCCGCGGCGAACCACCTGAAGATCCTCACCGACGCGGGCGTCAAGGTCACGACCAACAGCGGCGCGAGCTGGACCGTCTCGAACACCGGCCTGCCGGTTTCGATCGGCTTGATCGGCAAGGCGGTTCACAACCAGATCGCGGTCTCGCCCCGCAATCCGTCGCACCTTTATTTTGCGTTCGCCTACTGGGGGCCGAACGGCGGCCGGACCGGCCTCTACCGCTCGACCAACAACGGCACCTCGTGGAGCGCCGTTCTGGACCTCGACGGGCTGAACCGGATGCCGTTCGTGCGCGTGGCGGAGCCCCTCTCCGGCGGGTCGAACCGGTACGACCTGTATTTCAGCACCGGGGGCTGCCTTTTCGAGCGGACCACGGTCACCCACGGCACGACTCCGGCGTTCGCGCCCTGGCAGGAGCTGCACTTCGATCATTGCGATCCCGCGGACCTGGCCTTTTCCAACGACGGCGCCACCCCGCTGCTCCTCGCGAGCGACGGCGGCGTGCACAAGACGGAGGACAACGGCCTCAACTGGACCCTCACCGGCGGGGTCCGGGGCGGCTACAACGCTCTCCAGATCACCGAGGCCGCCGGGCAGCAGCACGACTTTGGCGACCTGGCCGATCTTTATTTCGCGACGCAGGACAACGGCATCTGGGCCTCTCCCGACTTCGGCCGCACCTGGCCGGGAAGCGCCTGCTGCGAGGGCTTTTTCCTGAGCGTTCCGCGCGAGCCGCTTCCGGACGACGAGACGAAAGTGTCCGGCGTGGCCTGCGCCGGTTGCATCAACTTCCTGTCGGGCCCTCTGCTCAAGGATTTCCAGGGTTTTCCGAATTCACCCAACTGGGATGGAAACCCCAAGCTGTTGACGCCCGGGGCCTATATCCAGAGCGCGCGGCTGCCTGGGCTCGACGCCACCCTGTACAACCTCACGACCGACAACGGCGCGACGTGGACGCCGCGCTACGGTTTCCCCGAGCCGCCCCGTTCGCTGCCCCAGCTCGCTGGTCCGGCTGGAACGCCGACGGTCTTCACCGCGGTCAAGGTGCCGGGCGTCACGCCGAACAACCAGGAGCGGGTGGGCATCAAGAGGATCACGGGCGTGCTCGGCTCCGGCACTCCGGTCGTCTCCCAGGTGAGCGGCTTCGGCAGCCTCGGCACCTTCCCGACCATGTTCGCCTGGTACAAGCCCTTCGGCGTGGACGTGGCGGACCCGAACTTCTTCCTGGCACCCGACATCGTCGACGCGGTGGTCAAGAAGTCCGCGGATGGCGGCATGACCTGGGCCCCGGACGCCGCGCTGACCCAACTCGTGACCGGAGCGGGCACGTTCCGTTTCCGCTGGGACGAGTTCGTCCAGACCTCCTCGTTCGGCTTCGATCCGGAGTGCCCGGGACACATCCTGGTCGGAACGACCCAGGCCGGCGTCTTGCGTTCCTTCAACGGCGGCGGGACCTGGGAGCGGGTGAGCGGCACGGAGAGGATCCCCCACGTCTCCTCGTTCTACTTCGCCGAGGACGGCAACGCCGTCCTGTCCTCCTACGGCCGGGGCCTGTGGCGCCTGCGCTACACCTGCCCCAACACTCCCAGAAGCAGCGGGTTCCGGGCCTTCCCCGATCCCGTGATCTATGACCGCGGCACGATCTTCCCGCTGCGCGCGATCGACGATCCCGTGACGTGCCCGCAGTGTGTCGTCCTCATGACCCGGGGCGGGGAGGTCCTGGAGTACGTCCTGAGCCCGGAGGGAGAGGTGAAGCAGGTCGTCCTCTCCGCGGGGAGCCTGGCGGCCTACGCGTCCGACGGCAAGGAGATCGCCGTGCCCGTCGAGGTGCGCTTCGGAACGGGTCGCAAGCTCCCGCCCGACAGCCGTCTCGCTTCGTTGCTCGCGGCCGGCAACCGGGTCCAGGGATTGACTCTGGAAGGCCGGAGCTTCACGGGGCTCCTCGTCGCCGCCGAGCAGGCGGGGCCGGAGGATCTCCCGGTTCCGAAGACCTTGGATCCCTACGTCGTGGTGAGCGTTCCAAAGACCCACGGCGTGGGCGTGAGCACCTTGCGGACGATCGAGATCGCCGGGTACGGTTTCGATCCCAAGGTTGCGATCACGCTCACGCTCGACGGCGCGCCCGTCACCGTGAAGCCGGTCTTCGACGACAAGGGGGTCTTCCGTGTGAGCACCCCCGTGGCGCTCGCCGTGGGCGGCCACATCGTCCGCGCCGAGCAGAAGGTGGGCCTCACAACGTGGCGGGACGCCTACACCTTCAACGTCACAGTGGAGGACGAGGAGGAGGAGGAGGAATAAAGCCTTTTTTTCCCGGGAGCGTCGAGCCATCCCGCTCCCGGGGCCTTGGGGTTCTGATAACCTCGCCGTGGCAACCTCTTCGCATCGAAGAGGAGGATGGAGCGGCGAATGGCGACGGGCTCACACTTTGGAAGGCTGGCCTGGCCCCTGATCCTTGCGACGGGGCTTCTGGCCGGCTGCGGCCGGGGCGAGGTCGAAGACGCGCAGGGTCCGGCGCCCGCGGTCGAGGCGGTTCCGGCCCGTCGCGGCACGCTGCCGCTCGAAGAGAGGCTGAACGGGGCCGTCCGGGCCGACAACCAGATCGCCGTCCGGCCGGAGATCGAAGCTCCCATTCTCGAGGTCCTGGTGCGCAACGGCACGGCGGTGGAGCCCGGCCAGCCGCTGGTGCGCCTGGAGGGGGACGGCCTGCGCCAGCAGCTCCGGCAGGCGGAGGCGAACCTGGATCTGACGCAGGCCGCCGGCGCGGAGGCCCGCGCGCGGGTGGCCGAGGTGGAGGCCCAGGTGGTCCGCACCCGGGCGCTCGCCCGCGAGGATCTGGTGAGCGCGATGGAGCTCGAAACCCAGGAGGCGCAGCTCGCCGCGGCCCAAGCGAGCGCCGGGCAGGCCACGGCGCGGATCGCCCAGGCCCGGGCCACCGTTCAGGAGCGGCGGTCGGCTCTGGGCAAGACGGTGGTCCGCGCGCCGGTCGCCGGTGTCCTCGGGCAGCGCAATGCCGAAGTGGGGATGCTGGCGGGGCCGGACGACGTGCTCTTCGTGCTCGGCGACGTGAGCGACCTGGTCGTCGAGGTGCCGCTGACGGAGGAGATGCTCGGCTATGTCAGAGCGGGGCAGCCGGTCCGCATCGGCTCGCCGGCCCTCGGCCGGAACACGGTCTCCGCCACCCTGACCCGCATCTCGCCGTTCCTGGAGGAGGAGAGCTTCAGCACGACGGGCGAGATCGACGTGGCCAACGCCGGGGGGAAGATGCGCCCCGGCATGTTCGTCACCGTCGACATCCTCTACGGCCAGAGCGAGCAGGCGACGCTGGTGCCGGCGAGCGCTCTGTGGGAGGACCCGCGCACCGGCGTTCAGGGCGTCTTCGTGGTGGACGGCCAGGGGCTTTCTGAGCCCGCCGCGGCAACCCGGGAGATTCCGAAGGAGCCGCGCAAGGTGGAGCTCCGGCCGGTCGAGGTGCTGGCCGAGGGGCGCGCCACGGTGGGCGTGCGCGGCGTGCGGCCGGGAGAGTGGGTGGTGATCGTGGGGCAGCACCTGCTCGCGCGGGATGGCGAAGCGGCGGCCCGGGTCCGCCCCACCACCTGGGAGCGCGTGCTGGAGCTCCAGGGCTTGCAGCGGGAAGACCTGCTGCAGAGCTTCCTCGACACCCAGCAGGAGTGGGCGCGCACCCGCGGCGCCGAGCCGCCCGCGAGCGAGGAGTTCCTGGGCCACGCCGCCCCCGGCCGGGAGGGAGGCTGACATGGCGGCCCTCACTGAAGTTTCGATCCGGCGGCCCGTGGCAACGGCCATGGGCTTCCTCATCCTCATCGTGGTGGGCATCGTGGCCCTGCGCAGCCTGCCGGTGGACCTCCTGCCGCAGGTCGAGTTCACGCAGCTCACGGTCCGCGTCCGCTATCCCAATGTGGGGCCCAAGGAGATCGAGCAGATCATCACGGACCCGATCGAGAACGCCGTCTCGGGGCTGCCCAACCTGGAGCGGGTCACCTCGGAATCGGAGGAAGGGTCGAGCCGGGTGCGCCTGGAGTTCACGCGCGGCACGAACGTGGACGAGGCCGCCAACGACCTGCGGGCGGCGCTCGACGAGCTGCGCAACGACCTGCCGGTGGAGGCCGATCCTCCCCAGATCCTGAAGCTCGACCTCGACCGCGTGGAAGTGGTGAGCATGGCCGCGACCTCGACGCGGGATTTGGAATCGCTCACCCGTATCCTCGAGGACGACCTGGCGCAGCGCTTCGAGCAGATCCCGGGCGTCGGCGCCATCGAGCTGCGCGGCGGTGTCTACCGGGAGATCCGCGTGGAGCTCGACCGCGACCGCCTGAAGGCCGCGGGGCTCACCGCCCTGGACATCCAGCAGGCCCTGATCGCGGAGAACGTCACGCTGCCCGGCGGCAATGTCAAGAGCGGGTACAGCGACCTCTACGTGCGCGGGCTCGGGGAGTACCGGTCGGTGGAGCAGATCGCCCGCACCGTGGCCGCGACGGTCGCGGGCAAGCCGATCCGGGTGGCGGACGTGGCCACGGTCCGCGACGGCTACGAGGACGTCCGGATCCTGTCGGAGATCAACGGCGTGCCCTCGGTGGGCCTGGGGATCCAGAAGCAGAGCGGCGCCAACACGGTGGCCGTGGCCGAGGAGATCCGCGAGGAGGTCGAGCGGATCAACGCCGAGCGCGACGACATCCACCTGACGATTTTCTCGGATCAGAGCGAGTTCATCCGCCAGTCGATCACCAGCGTGCGCAACTCGGCCCTCTGGGGAGGGCTGCTCGCGATCGCGGTGCTCTATTTCTTCCTGCGCAACCGGTCGAGCACGGTGATCATCGCGCTGTCCATCCCCATCTCGGTGATCTCGACCTTCGGCCTCCTCTTGTTCGGCGGCATGACGCTCAACCAGATGACCTTCGGCGGACTCGCCCTGGGCGTGGGGATGATCGTCGACAACGCCATCGTGGTCCTGGAGAGCATCGTGAGGAAACGGGAGGAGGAGGGGGCGTCCGCCTTCGACGCGGCCCGGACGGGCACACGCGACGTGGCGGGGGCGATCGTGGCCTCGACTCTCACCACCTGCGTGGTTTTCCTCCCCGTGGTCTTCACCCGCACCACGAGCGGCGCCCTGTTCCAGGCCATGGCGCTGGTCGTGGTTTTCGCCCTGGCCTGCTCGCTGCTGGTGGCTCTCACTCTGGTGCCGATGCTGGCGGCGCGCTTCCACCGGCGGTCCGGCGGCCCGCGGGCGCGGTCCGGGAAGCCCGGCTTCTTCGGACGTCTGGAGGGGTGGTACACGGACCGGCTGCGCCAGGCCCTGAAGCGCCGGGGCCTGGTCTTCGCCGTGACGGGAGGGCTGCTGGCGGTGGCGCTGCTGCTCTGGCCGCTGATCCCGGTCGAGCTGACGCCGCCGGCGGACGCCGACGAGATCGACGTGGACATCGAGATGGCGCAGGGGACCAACGTCGCCGTGGTGCGCAGCTATGTCGACGAGTTGGAGGCCAAAGTGCGCGAGGCGCTGCCGCCCGGCGAGGTCGAGCTGGTCTCGACCGAGGTGCGGGGCGGGGACGCGGAGGTCGAGCTCAAGCTGGTGCCACAAGGGGAGCGCTCGATGTCGAGCGCCGAGGTGGCCGACCTCCTGCGCGACGCCGTGGACGGGCAGATCCCGGGGGCGGAGATCAGCGTGGACGCGCAGCCCGGCCTGTGGATCCTGCGCCGGGTCTTCAGCTCCGGCGGCGGCGAGGACGACGTCGAGATCGAGCTGCGCGGCTGGGACCTGGAGCGTGCCGACGAGATCGCCGCCAACATCCGGCAGCGCATCGAGCGCATCCCCGGCATCACCGACGTGCGCGTCAGCCGTCGCGAGGGGCAGAGCGAGGACAACCTGGTGTTCGACCGCGACCGGATCGCCGAGCTCGGGCTCTCGGTGCGCGAGGTGGGCCGCACGGTGCAGGCCAACGTGGGAGGTGTCGAGGCCGGCCGCTTCCGCGAGGAGGGGAGGGAGGTCCCGATCGTCGTGCGCCTGAAGCCCGGAGACCGCCTCGACCGCCAGGACCTCAGAAACATCTCCCTCTCCACTCCGGAGGGCGCGGTCGTGCCGCTGTCGTCCCTGGTGGAGTCGAGCCGCGCCCGGGGGCCGGTGTCGATCGAACGGGTGGACGGGCAGCGGGTGACCTACGTCAACGCCGGGCTCGAGGAGGACGTGACGCTCGGGGAAGCCGTGGAGCGGATCCGCGCCGCGGTCGGCGACCTGGCGCTCCCGGACGGCTACTCCGTCCAGTTCGGCGGCGAGTACCAGGAGCAGCAGGAGGCGCAGCGCGATTTCACCATCGCCATCCTGATGGCGCTCGCCCTCGTCTACATGCTGATGGCCGCCCAGTTCGAGCGCTTCCTCGATCCCCTGATCGTGATGCTGTCGGTGCCGGTGGCGCTTTTGGGCGTGGTCCCGGCGCTGCTGCTGACCGGCACCACCTTGAACATTCAGAGCATCATGGGGCTGGTGATGCTGATCGGGATCGTGGTCAACAACGCGATCGTCCTGGTGGACGCGATCAACCTGCTGCGCCGCGAGCACCAGATGGGAGCGGTGGATGCCGTGATCGAAGCCGGCCGGCTCCGCCTGCGCCCCATCCTGATGACCACCACGACGACGGTCCTCGGGCTTCTGCCGCTGGCCCTGGGGATCGGCGCCGGCTCCGAGATCCAGGCGCCCCTCGCCCGGGTGGTGGTCGGCGGCCTCGCCGCCTCGACGTTCGTGACCCTGATCCTGATCCCGGTCGCGTACGTCGCCGCGACCTCCAGGGTGACCCGGTTCAAGACCCACCGCTGGCGGTCGGGCGAGGCGGAGGAGGAAACGGACCGGGCGACCGCCTAGCCGCGGCTGCGTGGCAGAAAGCGTGGGCGCCCGGGGAGCCTGGAGGGTGAAGGCTCGGTTCAGTGGGCCGGCCGGATGTCGCCGCGGTGGCGGGGCAGAACCTCGTACTGGCCGAGGAACTGGCCGCTGTAACCCACGGCGGTGATCTCGGCGCCCTTCTCGAGGAACGGGATCGTGAACGGATTGATGCCCGTCGAGGCCGCGATGAAGATCTGCGTCTCACCGGAGCCGTCGTCCACGAAAACCTGATAACCGAACGGCAGGTCGTTGACGATCGGCCGCGAAAGCGTGCCGGTGACCTCGACCAGGAGGCCCTCGGTGGCCTCGCTCACGTCGCCTGTCGCGAGAGGCGTGGGCTCGACGGCTGAGGCACCGGGGAGCGTCACCACATCGGCCAGCGAGGCCGGGCGCAGGACCAGCAATCCGAAGCCGTCGTCGCCGACCATGCCGGTGACGCGCACCCGGCGGTGGAAGTTGAGGTTCGGATTGTCGCTCGTGCTCACGTAGATCCCACCCGTCTCATCCTGGAGCCCGAAACCCTGGTCGAACGTCGACGAGGAGAAATCTCCCGAAGGCACCGTCACCGAGCCTTCGACGGTGACCACGGTGCCCGCGGGCAGGCTGCGCGCCTCCGCAATGGAGATCACCTCCGCCCCGGCGCGGGCCGCAACGGCAAAGGCCAGGATCAGCAGGAAAGCTCTGATTTTCAACATCGCACGCTCCTCTCTCTCAGTTTGTTGAAAAATGGTCACGGCAAGGAAGCCGCATTCGGAGAGCCGGGACTCGATCCCTCCAGCACGCCCGGAGTCTCGGCTCACCAGAGTTTAGCATAAACTAACGTATGGCGGTGGAGCGAATCCGGCCGGTAGAGCAGAGCTGTCACAGGGATGTCACAAGAGCAGTGGCTTCCTCCCGAAATGTTCCGGCAGAGCCGGTCACTCCTTTATGGCATCGAGCGCATCGACCTCTGCGCTCGGGACACCGGTTGAGTGAAGAGGGAAAGGGGGGGCCATGATGGATCGACCGAAGCCTGTTCGTTCTCTCCGTTTGGCGGTCTTGGTTCTTGTCGGTGTCATCGGGCTGAGTAACCCGGCAGAGGGCGTCGGGGTGGCCGGGCGAGTCCTCTGGGAGCTTGGGAAAAAGGTCACCGATCTTGCTGTCGGTTACCTGGCCGGCAAGGTTATCGATCATGCATTGGGCCAGAGTTATGAGCAGCAGCTCAAGAAGGTCGAATCGAATCTTCTTGCGGAGATTCGTAATAATCCGGGGAGCTCGCACGTGCTGCGGGCGGAGCTGGAGTCGGCGCGCTCGCAGATCCGTGTCTTGGACGCGGTATTGAGGTCAAAGCCGTCCACCCAGGAGCTCGCGTCGCTCCGGTCGAAGATGGCGAGCGACCTCCAGGAGCTGAAGAGAGCTCTGGAGCAGCAGGGCATCCGGTTGGATCAGCATGAGCAGAGGCTGGACAAGCACGACCGGGATTTGGAGGAGCTTGACCTGAGGATCGACAGTCTCGAGGAGGCCCAGGATCGGTCGTCCCGGCGTCAAAGGATCGAGGAGGAAGAGACGTCACCTGTCTGGAGGGAGACAGCCGACTCCACGGAGGAAACTGTTCCGGAGTGGAGATCGAGGGCCCCGAGGGAGGTGCCGTCCTTCGAGCGCAGAGAGCCCGCGCGGCGGGAAGCCCGTCGAGAAGAGGGAGCTACCCTGACGATTCTGATCCGAGGAGATTCCTGTACGATCGAGGTCTTGGAGACAGGGAGCGAAAGCGCTGCGGACCGTGGATCCTTCGAGGTCCGGAAAGCCCGACAGAGGAGTCTTTTCCGTCTCCTGGCCGGAACGGGGGCAGTGATTACGATTCTGGGCGACAACAACCGTATCCGCGTCCCTGCCGGCGTCGGTCGGGTCCGTATCCGTGACCTGGGGAGGAATAACCGTAAGCTCGAAGATTGAAGCGCCCCTGGTGGCGGCCAGCCCGCCCGAGCGAGGCGTTACCCCTCCCAGAGCTCGAAGATCTCTTCTTCCAAATCCTCTCGCCGCATCGAGAAGGCCGAAAGCGGCGGCAGGGGGCCGTTCTTCCGGATCTCCCGGTCGCCTTGGCGGACGATGGTGCCACGGCGGACCGGGAATCCAAGGACGACGGCCCTCTTCCGCGTTTCACGCGCCTCGACGGCGGCGGTCGCTTCGGAAATCATCACGCCCCTCAGAAGGGGAGCTCTCCAACCGGCGGCTTGGCGCCGCTCCAGTAGGCCTTGGCCTCCTCTTCCATCCGGGCGAGGCGCGTGTAGTAGTCGGGGAATTCGTTCAGGTGCGCCAGGGCGATCTTGCCGGTCAGGAGCAGGTCGTCGCCGGTCACGTCGGTCGCCGGGTCGCGCCGGCCGTGCTCGAGCTCCGTCTCCATCCCACGGCGGAATTCCTCCAGGCCGATGCAGGTCCAGTCGATCCCCAGCTCTTCGCCGATCTTGCGCGCCTTGCGCGGGCTGATCCCTTTGCGCGGCTCGTTGTGGTGGGTCAAGGCGTAAACGGTCGCGCCGACGGCGGTGGCGCCTCCGACGACGCCGGCGATCTCCGCGAGGGTGCTTTTCTTCATGGCGTCCTCCTCGCCCCGGCGGGCTTCGCCGGAGCTTTCGCCTCCATCGTGGACGCAGGCGGACCGGCGGACAACGCCCGGGGAGGTAGGGACCGCTCCCCGGCGGGGTAGGGGAGCGCGGAAGAAAGCGTGGGCTACCTGCCAGGCCAGACACCAAGGACCCAAAGGACTGCAAGGACACCAAGGACTGCAAGGACTGCAAGGACAACAGCTTTGATGTCCTTTTCGTCCTTGATGTCCTTGGTGTCCCTGGTGTCCTTGCAGTCCTGGCTCCGGCTTTCTCTGCCGCGCAGGCCTCGGGGAGCGATTGACAGCGGCTTGGAGCTGTTATCTAGATCCTGACATGCGCACCGTAACGTCCCGGTCTACCGGCCATGGCGTCGGTCGATTCGCGGCTTGAGCTCGGAACGAGCGTTCCCGGCGCGGTCAGGACGGCCGCTCTCCAAAATTCCGGCGAATCTCAGAGCCGTTTCCTGGAGGTGCCGTTGACGCTCCGTTTCTCTCTCATTCCGACTGTCGTGGGACTGCTCGAGCCAATCTCGAACGATCTCCTCGAGGAGCTGCCCCAGGCTTTTGTTCTCGCAGCGAGCCGCCTCTTCCAATGCGATCTTCAATTGAGGGGAAAGGCGCCAGCTATACACATCGGTCTTCTGCATCCTACCGCCGTTCCTCCTCCGCCTTCGGGTACGTCCCCAACACCCGGAGCTCCGTCGTGAACGGCCGGATCTCCGCTAACGCTCCGCGGACCGGGTCGGCCGCTGCGTTGCCTTCGAGGTCGAGGTAGAAGCGGTAGTGCCACGGGGTGGCCGGGATGGGGCGGGATTCGAGCTTGGAGAGGTTCACGCCGCGCTCTCCGAAGACGCCGAGAATCCGGGCGAGCGCTCCCGGCTGGTGGGTGAGGGCGAGGAGGAGGGAGGTCTTGGCGGGGACTCCGGGCGGGCAGGGGATGGGGTCCCGCGCGAGCTCGACGAAACGGGTGTAGTTCCCCTCCTGCGATTGAATGCCCCGCTTCAGGATCTCCAGGCCGAAGACCTTGGCCGCGGGCTCGCCCGCGATGGCGCCGACGGTCCGGTCGTTCCTCTCGCGCACTTTTCTCGCGGATCCGGCCGTGTCGAACTCCGCCTGCGCGTGGATCCAGGGGGAGCTGCGCAGGAAGTCCTGGCACTGGAGGAGCGCTTGCGGGTGGGAGAGCACGAGGCGCAGGTCCTCGATCGTGGCGCCGGGGAGGGCGAGCAGGCAGTGCTCGATGCGGCTCACGGCCTCGGCGGTGATGGTCAAGCCGCCCTCCTCCAGCAGGTCGTAGGTCTCGTTGATGCTCCCGGCCGTGGTGTTCTCGATGGGAAGGAGGGCGCGGTCGGCGGCCCCTTCGCGGAGGGCGTCGGCCGCGGCGCGAAAGGTTTCGAATCCTTCCAGAAGAACGCCTTCGGGCGTGCCCGCGTAGCGCCGCTGGGCGGTGAGATGGCTGTAGGAGCCTTCGACGCCCTGATACGCGACCCGCAGGGGGGCGGCTGCGAGCGCGCGGACATGGGCTTTCTGATGGGCCACGGACATCTCCAGGATGACGCGGTAGAGCCGCTCGACCTCGTGGGGGTCCAGCCCCTGCTCGACGGCGGCGTGCCGGACCCGCTGCAGGACCTGGTCCTCCCGCGGCTCGTCCCTGAAGGGGTAGGCGGCCTGGAGCTTCACCGCCGCCACGTCTTCGACGAGGCTCATCCGGCGGCGGATCTGCGCCAGGATCTCGCGGTCGATCTGTTCGAGGGTCTCCCGGATGGACTGCAGGTCGCGGGTTTCAGCCATGGGGAGAGTATAGCGAGGGGGAGCGGCGGCGGCCTGCGACCTCACCCCAACCCCTCTCCTAAAGGAGAGGGGCTCAGGTTTGTCGATTTTGTCGTTCTCTCCCTCTCCTTTAGGAGAGGGAGCCGGAGGGTGAGGTCGCAGGCCGAGGCGGCCCCATTCAGAGCAGCAGGGGC
>DATHUD010000414.1:0-5627 GCA_035462575.1 Thermoanaerobaculia bacterium | reverse complement strand
TCCCCCGGCCGCGTCCTGGTCCTCGCTCTCGATGGGATCGATCCGGACGTGGTGGACCTCCTGGTTTCCGAGGGGAAGCTCCCCAACTTCGAGCGTCTGCGGCGGGCGGGGGCCTCGGGGCGGCTGGTGAGCGAAAAGCCTCTGCTTTCGCCCATTGTGTGGACCACGATCGCCACGGGGAAGCCTCCGGTGCGGCACGGGATCGGGGATTTCGTGGCGGTGGACGCGCGGACGGGGGAGCGCAGGCCGGTGACGAGCCGGATGCGGCGGGTGGAGGCGGTTTGGAACATTTTTTCGGAGGCGGAGCGCAGCGTCGCGGTCGTGGGGTGGTGGGCGACGTGGCCTCCGGAGCAGGTCCGCGGGGCGGTGGTGAGCGATCACACGGCGTATCACTTTATGTTTCCGGAAGGATTTGCGGGCGAGGAGACGGGCTCTACCTGGCCTCCGGAGCTCGCGCAGGAGATCGCGCCCCTGCTGCAGAAGCCGGGGGACGTGACGGCGCAAGACCTGGCGCCGTTCGTAACCATTTCGCCGGAGGAGCTCGACCGCCCGTTCGATTTCGAGGACGACCTCCAGCACTTCCGCTGGGCCCTGGCCACGGCGCGGAGCTACCGGGACATCGGCTTGAAGCTCTGGCGCGAGGAGCGGCCGGACCTGGCGCTCGTCTACATCGAGGGGACCGATACGACCTCTCACCTTTTCGGCCACCTCTTCCGCGCCCAGGGGCTGGCCGGCGAGCTCGCGGCCCAGCAGGCGCGCTACGGCCGGGCCGTGGAGGAGATGTACGTCTTCGCCGACCGCCTCGTGGGGGATTTCCTCGCCGCGATGGACGACCGCACGACCCTCGCCGTGCTTTCCGATCACGGCTTCGAGCTGGGGGCGCTGCCTGACGATCCCAGCGTGACCCGCGACCTGCGCCGGGTGAGCGAGCGCTCCCATCGCCTGGAAGGCATCCTGTACCTGTACGGAAACGGCGTGCGGCCGGGCGTCCGTTTCGAAAAGCCTCGCATTCTGGACGTGACGCCCACCCTCCTCGCCGTGGCCGGCCTCGCTCCGGCGCGGGACATGCCCGGCCGCGTGCTGTCCGAGGCGCTCTCTCTTCCCGGGGGCGGGCCGCAGCGGATCGCGACCTACGAAAAGGGATCGAAAGGGAGGGCCGAGGAGAGAGCCGAAAACGGCGATCCCGCCGGGGACGCGCTCGTCGAGCATCTGCGGAGCCTCGGCTACCTGGGAAGCGGCTCGGGGAGCGACCGTTCTCCCCAGGGGGACCGGACCCTGGCCGCCCTCCACTTCCGGGAGGGCCGGCTCGCCCAGGCCGAGGCGCTCTACGCGAAGCTCGTGGCGGAAAACCCCGAGGACGCCGCGCTCCACGCGAGCTACGCCGGTGTCCTGGGCGTCCTGGGCCGGTCCGGCGAGGCCCGGCGGCACCTGGAGAAGGCCCTGGCGCTCGATCCGTTGAACGCCGAAGCCCACCACAACCTCGCGGTGCTCTATGAGAGGGCGGGGGAGCGGGAGCGGGCCGTCGAGGAATACCAGAAGGCCCTGCGCTACGACCCTCGCTACGAGCCCTCGCGGGATGCGCTCGTCCGCCTGACCGGGAGCGGCGTGGCCCGTCCTTCCGAAACCCCGGCCGAGGAGAAGGCCCGCGCTCTCGCCGAGCAGGCGGCGGACAAGGCCCGCCGGGGCGACTATGACGGAGCCCGGGCCGACCTGGACGAGGCGGCCCGCGTGGCTCCCCGGTACGCGCTGGTCTACCAGTACCGGGCCAACGTGGCCTATCTGCGGGGAGACGAGGCGGGGGCGATCGCGGATCTCGAAAAGGCGCTGGAGCTCGAGCCGGAGAATGCGCTGTATCGGGAGAATTTGCGGCGGTTGCGGGAGGGGAGCGCTTCGCGGCCGCCGGGGTGAAACGAGCGTCCTGCCCTTCGAAACCTCACCCTCTGTCTCCCTCTCCCATCTCCCACCCAGCCCCCCGCCGGGAGAGGGAGGACGCATGCGAGGCGGTATTGCCTACGCTCTGAATCCAGATGGGCAAGGTCGATTCGGATAGGGTCCTCCCTCTCCTTTAGGAGAGGGAGACAGAGGGTGAGGTTTCGGAGGGCAGGACGCTTGCGCTCCCTGGCACCCCCCGTGCAACACCCTTTCTCCGAGCCGTGCCGCCCGCCGGGATGACGGCATCGGGAGGTCTTTGCTGCCCGGGGAAGTTGTAAAGGAATGTAAAGATTCGGCAAGGAGGCGCGATCCGGGAAACCTCGACCGGCCCCTCGCGTTCACGAAGGCATGGACCCACTCGAAAACAATCACACGCAGAGACGTTTCCTCATTCTCGCGATCCTCGGGGTTGTTGGGATATTGGTCGCACTGTTTTTCCTGCGGCGCGACGGGGACAAGGGCGGCGAGCAGTACCGCACGGAAGCGGTCGGCCGGGGAGACATCTCCGCGTCGGTGGGTGCCACCGGGACCGTTTCGGCGGTCACCACCGTTCAGGTCGGCAGCCAGGTCTCCGGCATCATTTCCGACCTCTACGCGGACTTCAACAGCCAGGTGCAGAAGGGGCAGATCCTCGCCGAGCTCGATCCCACGCCCTTTCTCCAGGCGGTGGAGCAGCGCCAGGCCGAGGTGACCCGGTCGCAGGTTGAGGTGGCCAACGCCCAGATGACCTACGGCCGCCAGAAGCGGCTGGCCGCGTCCGGCCTGATCGCGCAGTCCGAGCTCGACGCGGCCAAGGCAGCCTACGACTCGGCGCGCGCCCAGCTCTCGCTGTCCCAGGCATCCCTGCGCCAGGCCAAGACCAACCTCGGCTACACCAAGATCTACTCGCCGATCAACGGCCAGGTGGTGGACCGCCAGTACGACATCGGCCAGACGGTCGCGGCCTCGTTTTCAGCCCCCACGCTGTTCACGATCGCGCAGGATCTGACCAAGATGCAGGTGCAGGCCGACGTCGACCAGTCCGACATCGGGCTGGTCAAGGTCGGCCAGCCCGTACGCTTCACGGTCGACGCCTATCCGGAGCGGGAGTTCGAGGCCAGGATCTCCCAGGTGCGCCTGAACGCCACGGTCAACCAGAACGTCATCACCTACCCGGTGATCATCGAGGTGGCGAACCCCGAGCTGGCGCTGCGCCCCAGCATGACGGCCAACGTCACCCTGGAGGTCGACAGGGTCCGGAACGTGCTGCGCGTGCCCAACGCCGCGCTGCGTTTCAAGCCGCCGGCGAAGGAGGGCGAGGAAGGCCAGAATCAGGCCGGGGCGAGGAGCGCGGGCGCCGAGGGCGGCGGCCGGAACGGCTCCGGCCGCAGGCCGGGGGGCCGGCAGGCCGGGCAGACCGTCTACGTGCTCGCGAAGAGCGAGAACGGGAAGGAGAGCGCGCTGCGGGAGGCCCGCATCAAGACCGGCATCACCGACGGCCGCTACACCCAGGTGACCGAGGTCGTCTCCGGCACGCTCAATCCGGGCGATCCGGTGGTCACCGGCCTCGCGACGTTGAAGGTCGAGCAGGCCGGGAGCTCTCCGCTCGCCGGCGGCAGCCGGCGCGGCATGGGAAGGTTCTAGCCATGGGCGACCCGGTCATCGAGATCCGCGACCTCACGAAGGTCTACCGGATGGGGGAGGTCGAGGTTCACGCCTTGAAGGGGATCGATCTGACGGTGGAGCCCGGGGAGCTCGTGGCGATCATGGGCCCCTCGGGCTCCGGCAAGTCGACGCTGATGAACGTCATCGGCTGCCTCGACCGCCCGACCTCGGGCACCTACCGGTTGGACGGCATCGACGTGTCGCGCCTCGACCGCGACCAGCGGGCCGAGATCCGCAATTCGAAGATCGGATTCGTGTTCCAGAGCTTCAACCTGCTGGCGCGCACGCGGGCGATCGAAAACGTCGAGCTGCCGTTGCTTTACAGTGACCTGGGCCTGTCGACCCCGGAGCGCCTCCGCCGCTCGCGCGCGGCCCTCGCCCGGGTCGGCCTCGCCGGCCGCGAGGATCATTACCCCTCGCAGCTCTCCGGCGGCCAGCAGCAGAGGGTGGCGATCGCCCGCGCCCTGGTCACCGATCCGGCGATGCTCCTGGCGGACGAGCCGACGGGCAACCTCGACACCCGCACGTCGGAAGAGATCATGGGGATTTTCCAGGAGCTCAACGAGGCCGGGAAGACCGTCATCCTGATCACTCACGAGCAGGAGATCGCGGCCCACGCCAAGCGCGTCGTCTTCGTGCGGGACGGCCTGATCTGGCGCGACGAGAAGATCGTGCAGACGAAGGCGCACCCCGGCGGCCCCGCCCAGGGCGAGCCCGAGCCGGCCATCGCCTTCCCGTTCACCATCGCTCCGAAAACCGACGCGGTGGAGATGGAGACGCTCGAAGAGGTGCTGCGATGAAAAACTCGACGCTCCGCCTGTGGAACATCGCGAAAGTCGGGCTGATGGCGATCTCGCGCAACAAGATGCGCTCGCTTTTGACCATGCTCGGGATCATCATCGGAGTCGGCTGCGTGATCACCATGGTGGCGGTCGGCACCGGCGCCTCGAGCTCGATCCAGGCGACGATCAATTCGCTCGGCACCAACTTCATCATGCTCTTCCCCGGCGCGGAGACGCAGGGCGGCGCGCGCCTCTTTACCGGCGAGTCCAGGATCACGGCGGAGGACGTCGAAGCGATCCGCAACGAGGCGCCGTCGGTCGCCTACGTCTCGCCGTCCGTGCGCGAAGGCGCGCAGGTGGTGGCGGCCGATCTCAACTGGGGGACCGTGGTCTATGGGGTGGACGTGGACTGGCCGTTCATCCGCGCCTGGAATGTGGCGGAGGGGGACTTCTTCACCGACGTCGACGTCCGCACCTCCGCCCGCGTCGCGGTTCTGGGCGCCACCGTGGCCGACAGCCTTTTCCCCGCGGGCGACGCGGTGGGCTCCTCGATCCGCATCAAAAACGTTCCGTTCAAGATCGTGGGCGTGCTCGACCGGAAGGGCGGCAACATGATGGGGCAGGATCAGGACGATCAGATCGTCGCCCCGTACACCACGGTGATGAAGCAGCTCCAGGGCCGCCAGCGGATCGGCCAGGTGCTGATCTCCGCGCGTTCCGCCGCGCTCGTGCCGCAGGCGCAGAGCGAGATCGACGCTTTGCTCCGCCAGCGGCACCGCATCGGGCCGGGGCAGGACGCCGACTTCACCATGCGCTCGCAGGAGGAGATCGCCTCGACTTCCGCGCAGACGTCGAAAACCCTTTCCATCCTGCTCGGCTCGGCCGCCGCCATCTCGCTCCTGGTGGGCGGCATCGGCATCATGAACATCATGCTCGTCTCGGTCACCGAGCGCACGCGCGAGATCGGCATCCGCCTGGCGATCGGCGCCAAAGGGCGGCACGTGCTCCTCCAGTTCCTGCTCGAAGCCATGGCCCTCTCGATCGTCGGCGGCATTCTCGGAGTGGCCCTGGGGCTCCTCATTCCGAGCCTTGTCTCCAGGTTCGCGGGCCTTCCCACCGAGGTGAGCACGAGCTCCGTGCTTCTGGCCTTCAGCTTCGCCGCGGCGATCGGAATCTTTTTCGGGTACTACCCGGCCCGGAAGGCTTCGCGGCTCGATCCCATCGACGCTCTGCGGTATGAATAGGGGCCGCCGCCCGCCCAGCCCTCAC
>DATHUD010000413.1:0-2546 GCA_035462575.1 Thermoanaerobaculia bacterium | reverse complement strand
CGATCGCCCTTCTCATCTACTCCGTCAACCGCGGACTGGGCTGGGGCGTGTTCGTGGGGGTGCTGGGGATGCTGGCCTCGATCCTCGGGTTGTGCGGCCTTTTCATCGTCAACCCGAACGAGGCCAAGGTGCTGCAGCTCTTCGGAGACTACGTGGGGACGGCCCTGAAGGCGGGCCTGCGGTGGGCGAACCCCTTCTACAGCAAGCGGAAGGTCTCCGTGCGCACCCGCAACTTCGAGACCGGCAAGCTCAAGGTCAACGACAAGTCGGGCAACCCGGTCGAGATCGCGGCCGTCGTGGTGTGGAAGGTGGTGGACACGGCCGAGGCCCTGTTCAACGTGGACGACTACATCAACTTCGTCCACGTGCAGAGCGAATCGGCGCTGCGCAACCTCGCCACCCACTACGGCTACGTGGCCGACAGCGAGGGGGAGATGGCGCTCGCGAGCCACACGTCGGAGATCTCGGTGGGGCTCCGGGGAGAGATCCAGGAGCGGCTGGCCCAGGCGGGGGTGGACGTGCTGGAGGCGCGGATCAGCCATCTCGCGTACTCGCCCGAGATCGCGGCGGCCATGCTCCAGCGCCAGCAGGCGAGCGCGGTGGTGGCGGCGCGGGCGAAGATCGTCGAGGGCGCCGTGGGGATGGTCGAGCACGCGCTCGAAATGCTTTCTCAAAGGAAGATCCTGGAGCTCGACGACGAGCGCAAGGCCGCCATGGTCTCGAACCTCCTCGTGGTGCTCTGCGGCGACCGCCACCCGCAGCCGGTGGTGAACGCCGGCAGCCTCTACCAGTAGCGGGAAAGACGTTTTGGCGGAGCGCAAGAACTACCCGCTGCGGCTGGACCCGGAGGTCTACGAGGCCCTCCGGGTCTGGGCCGAGGACGAGCTCCGGAGCGTCAACGCGCAGATCGAGTTCCTCCTCGCGCGCGCCCTCCGCGACGCCGGCCGTGGGCCCAGGGGGAAGAAGGAAAAGAAGGACGGGTGAAACGACAACCCCCGGACCGTCGTGTGAAGGTCCGGGGGCGTCGAAGAGAAAGCCCCTCTCCTTGAAGGAGAGGGGTTGGGGTGAGGTGAGTTGCCCTACGCCCGCCGGCGCCGCAGGATCAGGAACGCCCCCGAAGCCAGGAAGAGCGCCATCACCGCGAGGCCGACCTCCGACAGGGTCGGAATTTCGAGCAGGTCCCCCACCGCGAACGCCGTGGCGTCGTTCGCCCCGGGCAGGCTCGGATCGTCGGTCACGACGGACGCCTCGTTGGTGCCGTTGCCGTCCGCGTCGAAGTTGATCGTTCCCTGGTTCGAGACCGTGCTGCCCTGGGCCGACTGCAGGACGGTGGCATTGATCGTGATAGTGACCGTGCCGCCGTTGGCCGCGATCTGACCGTTCCACGTCACGGTGTTGGTGGCGAGCGTCGCCACCGCCGTGCCGCTCGTCGCCGAAGCCGAGACCAGGGCGAGCTGCGCGGGCAGCACGTCGATGAATTCGTCGCCCGGGTTGTCGAGCTGGACGGCGGCGCTCGGGTTCGAGATCGTCACCGTGTAGGTGACGCTCCCCCCGGGGATGAAGTTGCCGGTGACCGTCTTGGTGCGGGTGCCGACCGAAGAGGGCGAGAGGACGAGGAAGCTCGTCGGGTCCGTCGCGCCGCCCGCGGCCGGGCTGTCCGTCAAGCTCGCGGCCTCGTTGACGCCGTTGCCGTCCGGATCATGGTTGACGGTGCCCTGGTTCGTGACCGTCTGGCCGGCCGTGCCGGCGTCGATCGTCGCCTGGATGGTGATCGTGACCGAGCCGCCGGCCGGAACCGAGCCGTTCCAGGTCACGGTGTTGGTGCCCACCGTCGCCACCGCCGTACCGCTCGTCGCGGAAGCCGAGACGAGGGTGAGCTGCGCCGGCAGCACGTCGGTGAATTCATCCCCCGGGTTGTTCTGCTGGTCGTAGGCGGCCGTGTTGGTGAGCACGACCGTGTAGGTGATGGTCCCGCCTTCGAGGAAGGTCCCCGAGACGGTCTTCGCGTTGGTCACGAGCGAGGGCGAGAGCACGGTGGTCGTGGCGCTCGCCATGTTGTTGGCCGTGTTCGGATCGGCCTCCCCCGCCCCGGCGTTGCCGTTGTTGGTCAGCGCGCCGGCCATGTTGGGGGCCGTGAACGTCAAGGCGAGCGTCGCCGTGCCGCCCTTGCCGAGGCTCGCCAGGTTCCACAGGCCGGTCGCCGGGTTGTAGCTCCCCTGCGAGGCCACGAAGCTCGTGGGATTCAAGGCCGGCACGGCCGGGAACGCCTCGGTCACGTCGAGCCCGTAGGCCGGGTCGTCGCCGGTGTTGGTCACCTGGAGCGTGAAGATCACGGAGCCGCCCACGAGCACGGTCGGGCTGCTCACGCCCATCGCGAGTGCCAAATCCGCCGAGCGCGGGGCCATCACGGTGACCGTCGCGCTGTTGTCCGAAGGATCGGGATCGAGCGGCGACTGGCCGGCGATGCGGGCGGTGTTCTGAACCGGGTCGCTCGTGTCCACCGTCGCCACGATGTTCAAGGTGGCGCTCCCGGAAGCGGCGAGCGC
>DATHUD010000412.1:0-2790 GCA_035462575.1 Thermoanaerobaculia bacterium | reverse complement strand
CCTGGACCGGGCCCGGACCTTCGAGGACCTGCTCGGGCAGGCGCGGGACGTGGCGCTTTCGGCCTACACCCACCAGGACCTCCCCTTCGAGCGGCTGGTGGACGAGCTGTCCCCGGAGCGCTCGCTCGGCCACACGCCGCTCTTCCAGGTGATGCTCGTCCTCCAGAACGTAGAGCGCTCCGGCCTCCACGCGGCGGGCCTCAAGCTCTCCCCGTTCGGCGGCGAGCCCGGGGTGGCGAAGTTCGACCTCCTGCTCAGCCTCACCGAGGAGGACGGGGCGATCCGTGGCGAGCTCGATTTCCGGACCGGGCTGTTCGACCGGACGACCGCCGTGCGGCTGGCCGGGCACCTGGTGTCCCTGCTCGCGAGCGCCGTCTCGGCACCGGAGACCCTCTGGGCCGACCTCGCCTTCCTGAGCCCGGCCGAGCGCCACCAGATGGTCGCCGAGTGGAACGATACGGACGCTTCAGGGGCGGGAGAGGCCACCCTGCATGGGTTGGTCGAAGCGCAGACGCAGCGCACTCCGGAGGCGGTGGCCGTCACCTTCGGCGAGGAGTCGCTCTCCTATGCCGAGCTCGGCCGGCGGGCCGGGTGGCTGGCGTGGCGCCTGCGCGGTCTGGGCGTCGGGCCGGAGGTGCGGGTGGGGATCTGCGCCGAGCGCTCGCTGGAGCTGGTGATCGGTCTGCTGGGCATCCTCAAGGCCGGGGGGGCCTACGTGCCGCTCGACCCGGACCATCCGGACGCCCGTCTGGCCCTGGTGATCGAGGATGCCCGGCCGCCGGTGGTGCTCGCCCAGGAGAGCCTGGAGAGACGGGCTCAGGGGCTTCTGGACGCGGGCGGGCTCGGGCTCGCGGCGGCCTCGGCCGGAGAGGGCCCGGCCCCCCGGCTCCGCGGTGGGGCCGGAGCGGACCATGCCGCCTACGTGATGTTCACCTCCGGCTCGACCGGACGGCCCAAGGGGGTGGTCAACACCCACCGCGGCATCGTCAACCGGCTGCTGTGGATGCAGAGCGCCTACGGGCTGACCGCGGCGGACCGGGTGCTGCAGAAGACGCCGTTCGGCTTCGACGTGTCGGTGTGGGAGCTCTTCTGGCCGCTTTGGACCGGCGCGCGGCTGGTGGTCGCGGCTCCGGGAGGGCATCAGGACAGCGCCTACCTGGTGCGCACGATCGCGGAGAGCGGGATCACGCACGTCCACTTCGTCCCCTCGCTGCTGCGGGCCTTCCTGGAGGAGCCGGAGGTGGAGGCCGTCTGCGGCCTGCGGCGGGTGATCGCGAGCGGCGAGGCGCTGCCGCCGGATCTCGCGCAACGGTTCCACGAGCGGCTGGGCGCGCGGGGCGTCGAGCTGCACAACCTCTACGGCCCGACCGAGGCGGCGGTGGACGTGACCTTCCACGCCTGCCGGCCGGGGGAGGAGCGCGTGCCCATCGGCCGCCCGGTGGCCCGCACCCGGATTCTCCTGCTCGACCGGGACGGCGGGCCCGTGCCGGCCGGCGTGGCGGGCGAGCTCCACATCGGCGGCGCGCAGGTGGCGCGGGGGTACCTGGGGCGGCCGGACCTCACGGCCGAGCGGTTCGTGCCGGACCCGTGGGGAGAGGCGGGCGCGCGCCTGTACCGGACCGGCGACCTGGCGCGCCATCTGCCGGACGGCGAGGTGGAGTACCTCGGCCGGATCGACCACCAGGTCAAGGTGCGGGGCGTGCGCATCGAGCTGGGGGAGGTCGAGGCGGCGCTGCTGGCCGAGCCCGGCATCCGGGAGGCGGTGGTGGTGGTCCGCGAAGACCGGCCGGGAGACCGGCGCCTGGTGGCCTACGCGGCCGGGGACGCGGTCGAGATCTCCATCCTGCGCGAGCGGCTGGGCCGGCGGCTCCCGGCGGCCCTGGTGCCGGCTGCGTTTGTCGTCCTGGGCTCCCTGCCGAAGAACCCCAATGGCAAGATCGACCGGCGGGCCCTGCCGGCTCCCGAAGAGACGGGCCCGGCAAAGCCGGGGGCGGCGCCGCGCGATCCTTTCGAAGAGGTGATCGCGGGCCTCTGGGCGGAGCTTCTAGGCCGTCCGCGGGTCGGCGTCGACGAGAGCTTCTTCGAGCTGGGCGGGCACTCGCTGCTGGCCATGCGGCTCGCCTCGCGCCTGCGCGAGGTCTTCGGAGTCGAGCTGCGCGTGCGCGCCCTGTTCGAAGGCCCGACGGTCGCGGAGCTGGCGCGGCGGGTGCGGGAGGCGATCCACGCCGGGGCGGGGAGCGAGCTGCCGCCGATCCGGCCGGTGCCGCGCGACGGCGAGCTTCCGCTCTCCTTCGCGCAGCAGCGCCTCTGGTTCCTCTGGCACTTCGAGCCGGAGAGCCCGGCGTACAACATGACCGGGGCCTTGCGCATCCGGGGCCCTCTGGACGTCGCCGCGGCGGGGCGGACCTTGAGCGAGATCGTGCGCCGCCATGAGGTGCTGCGCACCACGTTCCCGGCGGAGGCCGGCCGGCCGGGCCAGCGGATCGGGCCGGCTTCGGAGCTCGCCCTGGCGGTCGAGGACCTCTCCGCGCTGCCGGCTCCTGAAGAGAGGGCCCGGGAGGCGTTCCGCGCCGAGGCGCGGCGCCCGTTCGACCTCTCCCGCGAGACCCCGCTGCGCGCCCGGCTTCTCCGCCTCGGCCCCGGCGACCACGTGCTGCTCCTGAACCTGCACCACATCGCGAGCGACGCCTGGTCCATGGGCCTGCTGGAGCGCGAGGTGACGGCGCTCTACGAGGCGTTCGCCGCGGGCCGCCCCTCGCCGCTGCCGGAGCTGCCGGTGCAGTACGCGGA
>DATHUD010000411.1:0-4896 GCA_035462575.1 Thermoanaerobaculia bacterium | reverse complement strand
AGAGGGAGCCCTTGTTTGAGTGTTGCTGTAGGGTGCGCACAGCGCACCCTACATGGGGGTATTGCCGTTGCAAAGGCTCCCTCTCCCGGCGGACGGGAGGGGGCTGGGAGAGGGTTGGGGTGAGGGTCCGGGCGGCGGAGCCGCCCGGCTTTACCGGGCTTACCGCCCGATCGACGCGTTCTCGCCGACCACCAGGATCTCCTCGGCGATCAGCCGCCCGTTCAAGCGGTTGACCTCGACCTCCACCATGTCACCCCGCTCGAGGTTCTCGGGGCTGTAGCGGCGCCCCTGGTACTCGACGATCGTGTCCGAGTCGTAGTGCACCGTCACCACCTCGCCGATCCGTCCGGTCGAGGAGCCGGTCGAACCGGTCGAGAAGTTGTTGGTGCCGTAGGTGCTCCGGCGCTCGATGTCCACAGTGCGGTTTCTGGTGTCGAGGGCGACGACGGCGCCCCGCACCTCGGTGGTGCCGAGGTCGTCCCGGTCGTCGTCCCAGGTCCCGGAGGTGCTGCTTCCGGTGCCGCCGGTCACGTCATAGAGCACCTCGATCTGCTGGGCGACCAACTGGCTGCCGCTCTGGTCGACGTCGGCCTGAATCCGGTCACCCGGCTCCAGATCCTGCGGCTCAAAGGTCTGTCCCTGGTACTCCACCCGGGTCCGGTCGTCGTAATAGAGGACGATCTCGTCGCCTTCGCCGTTGTTCCGGAGGTTGTTCCGGTACGTCTCGCCGTCCACGATGATCATCCGGTTCCGGGTGTCTACGCGCTCGACCGTGCCCCGCACGTCCGTCACGTTGTCCCGATACGGATCGTTTTGGCTTCCGGTATCCCGGCCGCCGCCCAGGATGTCACCGATACCCGACGAGCCGCAGCCGGTCAACAGGGCTGCGACGAAAAGCGCTGCGAAAAAGCTCAGTAATGGGGTCCTTCTCATGGCTATTCCTCCTTGGTGCGTTTCAAACCCCTCCGCTCCAAGGACACTGCAGGACCCGTGCCGACCCTGAGGCAGCAGTCGGGCGGAATGCTCCGCCGCGGTTCCGTCTTCCAGTGCCGCACCGAAGGAGAGATCGGGATCTTTGCGTCTTCTACGGGACGCGGGAAGGAGGGAACGTCATCTTCCCTCTTTCCCCGGCGCACAGGAAAAAGGGAATGTCACCTTCCCTCCTTCCGCAACGCGCGGGAAGAAGGGAATGTCATCTTCCCTCTTTCCCCGGCGCACGGGAAGAAGGGAACGCCATCTTCCCTCCTTCCCCGGCGCACGGGCAGAAGGGAACGTCATCTTCCCTCCTTCCGCAGCGTGCGGGAAAAAGGGAACGTCACCTTCCCCCCTTCCGCGGAGCACGGGAAGAAGGGAGCGCCGCCTTCCCTCCTTCCCCAGCGCGCGGGAAGAAGGGAGCGGGGCGTTTCTCATTTCTGGGAGACAAAGGAAGATTCTGCGGACTACGAAGAAGAATCGCCTTCCGCCGAAGACGCCGGCGAGGCGTCGGACTTTGATTTCCGCGGGCTCTTCCTTCCACGGTAAGGCTGAATTTTAAACGCGGCGAGCGCCTCTTCCCGCGGACCGATCTCTGCTTTCAGCATACCCCGCAGAATCGTCGCCCGACGCCGGCTATCTTCAAGAGCCACATTGATCTTCCGCGTCGCCTCCTGCTTCTTCGCCGCATAGGCATCCCGTTCGAGGGTGAGCTTCTCGATCTCTTCAAGAAGCTCCCGAAGTCTGGCGTGCTGGTGCTCAAGATGCGGCTTGCCGGCCCGGGTCTCCGGGGTGATGGATTGCGCGAGCTGCAACAGCTCGCCGACCGTGACGGCCTTGCGTTCTCTGGGCATCGTCGGGGCTCCCTTGAGTTGGCAGGGATGGTAGCTCAAAGGTGGAGGGGAGTGGAAGCCAAAATCATCCTGAGGGCGAAGTGCCCCCCAATGTAGAGACGCCCCGTGGGGCGTCTCCGAGGCGGCGAGATCCTCCCGAAAACAAGGATGTGCCGCGGACTCTTCTCACCGGCTCGGGCCGTCTATCCCGCTCCGGAGACGCCCCACGGGGCGTCTCTACATTGGGGGATCGTTCCGGGGCTTTGAAGAAAACCCCTCAATGCACCCCGACCGCCTTCCCCTGGGGCACATACCACGCCTGCCGCAGGTACCGCGCGAGGTCGACAAACGCGCCCTGCTCCACGCGCTCCTCCTCGACGGCGCTCACGAACAGGAGCATCACCGCGAGCCCCTCGGAGTGCATGTGCCACGATTCGAGGGCCCGGTAGAGATTCGTGCAGATCTCGACCGTGCGCGCCCGGTCCCCCTGCGCGTAGACGGCTTCCGCGAGATCCAGGCGGCACAGCAGGTACTCCTGAGAGAGCCCCTTCCCGAGGAAGTCCTCCGCGAGCCGCTCGAAGGTCTCTTCCGCCTCCTCAAGATTCCCGAGGTTCCGGCTGATCCGGCCTTCCAACCAGCGGAGCCTCAGTTGATAAACGGAGTCGGGGAACTGGTCATAGAGGCTTCGGCTGTCCTCCAGAACGCCGATTGCCTCCTGAGTCCTTCCAGCATCATTGAGAAATACGGCGAGTTGGTGCCTCAAGCACAGTTCCAGGAGCGGATGAGCAATGGAATTAACATAATCGGTTGCCGTATCCAGAATCTCGACCGCCCTTTCCGGCTCGAGGAATCCGACCGCGGTAGCCTGCTGGACCATCACCTTCCCGACGTTCTCTTCATCCCTCAGCTTGCCATAGATATGGATGGCTCTTTGGAGGAGCCGTTCCGATTCAGCGTAGAACCCGAGATCTTTGCTCAAAGAGCCCCGGAGGCTGAGCAGGTTGGCGGTCGCGAGCGGATCGCCCGTGCCCTCTTCGAGGAGCTGCGAAGCGTGTTCCAGGTCCGCTCTCGCGCCCTCGAAGTCCTCGGCGATTCTCTTGCAGTTACCGCGGACGGCGAGCGCTCCCGCCTTGAAGTCCATGATCGGAGCTTCTCCGTACACCTGAGGGTCGAGCTCGTTCGCCACGGCCAGGGCGAGATGAGCCCTCTCCAAGCCCTTTCCCGGATGGGCGGGCGCGGCCTCCCGGGCCGCCTCCAACAGCCGCTCATACAGGCCCCAGGTGTGAAAAGAAGGGTCCGCCGCGAGGAGTGCAAGCCGTTGGGCCTGGGGATGCTTTTCGAGCGACGCCCACTGGCCTGCCGCCAGCAGCCGTTCCTTGAAGAACCTCTCCATGAGAGGGAGATGAGCCCCTTCGAGCCTCTTGAAGATCCGGTCGTAGATCCCCACCCCGGCCTTTCCCGGCCGGGCGCGACGGAACCGGCGGGCCGCCACGGCCTGGGCGAGCCGAACGCACTCCGGACATCGCGTGAGCAGGTGCCTCACGGCCTCATTCCTCTCCTCGCGGGGGAGGTCCCCCTGGATCAGCCGCGCCAGAGCCTTCTCGGTCAGGTGCATCGGTCCTCCCTCCCGGATCATGTCGTGCTGAAGAGAAATAGACTCTACGACAAGCGATGCCGGCATGCAAGGAGGGAACTGCCGGGCAGGAGCTTCCAGGGGAAACGATCCTGCCCGGAACCTGACACCACTCAGCCGTTCGGGTCGATGGTGATCCGCCCATCCACGGTGTCGGGGGGAGCGCTGTCCGCCGTGGCCCCGTCAGGATCGATGTGAATCCGCCCCTTCTCCCAGAGCGACATCACGGGAGCGCTCAGCCGTGCCCACAGAGACGAGACGATCTGCTCCAGGTTGCCGCCCGGCCCGCGGCTCGGCTGGGCCGCCGCGGGCAGGGCCAGGGCGAGGAGGACCAGGACCAGGCCCCCGACTCGGCGAGGTTTGATGCGATGCATGGATGGACGTCCTTTCCGGGAACGGCACGGTCTCCGGCCTGAATTGACCGGAGGCCGTAACCCCCTACCGGTTTAAGTGAGCCGGCAAGGCCGGGGAAGGACGGGGAGCCCGCCTCAGCTCAGAACCGCCAGCCGATCCCCAGGGAGTAGTCCAGGAAGGTCACGGCATCCACGTCCTCCTCGAACCAGCGGCCACGGACCTCAGGTCGCAGATAGGCGCGTTCGCCCAATTGGATCTCCGCCCCCAGGCCGAGGTGGAGGGTCGTCTCCTCCGCGTCCTCCACTTTCAGAAGGCCGACTCCGCCGAGCAGATATCCCTCGAAGCGGTTGGCGTGGAAAAGGTACGCCTTGGCAGAGACGTCTCCGAAATAGGCGTCGACACCCTCCTCCCTCACAGTCGAAAGGGCCGCCTCCAGGGCCCAGACGTTCGTGAAGCGGTATGAGCCGCGAAGGCCCCAGGACTCCTCGTTTGCGGTGTCGCCGTCGGCTTCCGCGGTGAGGTAGGAGCCGAAGAGGTCGAAGGAGAGCCCGCGGTCCTCCTCCTGCGCGTGGGTTGCGGACGAGCCCAGAAAAAGGATCAGAGCGGCGGCCAGGGTGATCTGAAAACCAGCGAATCGTCGTGACATGTCGTCCTCCTCCAGAAGAGTGATCTCTTCGAACGGCGGGAAGACATCGCAAGGCGAGTGCCGCGCCGGCTCCGGAGGAGAAGATCCGAGACAAATTACGGCAGGGATTGAGCTTGGCGGCGGGGCACCGGAAACGGAGGCAAGGACAGGCGGCTGAAAGCTGTGCGAGATTTCGAACGCGTAGTCGGGTGGGGCTGACGCCGTCGGCTTAATTCGGCTTCCCTCCCATCGGAGGGAGACCGCTGCTCGCGAGGGTGGGGGCGCCCTCTCCCGGGGGAAGGGAGGGCGATGGGAGAGGGGCGGGGTGAGGTTTCCGCGTCACGTTCCGCGGCCATCCCTCACCACCGCAGCAGAAGCTGCGCGATCAGGATCTTCCCGATCGTGGCCACCGGGTACACCGTGGCGTAGCCGATCGCCGGCAGGTCGTTCTTCGCCTGCTCGCCCGCGTAGGCGAGGAC
>DATHUD010000410.1:0-17129 GCA_035462575.1 Thermoanaerobaculia bacterium | reverse complement strand
TTGAACAGACCCTAGAGATTCTAGAGCGCATGTTGGGTAGCAGACACCCCTCTACCTCCAACTCCGCCTGGAACTTGCTCTGGCTCGTCCACCAGCTCAATGACTCCGACGCCGCAGCCCATCTGATCGAAAAACTCCGCTGGCTCCTCGACCACGATGAGGACTCAATCCCATCAGCCCTCCAGCGGGGCATCCGCCGAGGACTTCTCAAACTCCTTACCCCCTCCTGATCTTCGATCCACCCGAATAGGTGCTGCCCGCGGGCGAATAGGTGCCGGATAACCCGCGGGAAGAATCGGCAAGAACTCGACTGTTCCTCCTTCGAAGGTGGGGCTCCCGGAGTCGGGCAGGAAAATCGGCCGGCTCCTCCCCGCTTCGTCGGGCTCGCGGCTCGATTCCATCCTCTCAGATGCCCGCGGTCCGCGCCCAGCACGCGTCTGCTGCCCTCTAGGCACACCACACCGATCTCTTCGGTCCATACTTTGGACCTGACCTTTAACTCCAACGTTCGCGTCTTGGTCTACGTCCCTTCTCTACCCGGGGACGAAAGGCAGGGCCGGGGGGAAGCAGTCATCCGGGAAACAGACGTTGGGATCTCCTCATCGGAGCTTCTCGGCCGCCTTACGGAACGCTCCGACGAACCAGGAATAGGACGGGTAGAGCGCCAAGCGGGCGGCTTGGGTCGCGGCGTGCACGAAGGGAGCGGGTGACTTGGCGATCTTCTCGGGGCGGTGCTGCGGTTCCTGGGCCAGGATGGCCTCGGGACCGAGGGCCGGAATCCCTGTCCTCTCCCGGTCTGCCGCTGCTTCTTCTTCGACCTCCTCCACAAGTCCGTGGACGCGGTCCCGGTACTCCTCCGGCGGGAGGTGCTCCCAACGCGGCGTTGACCGTTCTCGCAGAAGCAGATCTCGTACTCCCAGGCGTCCGGCTGATCGTTGGTCCCGATCGCGGAGATCGACAGACCTGACACCAGCAAAGGCGCCGTTGTCGAAGTCCCAAATTGGGACGATAATCCATATCGATGCACGTGATCGCTCTCTCAAAGCTCAAGGCGTTCTGGGAAGAGAATCCGGACTCCGCAGATGCGAAACAACCCATCCGCCGACTTTGGTCACGCGAGCATCCTCAGGGACGGACGAGTGGTGTTGGTGGTCTGGATCAACTATGGGTATCGAGTGGTGTACATCCGATTCATAGGAACTCATGCCCAGTATGACCAGATCGACGCACAGACGATCTGAGGAGGTAGAGAATGGACGTCAAGCCGATCAAGACCGAAGAGGACTATCGAGCGACGCTCCAGGAGATCGAGTTGCTCATGACGGCCGAGCCGGATACGTCCGCGGGCGAGCGACTTGACGTGCTAGTCACCCTGGTCGAAGCCTACGAACGCAGGCACTTTCCTCTCGACCTGCCCGATCCGGTGGAGGCCATCAAGTTCGCCATGGACCAGCGTGGGTTGAGCGCGTTTGGTTCCTCTTCTTTTTGATGACCTTCAGGCCGGTGTTGCCGTTTGCGGCGGCCTGCCCTTCGAAGAGACGTCCCGCCGGTATTGCCCTTTGAAGACGGAGCGATGGCGGACCGGTGAGGGGCCTTTGGACGGTCCGTCGTTGCGGGTTGGGAGCGTCTCTACGCGTGCTCTTCTAGGATGTGGGGGTTTCCACCCTGGTCGGGGGCGTTCCGGTGCCTCCCCCCGATCTGAAGAACGTCCCGGACGCCTCTCGGAAACTCTGCGGCGAGCTTCCGGATCGTTCGGAGAGACTGCGGGGATGTTCGGAGCAACTCTCGGATCGTTCGTGCGAGCTCCGGGAACGCTGCGACAGGCGGGGGAGAGCCTCGTCCCAACGGGTACGCGTCTCCACCCACTGGGTACGGCCGCCGCACCGAACGGGTATGCGCCTCTCCCCAGCGGGTACGCGCCTCATCCGAACGGGTACGGGCCTCTCCCCACTGGGTACGGCCGCCGTACCTTACGGGTACGCTGCTCTCCCGAGTGGGTACGGGCCTCTACCCAACGGGCCTCTACCCGTTCGGAGCAGGCTCATACCCGCTCGGTGGAACGGTTCTCCCTGTTGGGAGCCGCCGTCCCCCCGTATTCCGGAGGGATTCCCCTTTCCGAACGCTCCTCTCCCCCTCTCGTTTCGGAGCCCGCCCAGGCGGGGACAAGCCCCGCCCCTACGAACAAATCCATCGGTCCTACTCTGACGGAGCGGACAGGCCTACTCCAGGGCCTCGGGCGTCCGCTGATGCCACCGGCGGCGCGGGGGGACCGGGATCTCGGCTCGCGGCGTCTCGGCGAGGAGCAACTCCTTGAGCGTTGGCCGCGCCGCCTGGAGGCGGCGCCACTCCTTGATGGAAACCAGAACAGCGGCTTCTGCGCCCTGCCGGTGGATGTGGAAGACGAGGATTGCTTTCATCGAGGCAGCCTGCGCCTGCTCAGCTCTGTCCGCGCTCTCCGAGCAGCGCCCGCAAACGAGCGACCTCAGCCTCCGCGGCCTCGGCCCGTTGGTGTTCCGCCTCGGCTCGTTGGCGTTCCGCTTCAGCCCGCTGGCATTCCGCTTCGGCCCGCTGGCGTTCCGCTTCGGCCCGCTGGCGTTCCGCGTCGGCCCGCTGGCGTTCCGCCTCGGCCTGCTGGCGTTCCGCCTCGGCCTGCTCTTCCGCTGTCGGCACCATGCTGCCGTCGGGACGGAAAAGCCGGATCCAGGTGCTCCGTTTGTTTTCCACGACACCTTGCCAGAGACCGAGGAAAGCCCCGAGCTGTCCGCTCCAGAACCGCCCCTTTTCATCGGGCGGAATCGGCCGGTAGGAGCGGTTCACCAGGCGCAGGCCTTCCAGCACTCGGGTCTCCGGGTTGTACAGGAAATACTCGGTCGTGCGGAAGACCTGCGCATAGAGCTTCTTCTTCTCGCCGCGGT
Organism: Thermoanaerobaculia bacterium; assembly: GCA_035462575.1. GTDB lineage: Bacteria > Acidobacteriota > Thermoanaerobaculia > Multivoradales > UBA5704 > DATARR01. The sequence continues at coordinate 14,214 of DATHUD010000410.1, read as the reverse complement.
CGATGTGCTCCGTGGAGGGGGACAGAAGCTCGACGATGAGGTCCGGCAACCGGCCGCCCTCTTCCCAGGCGATCCAGACCCGGCGCTCTCGGTCCGGATCGACGCCGCCCACCCAGAAAACGTCCGGCCCGCGGACAGCCCGTTTTTCGAGGCCCTTCGTCACCTCTTCGGCGACGTCCCGTGCCTGCTCTATGGAGTAGTAGACGAACTGGTTGGTGCCGACGTAGAAATCGGCACGGCTCTGCTCCGCCATGGCCTGGCGAATCAGCTTGCGCAGGAGGGTGTGCTCCAGGACGTGCCACTCGGTCTCCAAGGGCTCTCCGTCGTCGTAGACGAGCTCGAAGGGTAGAGGCGCGAGTGCCGAGACGGCGGGCTGACCCATGGCATGCTCCCTTGCTGAGTCGTGCGTTGCGGGAACTTTATCCTGCATCGCCGATAAAGAGAAGGGGGAGACGAGCTCCCAATCTTCCTCCTGGATGACAGGATAACATGGGGGACTGGTGTTGCCGTTTGCGGCGGCATGCCCTTCGAAGAGAGACATCCCGCCGGGATGTCAGCCGGGCGGGACGCGCGCTTGGCGGACCACCCGGACAGCGCCGATGCCGTCCAGGACCACCGCCGCGAGCAGGGCCCAGCCGGCGGCGGTCAGCCACGGTATCCGGTCGAGGGCGAGGCCCGCGGCAAGGAGGGGCACGCCCGCGGACCAGAGCCCGAGGGTCCACTTCTGGAGCGTCCGGTTGGGCAGGTCGTGCGGGGAGGGGGGCACGGCTCGGAAGCTGTCTCCGGCGTAGGCGGTCAGCCAGGAGAAGAGCGGCAGGAGGCGGGCGTTGACTCCGATCACCATCTGCGCCAGGAAGCCGACCAGGCCCAGGACGCCGTAGACCAGGGTAGCGCCCACTTTCCACTCGCCGGGCGGGGAGAGGACCAGGGCGATTCCCAGGCCGGCGGCGAGGAGGAGGCAGAGGAGCGCCTGGGCGACGTGGAGGACTCCCAGGTCGGGCCGGCGGAGCCCTTTGGGCGCGGGCCGGGGGTTCTTCACCATCCAGAGCACTTCGCGCAGGAAGGAGGCGATGCCGGCGGCCACCAGGAGGGCGAAGATGCCGGCCCAGGGGCGGCGGGCCACCAGCCCGGCGGAGAGGCCGAGGAGCCCCGTTTCGAGCAGCAGGGCGCTCGCCCAGAGGCTCGCCCGGTCGGGCATGGCGGCGGGCAGGAGCATGGGCAGGAGGCGGTAGCCGGCTCCCATCACGATCATCAGGGCGAAGCCTACGGCGGCGAGATGGGCGTGGGCCGCGACGTTGGCGAGAACGTAGCCCGGCAGGAAGTGGAAAACCTTGTCAAGACCGAGCAGGAGGCCGGCCGTTGCGGCGCCCAGGAGGTTCAGGAACCCGAGGGCGAAGTGGAGCTTGACCGCTTTCTGGATGGGCGCTGCCGGCAGGGCCCGGAGCACCCGCAGCGTGACTTGCAGGAGGGCCAGGGTCACCATTCCGGCGGACCAGACCATTCCCGACGCCTCCGCGATCCAGAAGTGGACCACCATTCCGATCACGCCCGTCGCGAACAGCCCGAAGGCCCAGCGGTCAGCCGCGCGGGCCGGCATGGGCATGCGCAGGGCCATCGGACCGATCATGTAGATCGCCCCCAGAATCGAGGAGGTGATCCATCCGAGCGTCACGAGGTGGACGACCGCGACCATCCGCGGGTGATAGAAGAAGCCGGCCACGCCGCGCGGATCGAGGGCCACGGCCGCGAAGGCCGCGGCGAGGCAGAGGTGGGCGAAGGAGAAGTAGAGGAGCGGCAGCCACCGGGGCGGAAGCCGCTCCTCGCGCGGGAGCGGAGCGGTGCCGGCCACGCTCTAGGGTTTTCTCCGGATCTCGCGGTCCACGCCTTCGACGAACAGGTAGAGGCCGAAGCAGGCGAGGAGCAGCAGCCCGGAGACGATCGCCGCCGGCAGGACCCCTTCCCGGTGACCGGCGAGGAAGGACTCGAGCGTCGCGGTCAGCAGCCACATCTGGACGATCAGCAGGATCGCGATCAGGGAGACGGCGCCGTCGATCACGGTCAGCCCGCGGCGCTCGGGGGGAAAGCGGGACGGTTCCATGTCAGGCCTCCGGATGCAGGTCCATGCCCACGGCCACCAGCATATCGCCTCGGCTCTCCAGCACCACGCGGGGGAGCGGGCGCTGCGGCGGCCCCTGGAGCACCCGGCCGTCGCGCACCGAGAAATATCCCTCGTGACACGGGCAGGCCAGGCGGTCCTCGTCTCGCGCATAGTAGACGGCGCAGGAGAGGTGGGTGCACTTCTGGCTGTAGGCCGCGTATTCGTCTTCGCCGCGGCGGATCAGGATGCAGGGGTCCTCGGGGCCGGGATAGCGGAAGAGCCGGACCCCGCCCACGGGAACCTCGCCGATCCGCATCACCTGCCGCACCGGATAGAAAGGTTTTCCCGCGAGCCAGCTCCGGGCGAGGATCCAGAGGTTGCCCACGAACATCCCCAGGCTGGTCAGGACCAGGAACTTGGCAAATTGCCGGCGGTTGACGTAGCGCTCGTCGGCGCTGAAGATCGAGATCTCCTCGCGCCAGAGAGGCTCGCGGCTCGATTGTCTCAGGAATTTCATGGCCGGTCCTCCCTCCGCTCCGGCTCCCACAGGAAGTCCACCACGTCCACGGCGACCGCCGGCACTTCGGGCGGCACCATCATGTAGACCTTGGTGGTGACGGTCTCGTGGCCGAATTGGAAAACGTTGGTGGGTTTTTCCCGCCGCTCGCTCGCGATCCGCTCGGGTGTCACATAGGCGAGCGCCTGGCTCGGGCAGACGGTGGCGCACATGGGCCGCTTGCCCACCGAGGTGCGGTCGTAGCACATGTCACACTTCATCATCAGCTCGAGCTTCGTCATCATTTTCGGGATGCCGAACGGGCAGGCCAGCACGCAGTTCGAGCAGGCGATGCAGCGCGGCTTGAGCGCCGACTGCACGACGCCGTCCTCCCCCTTCTTGATGGCGTCGGCCGGGCAGACCTCGGCGCAGGTGGGGTCGTCGCAGTGCATGCAGATCGCGGGCACGGTGGCGATGCTGTTGGGCCGGTCGAGGAAGTCGACCGTGATCATGGGCGTGCCGCGGTGGGTGTCGCACTCGGCGCAGGCGTTGATGCACGCCTGGCAGCCGATGCAGCGCTCGGGATCGATGTAAAATTCGTAGCCGAACATTCGCTAGCCCACCACCTTGAGGCCGCTGCCCGGAGAATGCGGGCGCGGCGTGCCCGGCGTCAGCTCGTTGCGCACCCAGTCGGGCGGCCCGGCGGCCTTACGCAGCCGGCAGGCCGAGACCTTGTATTCGGGGATCTTGCTGCGCGGGTCGAGCGTGCGGTGCGTGAGGCGGTTGGCGCTCCGGCCGCCCGGCCAGTGGTAGGCGATGAAAACGGTGTCCGGCCGGATCGTGCGCACCACCAGGGCCTGGACGGTGATTTCGTCCCGCCGGGTGGCCACGGTCACCCAGTCGCCGTCGGCGATGCCGTGCGCCTCGGCCATCCGCGGATGGATCTCGACCCGCGGATGCGGGAACTGATCGATCAGCGGCCCGATGCGCCGGGTCTGGGTGCCGGAGAGGTACTGGCTGACCACGCGGCCGGTCGTCAAATAGACCGGAAACTCCTCGCTCACCGGGTCGCCGCTGTCCCGCCACTCGGTGACGAGGAAGCGGGCCTTGCCGTCCGGATGGAAGAAGCGGCCCCCTTCGAACAGGCGCGGCGTGCCCGGAAAGTCTTCTCCGGCGTCGCTCGGGCAGGGCCAGAAGACCCCCATCTGGCGGTCGATCTTTTCGTAGGTGATGCCGGAGTAGTCGGCCGGCCCGCCGCGCGAGGCTTCGCGGAGCTCTTCGAAGATCTCGCGCGTCGACCGGTACGGAAAAAACTTTTCCTTGCCCAGCCGGCGCGCCAGCTCGATGTAGATCCGGCTGTCCGGCCAGGCCTCGCCCGGCGGGTCCACCGCTTTTTGAATGTGAATGACCCGCCCTTCGGCGCTCGCGACCACGCCCTCCTCTTCCTCCTGCAGGCTGCCGGCGAGCACCACGTCGGCGAACTGCGCGGTCTCTGACAGAAAGAAGTCGACGACGCCGAAGAATTCGAGCTTTTCGAGTGCCTCGCGGACGTAGTTGGCGTCGGGCAGCGACACCAGCGGGTTGAAGCAGATGGAGAGCAGCGCCTTGATCTCGCCGCGGTGGATCGCTTCCATGATCTCGACCGCCGAGAGCCCGGCCTGGGGGATCTCTTCGGGGGTGATCCCCCAGACGCGCGCCACGTGCTCGCGCGCCGCGGGGTCCGAGATCGAGCGCTGGCCCGGGAGTTGATCGCATTTCTGCCCGTGCTCTCTGCCGCCCTGGCCGTTGCCCTGGCCGGTGATCATGGCGCAGCCGGCCCCTTCGCGGCCGATGTTGCCGGTCGCGAGCGCCAGGTTGATCACCGCGAGGCAGTTCTCGACCCCCTTGGACTGGTGCTCGAGGCCGCGGGCGTGGAGGAGCACGGCGCGATCGGCTTCGCCGATCCAGTGCGCGGCCTTTTCGATGGCTTCGGGCGGCACTCCGGTGACGCGGGCGGCGGTCAGCGGATCGTACGCTTTCACCGACTCCGCCACCTGCTCGAAGCCCGTGGTGTGGGCGTCGATGAAACTGCGCTTTTCCAGGCCGTCGCGCAGCACCACGTGGAGCATCCCCATCAAAAGGGCCAGGTCGGTGCCGGGACGGACCGGCAGGTAGAGGTCGGCGTTCCTGGTGATCGGAGTCATCCGCGGGTCGGCCACGATGAGCCGGCCGCCCCGGTCGCGGCAGCGCCAGAGGTACTGCGTGGTGATCGGCGCGCAATCGGCGATGTTGGCGCCGATGACGAACGCCACCTGGGCCTCCGGGATGTCGCTCCACGGAATGGGCGAGCGGTCGACGCCGAACGCCAGCTTGTAGGCGGTGCCCGCCGAAACCATGCAGAGGCGGCCGTTGTAGTCGATGTGCCGGGTGCCGAGGGCCACGCGGGCGAACTTGCCCAACAGGTAGGATTTCTCGGTGGTGAGCGAGGCGCCGCCGTAGACCGCGACCGCGTCCTTGCCCCAGCGCTCCTGGACCTCGCGCAGGCGCCGGGCGGTGAAGTCCAGGGCCTCGTCCCACGGCGCCGGGCGGAAGCCCTGGGAGTCGCGGGACGTCCGCAGAAGGGGGTGGAGCAGCCGGTCGGGGTGGGCGCTCTGGAGATAGCGCCGGACCCCTTTCGGGCAGAGCATCCCCTGGTTGAACGGGAACTCCTCCCACGGCTCGAAGCCGACCACCTGGTTGTCTCGCACCTTGAGCTGGATTCCGCACTGTTGGCCGCAGAAGCAGCAATGGGTCTTGACCAGCCGGTCGGGCGGGTTCTCCCGCTGCTCGTCGTAGCCGCCGGGAGGCTCGTAGTTGAGATGGGGCCCGTAGCGGGCGATCAGCTCTTCGTAAGGCAGGGGCCTTTCAGCCACGGGTTGTCTCCTTAGCCACGGGCGTTCTCCTTGAGGCGGAGCTGGGCGCCTGCGAGCGACTTGCGCTTGCAGGCCGGGCAGAGCTCCTGCCAGTGTCCTGATTCGGGGCCCGCGGGGCCGGGCAGGCGGTAGTCGAAGCCCAAGTCCCGGAGCGCGAGCTTCAGGTCGTCGACGTGCATGCGCGAGGCGAAGCGCTCGCCGCAACTGGCGCAGAAGGCGCCCTCCCCCTCCTCACCTGCCCGGTGGTACAGCTTGACGCCGAGCTGGGCCGGCCTCTGGAAGATGTGGAAAAACTTTCCAAAGGGGAGATAGAGCAGGGCGGCGATCACCGTGATCGCGTGGAGGATCGACAGGAACGCGTAGAAGCTGCCGCGCAGCCAAAGGGTCGAGACGGTGAGCGCGAGGCCCGTCACCGAAATGGCGAACAGGAGGATCAGCGGGAAGAAGTCGCGGCCGAAGTCCTGCACCGCCCGCGCCCCCTGGTCGCGCATCCGGCGCCAGAGCGCCAGGCCGATCCCCCCGAGCACCAGGACCGCGGCGATGTCGAGGCCGTGGAAGAGCAGCCACGAGACGACCGTGCGGATGCGGAACGATCCGGTGGGGAACCCGAAGACATAGGTCACATAGGTCATCTGGTCCTGGCCGTCGCTGCCGAAGTGGATCCAGCCGAAGACCAGCGGAAAGGTGATCAAAACCGCCAGGATGCAGCCCCAGAAGAGGAGCTGGTGCATCCACCAGCGCAGGAGCGAGCGCTCACGGATGAAGGTCTGCGCCGCGAGATGGGTCCAGGCGAGCGGCAGCAGCCGGCCGAAGCTGCGCAGGATTCCGAGCTGCCGCACGAGCTGCCAGCTCCGGCGCCAGTAGATGCGGGTGGGCGGCTTCTGGAGCCAGACGGTGTAGTGGTACGTGACCCCCCAGGTGGCGAAGATCGTGGCGAAGGTGTAGATCACCAGGGCCGGATCGAAATTCTGGAGGTTGCGCGACCCGACCACGATGGCGGCGGCGAGGGCGCCGGTCCAGAAGGTGGCCCAGGCGCCGGCGCGCAGGCGGTCGGCCGCGCGGGTCCGCTCGGGGGGCAGCGCCAGCTCCAGAGCCTGCTGGCGCGGCACGAACACGCGGTGGTTCACCCACCAGAGCGCGAACGCCATTCCGGCGAGGAGAACGAACCCGGGCCAGATCACCCCGAAGCGGTCGCGGAAGAAGCCGAGCAGAAGCGGCGGGAAGAAGCCGCCGAGGCCGCCCATGGCGCCCACCAGGCCGGTGACCGTGCCGGTCTTGGCCGGGAAGTACTCCGGAACCAGCTTGAACACCGCGCCGTTGCCGAGCCCCAGGAGCGCCGCGCAGCCGAGCGCGCCGACCGAAAACGGCAGCATCGCCGGCCAGGTGAGGAGCAGCGCGAACGGGATCACCCCGAGAAAGACGCCGGAGAGCACCCGCGCGCCGCCGATTTTGTCGGAGAGCCAGCCGCCCACCGGCCGCAGCAGGGTCGCGAGCAGCACGAAGCCGGCGGCCCGGAACCCGGCGTCCGCGGGGCGGAGGCCGAACTCGTCGCGCAGCAGCGTGGGCAGGTAGACGGCGAAGGCGACGAAGCCTCCGAACGTCAGGAAGTAGAAGAGGGCGAGCACCCACGCGAGCCGCTCACGCAGCACCCCCAGGGCCGCGCCGAGGCCCGCCGGCCGGGCCGCGGAAGGAGCGTTCTGCGCCAGGAGGCCGAAGGCGACGCCCCAGAGGACGGACACCACCGCCATGCCGCGGAAGACGGACTGCCAACCGATGGCCGCCGCGAGCAGCGGCCCGAGGAAGACGGCCGCCGACTGCCCGATGTTGCCGAGGCCGTAGATGCCTAAGGCGCCGCCCTGCCTGGCGGGCGGCGTCCAGCGCGACACGTAGCCGATGCCGACCGGAAAGGTCGAGCCGGCGAGCCCCAGGAAGAACGCGACTACGAGGAGATCTTCGTAGCTCTTCGCCGCCGGCACGAGCCAGGCCGGGATCGCGGTCAGCACCAAGAGGGCCGAGAGCACCGCCCGGCCCCCGAAGCGGTCCGCGAGAAGGCCCATCGGGAACCGGCCGATCGAGCCCAGGAGCACCGGCAGGGGGACCAGCAGGGCGGTCTCCGTGCCGGAGAGCGAGTACTGCTCGCGGAAGCGGGGAGCGAAGGCGCTGATCAGGCCCCAGACCGCGAAGGAGATCGCGAACGAGAGGGTGCCCAGGGCGAGGTGACGGGCGTTGGGCGTCAGCTTCGAGGTCGTCTCGGTCACAGGGGCTCCTGTGTGCGTCGGTTAGGTCCCGCTGCTAGTCCCGCTGCCGGGAATTCATATCACGGCACGATGCTTCAGCTCCTCTTCCAGGCGCGCGGCCCGGGGGAAGAGCACGTTGTTCTCCAGGTGGATGTGCTCGTGGAGGGCCTTCTCCAGCTCGGCGAGGCCGTGATAGAGGCCGCGGAATGTGTTGCAGGCGTCGGCGGGCGGAACGTAGCCGGCGGTCAGCTCGCGCAGGCGGGCGAGGGCTGAGCCTGCGATCTCGTGCTCATGCTCCATCATGCCGATGGGCGCCTGGATCGAGCCGAACGGGGAGGCCTGGAGCCCCTGGCCGTCCGCGGCCAGAGCCTCGAGGCGCTCGATGTAGGGGAAGAGCATCCGCTCCTCCTTCATCATGTGCGATTCGAGCTCCTCCCGGAGCCCGCGGAAGGTCGCCGCGAGCGCGGGCAGCACGTCCGGATACCGTGCGCCGTGGGCGTCGAGCACCTTGGCGGCCATCTGGCCCAGCCGCGGCAGCTCGTCCCGGAGATCCGCGTGATACTTGGTGACGATGAAACGGGCCAGCTCCGCGAGGCCGGCTTCCGCCGCGGGCTGTTCCGCGCGATCGGGCTCGCCCGCCGACTCCAGGGCCGTCCGCAACTCGCCGAAGGTCATGTGCTTCTCGGCGCAGACCTCGGAAAGCGGGCGCTTGCCCCCGCAGCAGAAGTCGATCGAGAAGCGTTGAAAGATCCGGATCGTGGCGGGGTTCCGGGTGGCGATCTCCGCGACGCGGGTGTCAGGCGTAATGTTCATGGAGCTCTCCTTTCGCAGAGCAGGGTATCGCCCCACCGGGCCGCGGTCCTTGCGCTGGCGCAAGCAAAAGGACGGTAGACTTCGCGGCCATGGTCATTCCGTCCGAGTTCTACGAGCGGCTCTTCCAGGGCTTTGCGCCGGAAGAGGCCGAGAAGGTCCTGGCCGGCGGCACGCCGCGGGTGCTGCGGCGGGGGGAGGTCCTGTTCCGGGAGGGCGAGCCCGCCAACGCGCTTTTCCTCGTGGAGTCGGGCCGCATCAAGCTGACCCAGATCACGGCCGAGGGCCAGGAGGTCATCATGCGCTATCTGGCCCCGGGAGACGCCTTCGCGGCCGTCGCCCTGTTCGACCGCGGCACCTACCCCGTGGCGGCCCGGGCCACCGAGCGGACGCGCCTCCGGGCCTGGTCGCGGGAGGTCCTGCCCGGCCTGATCCGCCGGCATCCGCGCTTCGAGGCCAACCTCCTGCGGATCGTCTCCACGCACACCCAGGAGGCGCTCTCCCGGGTCCGCGAGCTCGCCACCGAGCCCGTGGCCCAGAGGCTCGCCCGCACCCTGCTGCGCCTGGCCCAGCAGATCGGGAGGCGCGAGCCGGGCGGCTCCGTCCTCATCGAGCGGATCACCCAGCAGGAGCTCGCCGAGATCTCCGGCACCAGCGTCTACACCGCGAGCCGCACCCTGGCCGAATGGCAGGAGCGGAAGACCGTCGAGACCGGACGGCAGTGGCTCCGGATCTGCGACTCCCAGGGCCTCGCCGGGATCGCCGAAGGGAGCTTTGCGCGGCCTTGAGGCAGGCGTGCTCCCGCAGCACGCTCGGGGGTTGCCTCTTGCCTCGACGGCAAGGCCGCTCCCCTACGATTGGGGACGACGGCCGGGGACGTTCTTCGGGGGCCTCAGGCGCCACGTCACGCGGCCGACCTCCTGATCGCGGTAGAGTTGCCGGACCGCCACCTCGAACTCCCGCTCCCGCAGTTTCTCGGGGATCTGCACGAGCAGGCGCAGACGGTGGCGCGACCGGGCCGGGAACAGCAGGGTGCCCAGGCGCTGCCGGCCGGCGGCCTTGATCGGAAGGAGGACGCTGCCGCGCTTCAGATCCTTTTTGCCGAACGGCCCCATGAACCCGAAGAGGTCCCGCAGGCCCAGGGGAGCTTCGAGCAACAGGCGGGCCTCGTTCGGCAGCCGGGCCAGGACTTCGAGCGCCATGGGACGGGCCTTGTCCGGTGCGCCGGGCGCCAGGAAAGAAAGGGCTTTGAATCCCTTGGGAACGCCGGCGCTGGGCGGATCCGGCAGATTGTCCACGACGTTGAAGTTCCGCCAGGTCACGTTGTTGTTGTTGCGGATGAAATCCCTGAAGTTGTCGAAATTCAGGAAATCGGCCGGCGACGGCGCCGGATCGGCCGCGGTGCCGATGAGCCCGACGAAGCAATAGTGGCCCGTCGCCGGGATGTCGTCCTTGTCCCACACCAGGGCGTCCGAGACCGTGAGCTGGTCGCCGTTGGGGACTGCGGGGATCACCACCGAGCCGACGAGGTTCCACAGGTCCGGGGTGACGAGGGTTGCCGGCGGGGACCAGTAGACCGTGGCGTCGACGTTGCTCGCCGGCCATCCACCGCGGTTGCGCACGCGGACGTAAATGTGATTGTCCTGCCCCGCCTCCGCGGTGTACCCCAGGGCCGCGTCATTCTCGGTGCCGCTCCCCTCGCCGAAAGCCGCCTGCGGGTCCGGCTCCGGATCGTTGCGGAGGATGATGTCCGGGCTCGCCGAGATGGCACCGGCGTGCGGGTCTCCGGTGTCGCCCACGTGATCCCGGATGTAGACGTCGGGCGCCACGTCCAGAACGTCCTCCGCGATCTTCTTCAGGTCCGGCATGACGCCGATCCGGTCGGCCGGAGGATCGGCCGACGCGGTCCCGTTGGCCGGATCGCTCAGGATCTCCCGGAGCTGCCAGGGGCTGAACCGGAAACCCAGGTTCATCTCGGCCATCCCCTGGACCGCCAGCGCGGCGCCGGTCACGATCGGCGAAGCGCTGGACGTTCCATTGAATCCCGTGGTGTACAGGTCCGTGCTCGTCCCGTCGCCGTTGCTGTAGCAGGTGTCGACGTTGTGGCCCCACCCGTAGCAGTCGATCCGGCTGCCATGGCAGGAAAAACCCAGCCGGGTATGAGGAGCGGTCGAGCTCGCCGCTCCGACGACGATGGCTCCGGAATCGCGGAAGTCGGCGCTGGCCCGGTTGAAGATCTGTTGGCCCATCGGATCGACGACGGTGTCCAGATCGACGCCGCCGTTGCCGGCCGCCTCGACCACCACGATCCCGAGCGCCGTCGCCAGCCGGATCACGTCGAACACCGCGGGCTCGATCTCGACGGGAACCATTACGTAACCCCAGAGGCTGGTCTGCGCCTCCAGCAGGAGGACGTCGCCGAAGCTCATCGCGGCGACCGCGTCCAGGATGGCCTCCGACGTGCTATACCCGCCGCCCACCCGCCACTGGCCGACCACGCGGACGGACTGGAGCTTGGGCGTGATCCCCACGCATCCCAGCGTGTTGTCCACCGCGGCGACCTCGCCCAGCACCGCGGTGCCGTGATGGAAATACGAGTGATTCAGGCCGGAGATCAGAGTCGCGCCCTGGGCCGCGAGATCCTCATGATTCAGAGTCCAGCCCCACTCGAGGTCCACCAGCGCCTGCCCCTGGCCATCGCCTCCGAGAATGCCCCAGGCAAACTCGGCGTCGATGCCGTCCGGGGCCGGGTCCAGATAGCCCTGGTTGACGCTGCGGGGGTCGTCACCGGGCGTTACGGCGGGCGGCTCCACCGGGCCCGGCTCGACATAGGCGATCTCGACCGTCTGCCAGGAGGACAACGTTTTCGCGACCGCTTCCGGCTCGACTCCCGGCGGCACTTCGACGGCGAAATAGCCGAGGAGGTTCGCAGGACGGAAGGCGGACCCGGTCTCCACGGCGCGATCGATCAGCCCCCGGATTTCGTCCACCTTGCGGGCTGCGAACAACGGCTGGAGCGTGATCCCGGGGAACTGTTCGAGAAGACTCGCCATGGGCCCGATCCGCAGGCGCTCGACGAGCTCCTCCGCTCCGGCCTCGTACGGCAACTGGACAAAGTCGTGGAATTTGACCACGACCCGTGGTTTGAACGAGGGGATCGCGGGTTCTTGCCGCCGCGCCGGTGCCCCTCCCTTTTTCGCAGGTTTCCTGGCTGCCATAAGGCTCTCCTTTTCACGCCGGTGTCAGACCGGCTCCTGAGGAGTTGGGCGCCAGGAAAATCGGAATGTTACAGATGTTTAAGAGATAGGCCCGGTTTCAATCGCCTCGCGCATGGCTCAGGAAGTCATCCACCCAACTGTGGACATCCTCGGCGTGAACGTTGCGTTGCAGGCGGACCATGCGCTGCTTGCGTTCCTCGATGGGCATCTCGCAAGCTCTCGCGATGGCGGCGGCGACGCCGAGAATGTCGTAGGGATTGACCAGCAACGCCCCGTCGGCGAGTTGGACGGCAGCTCCGGCGAACTCCGAGAGCACCAGCACGCCGCGGCGCTCGGTCTGGCAGGCGCAATATTCCTTGGCGACCAGGTTCATCCCGTCCTTGAGCGGGGTGGCCAGGCAGACGCTCGCAGCGCGGTAATAGGCGACGAGCTCCTCGCGGTCGACAGCCCGGCAGAAGTACTGGATCGGAGTCCAGCCCGGTTGGCCGAGCTCGCCGTTGATCTCGCCGACGAGGCGCTCGACTTCGGCCTTCTGTTGCAGGTACTCGGGGATCTCGCCACGGCTCGGCACCAGGATCTGGACGAGCGCAAGACGCCGGTGCAGGTCGGGACGGGCGCGCAACAAGCGGCGCACCGCTTCGAGCTTGAAGGGGATCCCTTTCGTGTAGTCGAGCCGGTCGACGCCCAGGAGGAGGTGCTCGACCCCCATGTCCGCGCGCAGCCTGTCCGCTCGGGCCGCGACGTCGGGGTGCTTCGCCAGGTCCGCGAAGCCACGGGCATCGATGCCGATCGGAAACGCGGCCGCGCGCGTCTGCCGGCCCTGCAGGAGCACGCGCCGCGCGTTGCCACGCCCGCGCACCACGGCCTCGGGCAGGAGGGCGCGGAGGCAGGCGACGAAGTTGCGGCGGTCCCTGACGGTCTGGAAGCCGACCAGGTCATAGGCGAGCAGCGCCCGGAGAACCTCGGCGCGCCAGGGCAGCTTGGCGAAGATGTCGGGCGGCGGAAACGGGATGTGGAGAAAGAATCCCAGCCGGGCCTCGGGCACCAGCTCGCGCACAAAGCGGCCGACGCCCAGGAGAAGATAGTCGTGGATCCACACCATGTCGCCGGGTTGCATCGCCGCGGCAGAGGCGGCTGCGAACTTGTGGTTGACGTCGAGGAACGCCTGCCAGTATTCCGGCACGAAAATGCAGCGCGACTGCAGGTCATGGAAGAGAGGCCAGAGCACCTCGTTGGCGAAACCGAGGTAGAACAGCTCATATTCGGCTCTGGTGAGCGGCACGGGCACCAGGCCGTAACCCTGCCGCCGGGCGAAGCTCGCGAGCAGAGGCCCGGCCTCGTGGCTCTCTTCGCCGATCAGCCCCGGCCAGCCGACCCAGAGCCCGCCCCGGGCTTCAAGCACCGGGGCCAAGGCGGTTATCAGTCCGCCACTGCCGGGGAGAAGTGACCAGGCGCCGTCCTCGGCGCGCGCGGCTGTAACGGGCAGGCGGTTGGAGACGACGACCAGGCGCTGGATGCTCTGCTGCAAGAGTCCCAGGGCCGATTTTGGAAGAGCACGAATATCCTTCATTGATCCGGAGGATACCAGATCGCCCCGCCACCCATCCCCGGAGCCCGGCCCGGCCCCTCCCCAGGCCCGGAAGGTGCCCCCCGAAGCGCAGCAGCCAGCAGCAGCAGCAAAGCTGTTCTATTCCTTCGCTGCCATCGTTACGGGTGGATGGAGACGAAGACGTCCGCATCGGACAGGTAGTCACCGAACGCAGGGTCCTCCGGCGGGCCGCCGTTGAGATCCAGGGGAACGAGATCGCAGGCCGTGCTGGTAAAGGCGAGGACGTGGCCGGCTGCGCTGAGGACGGGACTGCCGGAGTAGCGATATTTGAAGTATGGCAAGGAGCCCGCGCACGAGCTCGAGCCGGGGTGGCTCGCCTGGGTTGTTGCTCCCGTGACCCGGTCATATAGGAAGAGATTGCCATCGAAGATCGGGTTGGCAAAGTAGCCGACGAAATCGTCTCCCGTGAAGGCGATGAACCGGCCATCTGCGCTGATCTTCGGTTCGTAGGCCCTGGTGGCGATCCGTTCACTCACCCCGGTGACGGCTCCGGTCTCCCGGTCGAAAAGGAAGACGTCCTGGAGCAGGAAATCGGAACCTTCAGGCTCCTGCTCCTCCCCGATCAACGTCTCGGAGACGCTCGCGAAGACGACGAAGCGGCCGTCGGCGCTCAGGTCCAGGTCCATCCAGGATTCTGCGTATTCGTCGGACGGGCCCGTCGACCCGACGGCCGTCAGGGGCGAGCCCGGGGCGTGGCTGACGAGCGTGTTGACCCCCGTGAGCCGGTTGTAGAGAAAAACGTCGTAGGTGAAAGGGTTCTCTTCATTCGCTTCGACCTGGCCCGAGACCAGTTCCCTGCCGAAGCTTCGGAAGGCGACGAAACGGCCGTCGGCGCTCACGATCGGGCCGGCCCCT
>DATHUD010000409.1:0-13560 GCA_035462575.1 Thermoanaerobaculia bacterium | reverse complement strand
GGATCACGGGGAGGCGGGGCGGCGGCGTGCGCCCTTCGATCTCGTCGAGCTCGGTGTGGCAGACGCCGCAGGCGGTGACGCGGAGGAGGACCTCCCCCTCCCCGGGCGCGGGGTCCGGCAGGTCGGTGAGACGGAGAGGGGCCGGGTTTTCGTCCAGCCGGCCGAGGGCGGAGAGGACCATGGCCTTCATCGGGCGAATTCTAGCTCCCGAGGGCCTCGGCGACCCGGCCGAGCTCGCGGTCGACGTCGTCCAGGAGCGCCCCGGCGCCGTCCAGGGTTTCGCCGGCGGCCCGGTGCTCGATCTCCTGGCACTTTTCAGCGACGGTGACGGCGCCGATCTGGGCGCTCGAACCCTTGAGCGAGTGGGCCACGAAGCGCAGATCCGCGGCGTCTCCCGAGACCAGGGCTTCGCGCATGCGGGCGAGGCGCCGGGGGGATTCGGCGAGATAGCTTTCGACGATCCCGGCCACGATCTTCTTTCCCGCGGCGGCTTCGAGCCGGCGAAGGCTTTCGAGGTAGGAGGGGTCCAGCACCGCGGGCCCGGGAGGGGCGGGAACGGAGAGGCTCTCCCCGGTGCCCAGGAGCACCTCCTCCAGGTTTTCGGGGAAGACGGGCTTGCTCAGGTAGCCGTCCATCCCCGCGGCGAGGCAGGCCTCCCGGTCTCCGGACAGCGCGTTGGCGGTGACCGCCACGATCCGCGGGCGGGAACCCTCGGGCCATTCGGCGTGGATGCGGCGCGCGGCCTCGCAGCCGTCCATGCCGGGCATCTGCACGTCCATCAGCACGAGGTCGTAGCGCCGGCGCCTCAGGGCGTCGAGCACCTCGTAGCCGTCCGCGGCCACGTCGGCCTGGTAGCCCAGGCGGTCCAGGAGGAGGAGCATGACTTTCTGATTGGTCGCGTTGTCCTCGGCCACGAGGATGCGCAGGGGGACCCGCCGGCCGAGGCCGGGATCCGGCTGCGCCCGCTCGCGCCTTCTGGGAGCGGGGCCCGCCGCGGCCTCGCAGCGGAGGTTGAAGTGGAACGTCGAGCCCCGGCCGAGCTCGCTCTCCACCCCCATGTGTCCGCCCAGGGCCTCGGCCAGCCGGCGGCTGATCGCGAGCCCCAGGCCGGTCCCGCCGTAGACGCGGGTGGTCGAGGAGTCGGCCTGGGAGAAGGGCTTGAAGAGCCGGTCGCGGCCGTCCGGCGGAATGCCGATGCCGGTGTCGCGGACGGCGAAGCGCAGCTCGAGGAGATCGCCCTCGGCCGGGCCGGCCGCGACCTCCAAGGAGACCTCGCCCCGGGGGGTGAACTTGACGGCGTTCGAGAGCAGGTTGACCAGGATCTGGCGCAGCCGCGCCGCGTCGCTCTTCACCAGGGCGGGCACGGATTCGTCCACGCGCGAGGAGAGGGCGAGCCCCTTGTCCCGGGCGCTCGCGGCCAGGAGGTCGACGGCCTCTTCCACGCAGTCGCGCACGGAGAAGGGGGCGGACTCGATCTCCAGGGCCCCGGCCTCGATCTTCGAGAGGTCCAGGAGGTCGTTGATGAGGTCCAGGAGGGACTCGCCGCTCGCGCGGATGGTCTCGACGGAGTCCCGCTGTCCGGAGTCGAGCGGGGTGTCCAGAAGCACGCTCGTCATGCCGAGGACGGCATTCATGGGCGTGCGGATCTCGTGGCTGACGTTGGCCAGGAACTCGCTCTTGGCACGGTTGGCGGCCTCGGCCTCACGGCGCGCCTCTTCGGCCCGCTCTTTTTCGGCCAGGAGGTCGCGCGTGCGGCTTTCGACGAGGGCGGAAAGCTCCCGCTCGCGCGCCACGACGCGGTGGATGCGCAGCCGGTGGGCCCCGAAGCCGGTCACGGCGGCCAGGGCGAGGCACAGGCCGGCGAACCAGAGGGTCTCGAAGAACCGGGGGGCGATCCGGAAGGAGACGAGGGGCCGGCCCTCGGTCCAGGCCCCGTCGGCGCCACGGACGGCGACCCGGAAGGTGTGCTCCCCCGGAGGCACGTTGGTGTAGAAGGCCGTCCGCCGCGCCCCGGCGTCGATCCACGCGCCGTCGTAGCCATCCAGCCGGTAGCGGAAGCGCACCTTTTCGGGGGAGAGGAGGACCGGGGCGGTGTAGCGCAGCTCGAAGTCGCGGGCGCTCGGCGGGAACCGGAGGGAGCTCCCCGGAAGGGCCGGCTCGTGGTTGACGAGGATCGCTTCGAGAACGGCGCTGCGCGCCGGGCCTCCCCGCGGGAGGTGGGCCGGATCGGCGACCACGGCCCCCAGGATGGTGGGGAACCAGAGCCGGCCGTCCCGCGCGCGAAGGGCTCCCGGATGATTGGCCCCGGAGCCCTCCGCGCTCGCCATGCCGTCCGGTACGCCGTAGGAGACGGAGGGGAGGAAGGAGAGGCGGCCGGCGGCGAAGGCGTCGAGCTGGCTCTTTGCCACCCGGTAGACCCCCCGGTTGCAGCTCATCCAGAGATTGCCCTCTCGATCCTCGAGGACGTGGAAGGCGATGTCGTCGAAGAGGCCGTCCGCCGTGGTGAACGCCCGGACCTCGCCGCCGCGCAGGCGGTGCAGGCCGGCGTTGGTCCCCACCCAGAAGGTCCCCTCCGCATCCTCGTGGAGGGCGTAGATGGGCGACCGCGCGAGCGCGGTCCCCTCCCCCACCGGAACGAAGCGGTCCTCGGCTTCGCGGAAGGTCTGAAGCCCGCTCTTGGTGCCGGCCCAGAGGGTCCCGCGCCGGTCGCGGTGGAGGACGAAGACGCTCTCGTCCACCAGGCCGTGCTCGCGGGTGTAGACAGTGAAGCGCCCGCCGCGCAGGCGGTTCAGGCCTCGCGTGGTCCCCACCCAAAGGGTGCCGTCCGGATCTTCGGCCAGGGAGAGGACCGTGTCGTCCGACAGCCCCTCCCGCCGGCCAAAGGTCCGGAACCGGCCGTCCCGGTAGCGGGAGAGACCGGCATAGGTGCCGAGCCAGAGCGCGCCGTCCCGGCCCTCCAGGATGGGGCGGACGACATCGCTCGCGAGACCGTCGCGGGTGGTGAAGACGGTCCAGCGCCCGTCCTGCAAACGATAGAGCCCGCCGCCGTTGGTGCCCATCCAGAGGCTCCCCTGGCGGTCTTCGGCGACGGACCAGACGACCTCTTCGGCGGGGCCTCCCCCCGCGGACGCCGCCGTGAACACGTTTTCCCGCAGGCGGTAGAGGCCACCCGCCGTGGTGCCGAACCAGAGGCTCCCGTCCGCGTCCTCGAAAAGAGAGATCACGAAGTCGTTGGGGAGACCGCCGATCCCGGTCAGGGTGTCGAGCCGTCCGCCGTGGAGCCGGGCGAGCCCTCCCTGCGTGCCGATCCACAGCGCCCCCCGCCCGTCTTCGAGGAGAGCCCGCACGCTGTCGCCGGGGAGGCCGTCCTCCTGCGTCCAGGCCGTGATCCGGCCGCCGCTCCAGCGGACGAGCCCGTTTCGGGTGCCGATCCACAGGCCGCCCCGGCGGTCGGCCAGGAGGGTCTGGATGCGTTCGCCGGGCAGCCCGCCCGCGAAGGCCCGGATCTCTCCCCGGTCGAGGACCGCGAGCCCCGCGTCGGTCCCGATCCAGAGCCGTCCCTCCCGGTCCCGGGCGAGGGCCGTGATCGCGCCCCGGGGCAGGCCGTGCTCCGCCGTCCGGACCTCGAAGCGCCGGCCGTCGAAGCGGACGAGCTCGCCGCGGGCGGTGCCGATCCACAGGGTGCCGTCCCCGTCCAGGGAGAGCGCCTGGATGCGGTCGGACGGCAGGCCGCCCTGGCGGGCGGACCAGACGGTGAACGCGCCCTCCCGGAAGCGCACCAGGCCCTCATTGGCGCCGATCCACCGGTCCCCCGGCGAGCCGGAGAGAAGCGTGATGAAGCCGGAGCTCGCGGGCCAGCCGGGAGGGGCCTTCGGGGTGAAGCGCACGCCGTCGAAGCGGACGAGCCCGGGCTGGGTCGCGACCCAGAGGAAGCCGTCCGGGGTCTGGGCGATGGACGGGACGGTGCTCTGGGGGAGGCCGTCGTCCGTCCGCCAGGAGTCCAGGCCGAAGTCCCGGAGCGGGCGCCCGGGGTCCAGAGCCAGGGCGGCCGGCGCGGCCAGGAGCGCCACGGCCAGGGCGAGGGCGGCCTTCATCTCATCCTCGGGGTGCGCTGACCGGCCGCTCGAGCGCCGCCGCCTCGGCCTTCCGGCCCTGGCTTCTGAGGAAGTCGGCGTACTTGCGGCGCGTGCTCGCGAGGTCGGGGTGGTCCGGCCCCAGGACCCGGATCCGGAGCTCGACGGCCTGCCGATAGAAGCGCTCCGCCTCGTCCGGCAGGCCGGCTTGCGCGGAGTGCTCGGCGAGGTTGTTGAGCACCAGGCCGATCCGCGGGTGGTCGGGGCCGAGGGACTTCCTCCAGATGGACAGGACGCGCTCATGGAGGGGGAGGCTCTCCGCGGGCCGGCCGCGCTCGGAGAGGAGCAGGGCCAGGCCCTCCAGGTTGGCGGCCAGGTCCGGGTGATCGGCGGGCAGGGCCGCCTCCCGGATGGCGAGCCCGCGCCGGAGGAGGTCTTCGGCCTTGTCCAGATGCCCCTGCTGGATGTGCACGAACGCCAGGTTGTTGAGGGTCGCGGCCACGTCCGGGTGGCGCGGCCCCAGCGCCTTCTCGCGGATCGCGAGCGCCCGCACGAAGAACGGCTCGGCCCGGGAGAGGTCTCCCCGGGAGCCGTAAAAGACGCCCAGGTTGTTGAGGGTCGCGGCCAGCGCCGGGTCGTCGGGGGCCAGGGCCTTTTCCTGGATCGAGAGCGCCTCCAGGAAGAGCGGCTCGGCCTCCGCTCCCTGCGCCTGGCGCAGCGTGGCCAGATTGCGCAGGCTCAGGGCGAGCTCAGGATGGTCACCTCCCAGGTGGCTGCGCCGCAACGCGACGGCCTCTTCGAGGAGGGGGCGCGCCCGGGTATAGAGGCCGAGGGAGAAGTAGGTCCGGCCGATCGCGTCGAGTAATCGGGCCTGGCTCGCCGGCTGGTCGCGGAGCTTCGAGCGGATATCTTCGACTCCACGATCGAGCGTCTCGCGGACGGTGACCGAGCTCCCCCGGTCCTCCGAGGGGTCCGCCACCCGGAAGAGATTGACCAGGAATTCCGAGACCTGATCGGCCTCGTGGCGGAACTGCTCCGCCTCGATCCGGGCCCGGATCGCCGCGTCGCGCTCCTGGCGCAGTCCGAACGTGTACATCGCCGCGCCTCCGGCGACCGCCAGGGCCACGGCGGCCACGGCGAGCCGCCGGAACCGCCGCGCGGGCAGGGACCGGATCCAACGCAGCCGGAAGAGGGTCTCGGCCGCCGAGGGGCGGGCCTCGGGAGCCGGCGCCTTGAGCGCTTCGAGGAGCGCCGCGAGCGGGCGGGGGACGCCGCGCACGGGCAGCGTCTCTCCCTGCCGGACCTTTTCGAGCAGCAGCTCGGTGGACGTGCCGGCGGCGTACCCGGAGCTGCCGGTGAACAGCTCCTGGAGGAGCAGGCCGAAGGAGTACTGGTCGCTCGCCACGGTCAGAGGCTCGCCCCGGATCTGCTCCGGGCTCATGCACGCGGCCGTGCCCATGACCTTGCCCGGCTCGGTGCGCAGCACGGCCTCCGTGTCCCAGGCGGCCAGCGTGGACTCGCCGGTGCGGAAAGGCTCCTCCCCCGGCCGGACCACGCGCTGAGGCTCGATCGGCGTGAGCGGCCCCATCGCCGAGTAAGCGAGCCCGAAGTCCAGCACCTTGACGGTGTTGCCGGCCGTGAGCATGACGTTCGACATCTTGAGGTCGCGGTGGACGATCCCCTTGGCGTGGGCCGCCCCGAGAGCCTCGGCGATCTGCTCGGCGATCCGGAGCTTCTCCGGAAAGCCGAGAGGGGGATCCTCGTCGAGCACCTCGCGCAGGCTCCGGCCGCGCAGCCTTTCGAGGACCAGGACGTCGCTGTCCTCCCCCTCGATGTAGTCGAAGATCCCGCAGATGTTCGGATGGTTGAGCTGCGACAGGGCCCGCGCCTCGCGGAGCAGGCGGGCCCGGCTCAGGGGACCCAGGCGGTCGGCGCGGATGACCTTGACCGCCACCTCGCGCCGGAGCTTCTCGTCAAACCCGGCGTAGACCGATCCCATCCCTCCCTGCCCCAGGAGGGAGACGATCCGGATGCTTTCAATCTTGGTTCCGATGAGGAACATGCGCCTCCGCCCCAGCCCATGGCAGGACAGCCGGAAAGATCTGTGTGTCTGAACGGACGAGGATTCTAGCGCAAGCCGCCCCGGTCAGTGAAACTCGTCCCCCGGCCCTTCCCGCCCGATCCGGTCGAGCGTCCGCCGGTGGCGGGCCGCGTCGGCCGGGCGCTTCCAGCCGTCGTAGAGGCCGACCAGGGCCTCCAGGGCGCGGCGGCGGACGACGAGGTGGACGTCGTCTCCGGACGACGGGAGGAGGAGCGGCTCGGCCTCGGCGTACCGCCCGAGCTCGGTCAGGCAGCTCCCGAGCGCGATCTCCAGCATGGCGAGGCCGTGCGCCTCGGCCTTCGCGCGGCGGCCGATGGCCAGGGCCCGTTCGAGCAGGGGCAGGGCGGCGGCCGGGTTCCCCCGGCCGCTCTCGATCTTCGCCATGTAGAAGAGGGGGAGCCCCAGGGATACGTGCTCGGGCCCGAACGCCTTTTCGGTGACCGCGATGGCGCGCCGGTGGAGGCGCAGCGCCTCGTCGGTGCGGCCGGCCCGCCCGGCGATCGCGGCGAGCTTCCCGAGCGGGGCCGTGACGTCGGGGTGGTCGGGGCCGAAGGCCGCTTCGATCACGGCCAGGCTCTGCTCGAAATACTCCCGGGCCCTGGCGTCGTCTTCGAGGAGCAGGTAGGCGCGGCCGAGGCCGTCCAGGCTCGCGGCCACCAGCGGGTGGTTGGGACCGAACATGATCTTCCGGATCTCCCAGGCGCGCCAGTGATAGCCGATCGCCAGCTCGGGGTTCTTGTCGTGGATGCCGGGGGAGATGAGCAGGTCGCCCAGCGTGAACAGGACCATCGCCAGGTCCGGATGTTCGGTGCCGTAGGCCTTCTCGAGCACGGGAAGGGCGCGCTCGAACTGCACCCGCGCCCCCTCCCGGTCGCCGGTGGCGAGCAGGGCGTTTCCCAGGTGAACCCGCACCTTGGCGGCGTCGGGATGGCCGGGCCCGTGCCCCGTCTCCAGGACCTCCAGGGCCCGCGCGAGCCACGTCCGCGCCGCCTTGACCTCGCGGGCCTTGACCAGAGTGAGGCCTAAGTCCCGCAGGGCGAGCCCGACCTCGGCGTGGCCCCGGCCCAGAGATTTTTCGAGGATCTCGAGCGCCCGCTCCTGGTGCCTTCGGGCCGTGCGGAAATCCCCCAGGGAGGCGAGCACCCGGCCGAGGCCGGTGAGGGTGCGCGCCACGTCCGGGTGGTCCGGACCGAGGGCCGCCTCGCGCAGCGCCAGCGCCTCCTCGTAGAGCTTGCGGGCCGCGGCGTGGTCGGCCTTCTCGGCGCGCAGCCGGGCGAGGCCGTGAAGCGAGGCCGCGAGGTCCAGGCCGCCCGCGCCGGGCCGCTCCCGGCGGAGGGCCACGGCCCGCGCGAGGAGCGTCTCCGCCTCGTCGTAGAGGGCGAGCTCGCGATAGACGTCGCCGATCAGCGTCATCAGGTCCGCCCGGACCTCGGGCTGGTCCGCCAGCTCGGCGTCGATCCGTAGGGCGCCCTGGTCCAGGAGCTGGCGGGCGGTGATCTGCTCGCCGCGGGAGCGGGTGGGCGCCGAGACCTCGAAGAGGCCGCGCAGAAAACCCGCGACCTGGGTGGCCCGGAGCGCCGCGCGCTCGGCCCGGTCGCGCGCGCGGGTGAGCTCCACGGTGTAGAGCACGACCACGGCCACGAGCAGCACCAGCGCCGTAACCGCGGTCGTCACCGCCGCGGTGTGGCGCCGCACGAACTTGCCCGTGCGATACCGCAGGGTGTCGGGCCGCGCGGAGATGGGCCTTCCTTCGAGGTAGCGCAGGACGTCGTCGATGAGCTGAGCGACCGAGCCGTAGCGCCGCTCGGGCTCGGTGCGCAGCGCCGTGAGCACGATCGTGTCGAGGTCGCCCGCGAGCTCTTTCTGCAGGCGGGCCGGCGTCGTCAGCCGCGACCAGGCGGCCTCGTCCGGAACCTGCGTCCAGGAGGGCCGGGTCGGCTCCCCCTCTCCCCGCGGATCGGGGAGACGGCCGGCGAGGAGGAGATGGAGCAGCAGGCCGAGCTGATAGACGTCCGACGCGGTCGTCACCGGGTCGCCCGCGAGCTGCTCGGGGCTCGCCCAGGCCGGCGTGAGCATCCGCGAGGCCGTGCGGGTGACGGGCGTGCTCCCCGCCTCCGGGTCCAGGAGCTTGGCGATCCCGAAGTCGAGCAGCTTCGCGTGGCCGTCCGCGGTCACCAGGATGTTCCCCGGCTTGATGTCCCGGTGGATGACGAGGTTCCGGTGGGCGTCTTCCACGGCCCGGGCGATCTGGAGGAAGAGCCGCAGGCGGTCGGGGATGGGGAGCCGCTGGTCGTCGCAGTAGGTGTCGACCGGCCGCCCGAGGACGTACTCCATCACCAGATAGGGCCGGCCGCCGGGGCCCACGCCGCCGTCGAGCAGCCGGGCGATTCCGGGGTGGCGGGCGAACGCCAGGATCTGCCGCTCCTGGTCGAAGCGGCCCACGACCTCGTCCGTGTCGATGCCGCGCTTCAGGAGCTTCAACGCCACCTGCTGCTCGAACTGGCCGTCGGCCCTCTCCGCGAGGTAGACGACGGCCATGCCCCCCCGCCCCAGCTCGCGGACGATGCGGTAGCGCCCCACGAGCGTCCCCGGCACCAGCTCCTCCTCCCGCGCGAGCTCTCCCTGGAGACGGTTCCAGAGCGGACCCCGCAGCGCCCCCCCCGGCTCCACGGCCGAGGTCTCCTCGTCGGCGGAAGCGAGGAGGCGGCCCACGAGCTCGCGCAGCCCCGTGTCCTCCCCGCAGGCGCGGTCCAGGAACGCGGAGCGCTCCCCCGGCGGCAGGTCCAGGGCTTCGTCGAACAGGCGGTCGGCGCGGTTCCAGAGGCCGTCTTCCGGGTCCAAGGCTCCCGTTCCTCCGGTCGTCAGTTGCGAAGCTCCTCCTGGAGCCAGGCGCGGGCCCGCATCCAGTCGCGCTGGGCGGTGCGCAGCGACACCCCCACGGCCGAGGCGGTCTCCTCCTCGGAGAGGCCGGCGAAGAACCGGCACTCGACGATGCGGGCGAGCCGCGGGCTCTTCTCGCCCAGCCGGGTGAGCGCCGTATCCAGGGCCATCAGCCACTCGGCCTGGCCGTCGATCGCGATGTGGCCTTCGTCCAGGGTGGTCTGATGCCGGTCGCCCCCCCGCTTGGCCGCCCCCTGGCGCCGGGCGTAGCCGATCACGACCTGGCGCATGGCGCGGGCCGCGACACCCAGGAAGTGGGAACGGTCCTGCCAGTCGACGCGCCCGCCGTCGACCAGCTTCAGGTAGGACTCGTGAACGAGGGCCGTGGTGTCCAAAACGCGGTCGGGGTTGCCGCGGCCGAGCTGGCGCCGGGCGATCCGCCGCAGATCGTCGTAGACCAGCGGGACAAGGCGGTCGAACGCCTCGCGATCCCCCTCGCGGTAGGCCAGCAGCAGCTCGGTGACGTCTCCGGTCTTCTCCATGAGCTTCAGCGCTAGGAATTGTACGCTCTCGCGCCCGGCCAGAGGCCCGGCGTCTCGCCGGGAAGATCCTTTTCGAGCCGGTCCGACGTCATCCCGAGCGACCAGGTCGTGATCTCGCGCCTCATCCTAGCCCTTCGGCCGTACTCTGTCGCGCCAGTAGAACGGATTCCGGCGGAGGTGCATCACAGCCACGATCAGGAGTCCGTTCGGCCGTACCTGGTAGACCAATCCGTAAGGGAAACGCCTCAAACGGCAACGCCGAACGCCCTCCGAAACTTTGGGCCAAGCGTAGGGGTTGTGCAGGATCCTCGCGATGGCGGCCTGAGCTTCGGCGGCGAATTCGTCTCCAAGACCCTCCTGGCGAGAGTCATAGAAACCGACCGCCTCTTCGAGCTCGCTTCTGGCCGGAGCCAGGAAGGAGTAGCTCACACCCTCTTTCGCGACGTCAGGGCGGCAAACACTTCGTTTCCGGGAATGGCGTCGATCTCTCCCCGCTCGTAGGCCGCGATCCGATCTTCCGCCTCCTTGGCCCAGAGCCTGTCAATCCTTTCCTGATCGTCTTCGTCCAGACTTTGCAGGAGCTTGTCCGCCAGGGAGGCCCTCTCTTCGCCAGGAAGGGACAACGCGGCACGCAGGATCTCGTCGCTTCTTTCCATGTCCTGATTTTACCCTTCCCCCACCCTTCCGGATAGCCCTCCCTACGCCCCTCCCCCCGCCCGCCCGTACGGTGCGGAGCCCGCGGTGGTCCCGGTAGCCTTCTCCTGGGGCGAGCAACGCCCCGGCGAGGAGACAGCCCAATGAGTATGAAGATCACATTCCCCGGCGGCCTGGCCGTGAACGCCGCGTTCAAGGGATTCACCGTGGCAACCGACCAGAAGGTAGAGAACGGCGGCAGCGGATCGGCTCCCGAGCCGTTCGACCTCTTCCTGGCCTCCCTCGGCACCTGTGCCGGCTTCTACGCCCTGCGCTTCTGCCAGCAGCGGGGGATCGACACCCAGGGACTCGGCCTCTCGGTTTCGACCGAGAGAGACCCCGAGGCCAAGCGCCTCTCCACCGTGCGTCTCGAGATCGAGCTTCCGGCCGGCTTCCCGGAGAAGTACCGCGACGCCATCCTCCGCTCCGTGGACCAGTGCGCGGTCAAGCGCCACATCGTCGACCCGCCCCGCTTCGAGGTGGTGACGGTCTCCGGCGTGCCGCAGCCCGAGACGGTGGAGGCCTAGCCGGTGTTCCCGATCGTCGAGGCCCGGTTTCTCGCCCCCGACGTCAAGCTCTTCCGGATCGCGGCCCCCCGCATCGCGAAGAAGCGGCAGGCGGGGCAGTTCGTGATCGTCCGCCTCCATGAGGACGGCGAGCGAATCCCCCTGACCATCGCCGGCTCGGCCGCGGACGGCACGATCACCCTGATCGTTCAGGGGATCGGCAAGACCACCAAGCTGATGAACTGCCTGGACGCCGGCGACGCGATCCTTGACGTCGTGGGGCCTCTGGGACAGCCGTCCGAGGTCGAGCGTTTCGGCACCGTCGTCGTGATCGGCGGCGGCGTGGGCACGGCCATCGCCTACCCCACCGCCGTGGCGTTTCAAGAGGCCGGCAACCGGGTGATCGGCATCGTCGGCGCCCGCACGAAAAACCTTGTCCTCTTGGAAAGCGAGATGGGCGCGGTCTGCGATCAACTCGTGGTGACGACGGACGACGGCTCCTACGGCCGCCCGGGGCTCGTCACCGAAGCGCTCGCCGAGATCGCCGCCGCCGAGCCCGTCGACCGCGTGCTCGCGATCGGCCCCATCCCCATGATGCGTGCCGTGGCCGAGGCGACCCGGCCGCTCGGCATCAAGACCATCGTGAGCCTGAACTCGATCATGGTCGACGGCACCGGCATGTGCGGCGGCTGCCGGGTGCTGGTGGCGGGCTCGTCCAAATTCGCCTGCGTGGACGGCCCGGAGTTCGACGCCCACGAGGTGGACTTCGCCGTGCTCCAGCAGAGGAACGCCATGTACCGGGACGCCGAGGCCGAATCGCTCCGCACCTTCCTGGACGATCCCGAAAAGGATCTCGCGCGGGTCCGCGGGGCCTGCCAACTGGATGAGCCGACGCCAAGAGAGGTACCTGCGTGACCAATCCGTACAAGCCCAACGAGCGAATGAAGCTCCCGCGCCTCGACATGCCGGCGCGGGACGCGGACCTGCGCGGCCACGACTTCGCGGAGGTGAACCTGGGCTTCGACCCCGGAATCGCCCGGGAGGAGTCGCTCCGGTGCCTCGAATGCGCCAAGCCCACCTGCTCGCACGGCTGCCCCGTGGGCGTGAAGGTGAAAGACTTCGTGGCCCTGATCGAGGCCGGAGACTACCTGGGCGCCGCGGCCAAGATCCGCGAGGACAACGCGCTCCCCGCCATCACCGGCCGGGTCTGCCCGCAGGAAGACCAGTGCGAGGGCGCCTGCCTCCTGGGCAAGCGCGGAAAGCCGCTCGCCATCGGCCACCTCGAGCGCTTCGTGGCCGACTGGGAGCGCGAGGCCGGCGTCGTGGGCCTGCCGCCGATCGCGCCGGCCACGGGCAAAAAGGTTGCCATCGTGGGGAGCGGCCCGGCGGGCCTCGCCGCCTCCGGGGACCTGATCCAGCGCGGGCACGAGGTGCGCGTGTTCGAAGCGCTCCACGAGATCGGCGGCGTCCTCGTCTACGGCATCCCCGAGTTCCGCCTGCCCAAGGAGATCGTCCGCCAGGACGTGGACACCTTGAGGAAGATGGGCGTGCAGTTCGAGACCAACGTCGTGGTGGGAAAGACCGTCACGATCGACGAGCTTTTCGAAGAGGAAGGCTACGACGCCGTCTTCGTCGCGACCGGCGCGGGCCTCCCCCGCTTCCTCGGCATCCCCGGCGAGCACTGGAACGGCGTCTACTCGGCCAACGAGTTCCTCACCCGGGTGAACCTCATGAAGGCCTACCGCTTCCCGCAGGCGGACGAGCCCGTCTACGACTGCCGGGGCAAGGCCGTGGCCGTGGTGGGAGGCGGCAACACCGCGCTCGATTCGATCCGCACCGCCTTGCGTCTCGGCGCCCGCGAGGCCTGCCTCCTCTACCGCCGCTCCGACGCCGAGATGCCGGCCCGCGCCGAGGAGATCCACCACGCCCGGGAAGAGGGCATCCGCTTTCTCACCCTCACCAACCCGGTCGAATTCCTGGGGGATGAAAAAGGCCGCCTGCGGGCCGCGCGCTGCGTGAAGATGGAGCTCGGAGAGCCGGACGAGTCCGGCCGCCGGCAGTCCACGGCCATCCCGGGCTCGGAATTCGAGATCCCGCTGGATGTCGTGATCATCGCCGTGGGCACGGGCGCCAACCCCATCGTGCAGTCCACCACCCCGGACCTCCGGACCAACCGCCGGGGCTACATCGACGCGCACCCGGAGACGCTGCGCACCTCCAAGCGCGGCGTCTTCGCCGGGGGCGACATCGTCACCGGCGCCGCCACCGTGATCCTCGCCATGGGCGCAGGCCGCAAGGCGGCGAGCTCGATCCACGAGTACCTGACGACGGGCGACTGGGAGGGCTCGGGCCCGGGCACCTGGGTCGTGGGCTAGCTCTCCGGCTCGAAACGCATCTCGGGATTCCTCCGCGCGCGCTCCAGATAGGCGGCGATCCGGCCGAGGAGGCCGAGGCTGATCCTCTCTGCCTCGGCGGCCTCCTTGAAGATGAGGAGCGCCGCGATCGCCTCCTGGTGAACGTCCCGCGACTCGAAGATGGGCACCATCTCGGCCGCGAGCCGCTTTACCTTCCCGCTCTCCCCGCGAAGGGCGTAGACCATCGCGAGATCGAGCGAGACGAGCGCCGCGTCGAACCCGATCCCGCGCTCGACGAACGCGTCCCGCGCCTCGCGGAGCGCCCCCTCCGCCTCCGCCAGCCGGCCGAGCTCCCGCGCGATCTTCCCCTCCAGCCAGCGCAGCCGCACGAGGTGCATCCGGTCGCCCAGC
>DATHUD010000408.1:0-6017 GCA_035462575.1 Thermoanaerobaculia bacterium | reverse complement strand
GAACTCTGGAGTACAGCACGGATCTGTTCGACGCCTCGACGATTCTGCGTCTGAGCGAGCACCTGCGGAACCTGTCCGAGGAGGTGGCCTGCGATCCGGATCGAGCTCTCTCGCGGCTGGCGCTGCTGAGCGCGGCCGAGCGCCACCAGGTGCTCGTGGAATGGAACGCTACGGAGTCGTTCCTGGGTGAGCCGGGCTGCGTGCACGAGTTGTTCCAGACGCAGGCGCAACGCACGCCCGACGCGATCGCCGTCGTTTCGGGAGATCTCGTCGTGACTTATGGCGAGCTGCACCGCCGCACCCTTCAGCTCGCGGGGTCGCTGAGGCGTCGCGGCGTTGGTCCGGGGGACCTGGTGGGTCTGGCGACGGAGCGCTCGGTCGAGATGGTGGTCGGCATCCTGGGGATCCTCGCGGCGGGCGCGGCCTATGTGCCACTCGATCCGAGCTATCCGCGAGAGCGTCTCGCTTTCATGCTGGAGGACACTCAGGTATCCGTCCTCCTCACCCAGGAGAGGCTGGTGGCGAGGCTGCCGACAGACAAGGTGGAGTCGGTCTTCTTGGATGCCGGCTGGGAGGAGATCGGTCGCGAGGGCGCCCTGGAAACCTTGACCTCCGCCCTGCAGGAGAACCTCGCATACGTGATCTATACCTCCGGCTCCACCGGCCGTCCCAAGGGCGTGATGATCTCCCATCGTGGCCTTGCCGCCTATCTGGAGTGGGCGGTCGGGACCTACGTTGCGGCAGGTGACGGAGGGTCGTTGCTCCACACGTCGATTTCCTTCGACCTCACCGTCACGAGTCTCTTCGTGCCGCTCTTGAGCGGACAGCGAGTGGTTCTGGCGGCCGAGGAGGAAGGGGTGGAGGCCTTGGCTGCCGGTCTGGCGGAGGAGGAGGGGCTCGGCTTCGTCAAGCTGACGCCGAGTCACGCCAGGTTGTTGCGCGAACAGGTCGCGCCCGAGGCTCTGGCCGGAAGCAGCCGCCGCCTGATCGTGGGCGGCGAGGCGCTGAGCGGCGCAGACTTGGCACTCTGGCGAGAGTCGGCTCCGGAGACATGGATCTTCAACGAGTACGGTCCGACCGAAGCCGTGGTGGGCTGCTGTGTCCACGCGGCACGCGCGGGAGACCTGGAGTCCGGAGCTGTGCCGATCGGCCGGCCGATCTCTCACGCGCGGCTCTACCTGTTGGCCGGCGATCTGTCACCTGTGCCGCAGGGGGTTCCCGGAGAGCTGTACATCGGAGGTGTGGCCCTGGCACGTGGTTACCTGGGCCTGCCCGGGCTGACCGCGGAACGTTTCTTGCCGGATCCCTTTGCCGCGCAACCCGGCAGCCGCTGCTATCGCACGGGCGACCTGGCCCGCTGGCACGGTCGCTCAGGTTTGGAGTACCTGGGACGGATCGATCACCAGGTGAAGGTGCGGGGTTTCCGCATCGAATTGGAGGAGATCGAGACGCTGCTCGCCGCGCAGCCAGGGGTCTGCGCAGCCGTCGTCCTGGCACGAGAGGACTCTCCTGGAGACCAGCGGCTAGCCGCCTATCTGGTCCCGGAACCGGGGGCTGAAGCCCCGTCGGAGGAGGAATTGTTCGCGTCCCTGCGAAGAGAGCTCCCCGAATACATGATCCCGGTGGTGTTCGTGGTCCTGGAGCGGATGCCACTGACCCCGAATGGCAAGCTGGATCGCCGAGCTCTGCCGGCGCCGGTGCGGCGTCGGGAGACCGGGGCGCGGGTCATTCCGCGCGACGAGTTGGAGCTGCAGCTGGCGAGGATCTGGG
The DNA here is from genome assembly GCA_035462575.1 of Thermoanaerobaculia bacterium. Classification (GTDB taxonomy): domain Bacteria; phylum Acidobacteriota; class Thermoanaerobaculia; order Multivoradales; family UBA5704; genus DATARR01. Next base: position 4,247 of record DATHUD010000408.1, on the reverse strand, counting down.
AAGACCTCCTCGGCCTTCAGACGGTGGGGGTGGAGGAGGACTTCTTCTCCCTGGGAGGCCACTCCCTGCTCGGTGTCCGTCTGATGTCGCGGATCGAACATCTGCTCGGCGTCCGCCTGCCAATCTCGCTGCTGTTCCAGGCGTCGACGATCGAGCGGTTGGCGGCGGCCCTGAGGCACAGGCGGCACGAGGAGGTCGCGTCATCCCTGGTCCTCATCCAACCGGGAAGCACGGAGCCGCCGTTCTTCTGCATCCATCCGGCGCACGGCAACGTCCTCTGCTACATCGAGCTGGCGCGGCGGCTGAGGACGGAGCAGCCTTTTTACGGTCTCCAGGCCCATGGCATCGTGGGCGAGTCGACGCCTTCGGATACCATCGAGGACATGGCCGGTGTTTACCTCCGGGAGATCCGCGCCGTCCAGCCCGAGGGCCCCTACTTCCTGGGGGGGTGGTCGATGGGCGGTGTCGTGGCCTTCGAAACGGCCCGGCAGCTCGAGGCGCAAGGCGAGCGCATCGCCCTGCTCGCCCTTTTCGACTCGCACGCGCCGAGCCGTGAGCGGGAACGAGCCGGTATCGAGGAGGGGGCGCTGATGCTGGGCTTTGCCCGCGATCTCGGGTTCGACCTCTCGGGTCTCGATCTCGATGCTTTGCTGGGCCAGGTGCAAGGGTTGGCGCCGGCCGAGCGCCTGAGCCGCATTCTGGAAGCGGCCAAGGAGGCCAGGCTGTTGCCTCCCGACGTAGACCTCGCCCACTTCGCTCAGCTCTTCCAAATCTTCCGTGGCAACGTCCAGGCGATGTTGAAATACAGGCCGAAGCCTTTCGGTGGGCGGGTCACCCTATTCCAGGCCGCCTCGCGAGCCGCCGGCGCTTCCCGGTCCTCGAAGCTGGGGTGGGGGCGCTGGGCCCGAGGGGGAATGGATATCGTCAAGGTGCCGGGTGACCATCACAGCATCGTGCGTGTCCCCGACGTCGAAACCCTCGCCGAGCAGCTCGATTCCCGCATCGAGACGCACCTCCGGTCAGCGAAATCATGACCAGCCGCCCGGCGCGGGGAGGCATCAAGGGGTCAGGCCTGCCGTACGGCTCTTGCGATCACGTCGATAGCTCGATCGATCTGATCCGCGGTGATTCCGAAGTGAGGTACGGCCCGGAGCCGACCTTTCCCCAACTCCAGCACGCGCACCCCCTGACGTTCCAGGGTGCTCAGGAACGTTCCCACCGCGAGGCCGAGGTCCTCCTCCAGGCTCCAGAAGACGATGTTGGTCTCCGGGAGCGCAGGATCGAGGCGCAGGCCTGGGACGGAGGACAAACCGTCGGCCAGCCGACGCGCATTGGCGTGGTCCTCGGCGAGTCGATCGATCATGTGCTCCAAGGCGAAGATTCCTGCAGCCGCAATGACGCCGGCCTGCCGCATCCCGCCGCCGACCATCTTCCGCAGCCGGCGTGCGGCGGCGATGAAGTCGCCATTCCCGGCGAGGACGGATCCGATTGGAGCCGCCAGACCCTTCGACAGGCAGAAAGAGACCGAGTCGGCATAGCCGGCAATCTGCTGAACGGGAAGGCCCAGGGCCACCGTGGCGTTGAAGATCCGCGAGCCGTCGAGGTGCAGGGCGAGCCCGCGCTGGTGGGTGAAGCCACGGAGCCGCTGAAGATAATCGAGCGTGAGGACGCGGCCACCGCAAAGACAGTGGGTGTTTTCGATGGCGATCGACCGCACGATGGCGCATTGCGGATCATCCTGGCCAAAGATCGCGGCATCGAGGTCATCGATCGCGAGCTCGCCGTTCGGCTGGGTCGGGATCGGATGGTAGACCAGGCTGCCGAGAACGGAAGCGCCTCCCGCTTCCCAAAGCCAGAGATCGGAGCGCTCACCGACGAGGACCTTGGTGCCGCGCGGACAATGGGCCATCAGCGCGAGGAGGTTGGCCATCGTCCCGCTGGGAACCAGCAAGGCTGCCTCCGTACCCAGCATTTCGGCAGCTTTCGCTTCCAAGCTGTTTACGGTAGGATCCTCCCCATAGACGTCATCGCCGAGACGCGCCTGGCACATCGCCTGGAGCATCCCGGCCGGTGGCAGGGTAACCGAGTCGCTACGCAGATCAATGAGGTCGTTCATTTCCCTGAAGGCGATGATATCCCCAATCGACCCGAAGAGGCGGGCCGCGCGCCGCCCGGCCGGCTACGGCTAACCGGCGCCGCGCCGCTTCGTCTAAGGAATTAGATGGATAAGCCAAGCATGACTTATTCAAAATTTTGGAGGGCCGAACCATGAGAAAGAGCTCGATCCTGCAGTTCCTTCTTCCCCTCTTCCTGGTCTGTTCGCTTCTGTCCGCGCAAGGGGTTCCTGGAGAGTCTCTTGCTTCGAACGCACGCCTCGAGACTCTCTCGGCCGCCGGCGGGCTCCGCGCGACGCTGCAGCAGGCCCGTTCCGGCAGCCGCGAGGCCATCTGGGTGGCCTATTCGGTTCCCATGACGACTGGCCAGGGGCGCCTCTGCTGTTATGACAAGGGCGGCGCCACCACCTGCCACCTCAAAGACCACAGCCGGGGTTGGGGGAGTCGGGACCTCGACCAGCCTCTGCGCGATCCGCGCTTGAAGGTTCTCCTTCGCTTCGAGGCAGGAGAGCTCGCCGAGATCCGCAGCTTCTCGGAGGACTGTCCTCTCGACGTCGGCGGCAGCCGCCTCGCCTCCCTCGGCAACGTCAAGCCCGAGGAGAGCGTCGCCTATCTCTCGGAGCTGGCCAAGGCGGGCTCCGCAGGCTACGGTAACCCCGCTGCGGAGGCTGTCTTAGCACTCGCGATGCACCGCAACGCGGACTCGGCCTTGGAGGAGCTTGCCTCGGCGCCCTCTCCCCGCAAGACCCGCGAGGACGCCCTCTTCTGGATCGGGCGTACGCGCGGCGAGAGCGGCGCCCGTTTCCTCGCCGGCCTGCTCCGCGACGAGGCGGACGATGAGATCCGCAAAAAGGCCATCTTTTCGCTCAGCACCAGCGGATCGCCCTCGGCGGCGGAGGCCATCGCCCGAATTAGCCGGGAGGACCGCAGCCGCGAGATCCGCGGCGAGGCTCTCTTCTGGCTGGCTCAGATGGACACGCCCGAGGTCCCAGAGATGATTCTGAAAGCCGTCGAAGATGATCCGGACCTGAGCGTCCGCAAGAAAGCCGTCTTCGCGCTATTCCATTTGAAAAACGGCAAGTCCGTCCCCTATCTGATCCGCGTCGGCAGGGAAACCCAGGACCGCGAGATCCGTAAAGAGGCGCTCTTCTGGCTCTCCCAGTCGGAAGAGCCCGCTGCGGTCGAGTATCTCGACGAGAGCCTCTCCAAAAGAGACTGACGCTACCAGCGCGAGGAGAGCGCGGGAGCCCGACGGCTCCCGCGCGGAGGCGCCCGGCCGTGGTAAGATGAGTTTTAGTGCCCGTCCGACACGCCCTCTCGATCGCGGACCTGGACGCAAGTGACCTGCGCCACATCGTGGAGCGCTCCGTCCGCTTTGGGTCCGGACGCATGGCTGACGCCCGCCCGCTAGTCGGGCGGATCGTTGGGATCTATTTCCGGAAGCCTTCGACACGGACGCGGACCTCCTTCACGGCGGCTGCCATCAGGCTGGGAGCCATCCCCATCGCCTACGGTCCAGGAGACTTGCAGATCACGACCGGTGAGACGCTGGAAGACACGGCTCGTACCCTCTCCGGTTATCTGGATATCCTGGTCATCCGCACCAACGAGAGCATGGAAGAGATGCGGACCTTGGCGGCCGTGCAGAACGAGATGGCCATTGTCAACGCCCTGACGGAGGACGAGCATCCGACCCAGGCCATCGCCGACCTTGGCACCCTTCTGGAGACGTTCGGCCGCTTGCAGGACCTTCACGTCCTGTATCTGGGCGAAGGCAACAGCACAGCGGCGGCGTTGGCTCTTTCCATGGCGACGCTCCCCGGAATGCAGCTGACCCTGGTGACTCCCGAGGGCTATGGCCTGCCGGCCCCACAACTGGAGCGCGCCCGGAAGCTCGCCACGGAGACCGGCTCTGTCATCGAGCAGCACCACGATATGGCCGAGCTGCCGCGGAACGTCGACGCCGTCTATACCAGCCGTTGGCAGACGATGGGAGTCACCAAAGGAGGGGACGCTTGGCGCGATCGATTCGCCCCCTACAAGGTTACCGCGGAGGTCATGGCCAGAGTCTCCAAGACGTCGGACACGATCTTTCTCCACGACCTGCCCGCTGTCCGCGGTGAGGACGTGGAC
>DATHUD010000407.1:0-5097 GCA_035462575.1 Thermoanaerobaculia bacterium | reverse complement strand
TCACCGGAGGAGGTCTCCCGGGCAACGGCGTCCCCGTTCGTGCAGGCCGTCGTAGCCGCGAGGCTGCCGAGGAGTAGGGTCAAAAGCCAGAGCTTCTTCACGTCATTCTCCTTGCCGGGGTCGCCGGCGGGGGTGGGAAAGCGGCACCGCGAAGAAGTGACGGCGGTTCCGCTTCTCTACTGTACGTCTCTGGGGTGGGGATTGTTATGGGGGCGAGAGGAAGGAGCACAGCGGAGAGCGCAAGGCTGACTCCGCTGGCGCCGACTTCCTGAGCAGATCAGCAGATCTCGGATTCGTTGCAGCTAACGCAATTGGTTAGGCAGGCGGTTATGCCGCGAGTCAACGCGCCTCCAGCCACGTTCTCCAACGATCCGTCCGTCAGCGCACGAAGAGTTTCCTTACAGAGGTTCAGTTTCTTGGACATCTTCTTCATGAATTCTCTCCTTACTTCGACTGTCACCATCCCTAAGGCGGTATGCCCTGGAAGCCAGAGCCAATTATAGTCAATATTTAAAAATACGCAATTACAAATAATGCCCCGGTCGGCCCTCCTAGAGTGGGCTCGATCATGACGTCGGTTACGCGTTGTCCTGTAGGGGAGGTGAGGTAGGGCCGCTATCCCCCGATCACGGGTGACGGCGGTTCCGCGTCTCTACTGTTCGCCTCAGGGGTGGGGATTGTTATGGGGTCGGGTCCGGCTCGCCGGCCGTTTTTTCGAATCGCGCGATCCGCTGCTCGATTTCGGCGACGATCTGCCGTAACGATCCGAGGTCCTTCTCACTCAGGTGAGGTGCGATCTCCGCGAACAACGGCTCGATGGGAGGCCGATAAGCCTGGAGCAGGGTCGCGATGTCGTTCTCGTAGAGGCCGACTCGTGCGTAGTTGCCCTGCCGGTAGAGGGAAGGAAGGGCGTAGAGCTTCAGGATCAGGAGGCCCTCGACCGTGGCGGAGGGGATCTGGCGTTCCCCGAAGCGCTGCTTCGAGGCGTAGCGCCGGCGGACCTTCTCGAAGAGCGGGTTTTCGCTCAGGAGCAGATCGATCTGCAGCCCGTGGAAGTCGCCGCGGACGAAGAAGCCCTCCTGTCCGACAATCTTGATCTCGGGCAACCTCTTGAGGGATGAGACGGCCATGATCAGGTCGACATCTTCAGTGTTGCGGCCTTCGACGTACTGCAGCAGGGCGACCCCGCCGACCAGCAGATAATCGATCCCCCGAGACTCCAGGAGATCGAAAAGCCGGTCGACCGTTTCGAGCAGAGGCTCCGAGGTCATCCGGCCCTCCCGCCAGTTCTTGAAGTCGAAGACGACGGCATTGCGGATGATGTTTCCGATGTCGATCGGGCGCCGGAGGTTCGGGCGGGATGGGCTCAACCGCCGGTCTCCTTGAGCCGCTCCCGCAGCCGGGCGATCTCGGCCTCGGCAGCCCTCCGGGCTTCCGCCTCCTGCTCGGCCCTCGCCGCCTCTCGCGCTGCCCTTTCCTCAGCCGCTTTGAGCGCCGCCTCCTGTTCCCTACGGGACAACACCGTCTTACCGGTGGCGGCATCCACCAGGACAATCTGGTCGCCGGCAGGGGATACGGAGAACCAGAGGCCGGTCTGTTCTGACAGGAGGCGTCCTTCCGGGTCCGGCCGAATCAGCCGGTAGCGGCTCCGGGCATTCAGGCGGTAACCCTTCAAATGGAAGCGGAATCCGTTCTTGCGCCGGGGGGTATCGAGAAGAAAGTACTCGGGGATTCCGACCCTCTGATAGATCTCGACCTTGTCTACTTCGTCGGCCTCCCGGATCTTCCGGTCCTTTGGGGAGATGACTTCAAGAACGAAGGAGGGCTTGGCTCTCTCCTTGACGAGGTCGAAGCTGTCCGGCCGTTCCTGATCCAGGGGGCGGCGGATTCCATAGATCACCGAGACGTCCGGTGCCGGGTTCGGCAGGTCGGGGATGCCAAGGTAGTGCTTCACGTCCGACAGGACCAGAACGTCGGCCCTCTTGGAACGAAGGAAGCCCCGGATGTCCGCCGAAAGGTCTGTGGTGGCTTCGCTGTGCCATTCTCCCTGGGTCATCTTGTCCTCGAGCTGCGGATCGAGAAACACCTCGGGGGTGAGAGGCATCTCCAGCAACTCGAGGCGGCCGTCCGGTCGCTCGACCCAGCGCTGAAGGAGGACCGTTCCGGATTCGTCGTCGTCCGGTTCCGGATCCCAAGGCGGGGGCGGATTCCTGGCGGGCTCGGCCATGGTTCGAGTATAGGGAAGTCTCCCGGGGTCGGTCAAAGATATCGTGAAGAGGCGACGGAAGAAAGGGAGGTCCGGAAAGGCGGAACTGAGGGTTTCCCGCCCCGCCCGGCGTTTTCACCGGAGGCGCCGGGTTGAACGCCGTCCCGGATCTGTGAGAGCCTTCGGCCGGCCGCTCCCCCCCGGCCCCGAAAGCTCCTTCCGAGAGGGCTGTTCCCCCCGACGTCCCCTTCCGGGGATCCGTATTTGAGAGAGGCATGACGACGAAGACCCTTCCCCCCGACGCGGCCGTGGCCGCTCCGAAGCTTTCCGAGCTGACTCCCGAGCAGCGGGCGTTGCTGATGCTGCGCATGCGGCAGAAGGCGGCCCGGCAGGAGGAGGAGGGCGGGGGCGTGTCTCCGATCCGGCCGGTGTCTCGGGAGCCGGGAACGGAGCTTCCTCTCTCGTTTTCCCAGCAGCGCTTGTGGTTCATGGACCGGTGGCAGCCGGGGAGCGCGGCGTACAACATTCCGGCCGCGCTTCGGGTGACCGGAGAGCTGGACGTCGCGGCGCTCCGGTGGAGCCTGTCCGAGATCGTGCGGCGCCACGAGAGCCTGCGCACCGTGTTTTCGTCTGAGCGGCCGGCCCAGATCGTCCGCCCGGCGGAGATCCTGCCGGTGCCCGTCGTGGACCTGGAATTCCTTCCTGTCGCGGCACGGGGCTCGGAGCTGGCGCGCCTGGCGGCGGAGGACGCGGCGCGGCCGTTCGACCTTTCGCGGGACCGCCTGCTGCGGGTCACCCTTCTGCGCACGGCTTCCGAGGAGCACGCGATCCTCCTCGACATGCACCACATCGTGTCGGACGGGTGGTCCATGGGCGTGCTCGTCCGCGAGTTCGTCACGCTCTACGAGGCGCGGCTCCGGAGCGTCCCTTCGCCGCTCCCGGAGCTGCCGGTCCAGTATCCGGACTTCGCGGCGTGGCAGCGGGAGCGGCTCGGGGGCGCGGGGCTCGAAGAACAGCTCGCCTGGTGGCGGCGGACGCTCGACGGCGCTCCGGCCGTCGCGTCCCTGCCGCTCGCCCGCCCCCGCCCGGCCGCGCGGAGCGGGCGGGGCTTCCAGATCCCCTTCGGGCTCTCCGAAGAGACCACCCGGGCGTTGACGGCGCTCGCCCGGCGCGAGGGCGCGACGCTTTTCATGGGTCTTCTCGCGGCCTTCAACGCGCTCCTCTCCCGCTTCTCGGGGGAGACGGACATCGTCCTCGGCACGGCCGTGGCCGGCCGCAACCGGGCGGAGCTCGAGGGGATGATCGGCTTCTTCGTGAACAGCCTCGCCCTGCGCTCGGACCTTTCGGAGGACCCGGCCTTCCGCGAGCTGCTCGCCCGGGCCCGCGAGGTGACGGTCGGGGCCCAGGGGCACCAGGAGGTGCCGTTCGAAAAGCTGGTGGAGGAGCTGCGGCCGGAGCGGGACACGAGCCACCCGCCGATCTTCCAGGCCGTCCTGACGCTCGAAAATACCCCCCGAAGCGCCACCGAGATCGCCGGCCTGTCTCTCGCGCCTCTCGAATCCCCTTCGGGCACGGCCCGCTACGATCTCACCCTCTCCGCGATGGAGGTGGAGGGACGGCTCGAAGGGTTCCTGGAAGCGAGCCGCGACCTCTACGACGAGATCTCCGCCCGGCGGGTTCTCGCGAGCTTCGAGGTGCTCCTGGCGGGCGCGCTCGAAGATCCGGATCAACGCCTCTCGGAGCTGCCCCTCGTCCCCGAGGCCGGGCGCTGGCAGATCCAGGGCGAGTGGAATGACGCGGCGCTCTCCCGGCCGCGCGGCTGCTTCCATCACGTTTTGGAGGAGCGGATCGGCGCTTGGGAAGACCGGGTGGCCGTGGCTTCCGGAGAGGAGTCGCTTACCTACGGCGAGCTGAACCGCCGGGCGAACCTCCTGGCCCACCATCTGCGCTCGCTGGGCGTGGGGCCGGAGGTGCTCGTGGGGCTCTCCCTGGAGCGGTCGGTCGAGATGGTGGTGGCCGTGCTGGGGATCTGGAAGGCCGGGGGCGCGTACGTGCCGCTCGACCCGGCCTATCCCATGGAGCGGCTGGCCGGGATGATGGAGGAGACCCTGCTCTCCGTGATCGTCACCCAGGAAAGCGTCCTCGACCGGCTCCCCACGCACTTCGGCTTCGTCGTCCGCCTGGATGAGGATTGGGACTGGATCGCGAGCGGACCGGACCACGACCCGCAAGGCGGCGCGGACCCCGGGAACCTGGCCTACGCGATCTTCACCTCGGGCTCCACCGGGCGGCCCAAGGGGGTGCTCGTCGAGCACGCCGGGGTTCTGAACATGGCGCTTGCTCAAGCCGCGGTTGCGGGCGTCGCGCCGGGCGATCCCTTCCTGCTGGTCGCGCCGCTCGCCTTTGACGCGGCGGTGTTCGACCTCGTGATGGCGCTCTTTGCAGGCGGCACGCTGTGGATCGCGCGCCAGGACGAGCTTCTGGGGCCGGAGCTCGCGCGGCTTCTCGCGGAGCGCGAAATCGCCTCGCTCACGATCACCCCCTCGGCTCTCTCGACGCTCCCCGTCTCCGGGGAGGACCTTCCGGCGCTCCGCCGCCTGTGGGTGGCGGGGGAGGCGTGCACGCCCGAGCTGGTCGCGCGCTGGGCGCCGGGGCGCCGGTTCTTCAATGCCTACGGCCCCACCGAGACGACGGTGTGGGCCACGGTCGAGGAGGTCGCGGAGATTGGGACGCCTCCCATCGGCCGGCCGGTGGCGAACAAGACGGCGTACGCGCTGGACGCGCGGATGCGGCCGGTGCCGGCGGGCGTGGTGGGCGAGCTGTTCGTGGGCGGAGAGGGGACGGCCCGGGGCTATCTCGGCCGGCCGGACCTGACCGCGGAGCGGTTCGTG
>DATHUD010000406.1:0-7014 GCA_035462575.1 Thermoanaerobaculia bacterium | reverse complement strand
CGCGAGGAGGTCTGGGAAGCCCTGCTCGCGGGCCGCTCGGGGATCAGGCCGGTCCAATCCTTCGACACCAGCCGTTTTACGGCCCGCCTGGGTGCCGAGGTTCCCGGTTTCCGGCCCACCCTGAGGACGCTCGACCCGGCGAAGACCGGCCGCGCCTCGCAGCTCGCCGCCACGGCCGCGCGCATGGCGCTCGAAGACGCCGGGATCGGCTCCGGAGACCTCGCTCCCGAGCGGGGCGGGGTCGCCATGGGCACCACCTCCGGCGAGCCGCTGGAGGTCGAGCGCTTCGACGACAGATACCTGGCCGGCGAGCTCGACCAGGTCGGCCCCGAGTTCATCTCCCGCTATCCCTGCCACATGATCGCGGCCCACGTGGCCCGCGAGGTGGGCTTCGCCGGGGTGAACACCATGATCCCCACGGCCTGCGCGGCCGGCAACTACGCCATCGCCCACGCGACCGACGTGCTCTCCGCCGGCCGGGCCGACGTGATGCTCGCGGGAGGCGCGGACTCCTTCTCGCGGATCACCTACACCGGCTTCCACCGCCTGGGCGCCATCGCCCCCGAGCGCTGCCAGCCGTTCGACAGGAACCGCAAGGGCATGGTCCCCGGCGAAGGCGCGGCCGTGCTGGTGCTCGAAACACTCGACCGGGCGCGCGCCCGGGGAGCCCGGATCTACGCCGAGCTCGCGGGCTACGGCCTCTCCTGTGACGCCCACCACATGACCGCCGCGCATCCGGAAGGGGACGGCGCGGCCCGGGCCATGGAGCGGGCGCTGGCCGACGCCGGGCTTTCGCCCAAGGACGTCTCCTACATCAGCGCCCACGGCACCGGCACGCCCACGAACGACCGCCTGGAGGCGATCGCCGTCAAAAGGGTGTTCCGCGAAGCGGCGCGCGCGATCCCCATGAGCTCGATCAAGTCCATGATCGGCCACACCATGGGGGCGGCCTCGGCCATCGAAGCCGCGGTCTGCGCGCTCGCGGTCGCGACCGGCCGCATCCCCCCGACCGTCAATCTGGAGGAGCCGGAGGACGACCTCGACTACGTGCCCAACGTGGCGCGCGAGCACCGGGTGGCCGTGGCGATGAACAACGCCTACGCCTTCGGCGGCAACAACGCCTCCGTGATCCTGCGGGCCCTGGAGGGCTGAGCCGTGCGCCGCAGAGTCGTCGTCACCGGAGCCGGGGCCCTCTCGCCCGTGGCCGATTCGCCCGCCGGGCTCCACGCCGCGCTTTCCGAGGGGAAGAGCGGCTTGAAGAGCGTCGAGCTCTTCGCGGCGGACGGCGTCGGCCCCCGCCTGGCCGGGGAGGTCCGCCCCTTCGAGCCCAAGGAGTACCTGGGGGAGAAGAACCTCCGCCCCGTGGACCGCACCTCGCGCCTGCTCCTCGTGGCCGCCACCCGCGCCCTCGAAGCGAGCGGCTGGAGCGCGGAAGCGCGCACCGGCCGCGAGGTGGGCCTCGTCGTGGGCACCATCTTCTGCAGCGTCAAGACCATCGCCGAGTTCGACCGCCGCGGCCTCCAGCTCGGCCCCTCGCACGCGAGCCCCATGGACTTCGCCAACAGCGTCATCAACGCCGCGGCGGGCCAGGCGGCCATCTGGCACGGCCTCTCGGGAGTCAACTCGACGATTGCCCAGGGAGAGGCCTCGGGGCTCGCCGCGATCGCCTACGCGGCGGACATGATCCGCCTCGGCCGCGCGGACGCGATCCTGGCCGGAGGCGTCGAGGAGCTCTGCTTCGAATCCTTCGTGGGCTTAGCCCGCGCCGGCCGGCTCTGCGGCGGCAACGGCTCGGAAGAGCGGCCCATCCCCTTCGACGCCCGGAGGAACGGCTTCGCTCCCGCCGAAGGCGCCGCCCTCCTGATGCTCGAAGACGCCGAATCCGCCGCCGCCCGCGGCGCCACCGTGCTCGCCGAGATCGCGGGCCACGGCGCCGCCTTCGACGTGTCGCGGAGCGAAGAAGACGCCGCCGGAGCCGTCGCCCGCGCCGTCCGCCTGGCCTTGGAAGACGCCGGGCTCGGCCCCGCGGAGATCGACTGCCTCTCCGCCTCGGCCAACGGCAGCGTGGCGGGAGACCGCGCCGAAGCCCGGGGAGTCGCCGCCGCCCTCCGGGGCCGCGCGGCCGACCTGCCGGTCTCGGCCATCAAATCCATGCTCGGCGAGGCCCTGGGAGCCTCCGGAGCCTTCCAGGCCGCGGCCCTCCTGGGGACCTTCGCGGACGGCGTGCTCCCGGGCATCCGCGGGCTTGAAGAGACGGACGCGGGCTTTCCCCTCGGAGGGGTGAGCGCAAAAAATCGCAACATCGAGGCCCGGCGGTGCCTGATCACCGCCGTGGGTGCGGATGGGCACTGTTCGGCGCTGGTGTTGACGGCACCCTCACCTCCCCGGCCCTCCTCTCCCACCACGCCACCCGCCCTCCCTGGGAGAGGAGGGAGCAAGAATGAGAAACCCGTTTTTCTCCCCTCTCCCAGGGAGGGGGAACGGGGTGGTGGGAGAGGGGCCGGGGGTGAGGGCCGGGTGGGGGAAGGCCGGAGCAAGCAGGGCGGCCACACAGGGCCGCCCCTACAGGAGATCTGATCCATGCAAGAGCAGCATCCAGTCGAGCTCGACGTTTTCATCATCGGAGCCGGCCTCGCCGGCCTGTGCCTGGCCCGCCACCTGCTGCTGGAAAAGCCGGACCTGCGCATCCTGATGGTGGATCGCCAGGACGAGATCCCCCCCACTCGCCAGAAGGTGGGAGAGGCCACCGTCCAGGTGAGCGGCTACTACTACTCCCGGGTGCTCGAAATGGAGGAGCATCTCCTGCTGGAGCACTTCCTCAAGTACAACCTCCGCTTTTATTGGAAGACCCAGCGCGGCGGGGAGGTCTGGGAGGACCTGAGCCAGTCCTATATCCGCAAGATCTCCAACATCGCCACCTTCCAGCTCGACCGCAACAAGTTCGAGGGCGCGCTTCTCGACAAGAACCGCGAGTACCCCAACTTCGAGCTGATACATCCCATCAAGGACCTCTCCGTGGACCTGGCGGAGGAGGGGAGCGATCTCAGGGGTTACCCGCACGCCTTCCGTTTCGAAGCGGGCGGCCGGGAGATCTCCGGCCGCGCCGGCTGGGTGGTGGACGCCTCCGGCCGGGGCCGCTTCCTCGTCCGCAAGAAGCAGCTCGAGCGCCCGAGCCCCATCCGCCACGGCTCCTCGTTCCTCTGGGTCGAAGGGCTCCTGGATCCCGAGAAAATCACCAACCTCGACCGCAAGGCCATGCGCCTGCGGCGCGAGCGGGGGACCCTGGGGCATTTCCCCACCTTCCTCGCCACCAATCACTATTGCGGCGAGGGCTACTGGTTCTGGGAGATCCCCCTCCACGGCAAGACGAGCCTGGGGCTGGTGTTCGACTCGGAGAACGTCAACTTCAAGGACGTCTCCTCGCCCGAAAAGCTCGTCGACTGGATCTGCCGCGAGTATCCGCTCTACGCCCGCGACCTGCGCAAGCGCAAGATCCTCCACCACTCAGGTTTGACCAGCTTCGCCCTGGACAACGCCCAGACCATCTCCCCCGCGCGCTGGGCCCTCCTGGGCGAGGCCTGCCGCTTCACCGATCCCCTCTACAGCCCGGGCGGCGACCTGATCTCGACCTACTGCACCCTGATCGCCGACGCCATCCTGACCGGCGATCAGAAGGAGCTGGAGACCAAGATCCGTTCCTACGAGCCGCTCGCGCGGGCGATCTACGAAGCCTACGTCCCCAGCTTCGCCGTCAGCTACTGCACGCTGGGCGACCAGGAGTGCTTCTCCCTGCGCTACGTCTGGGAGCTGACCGTCTACTTCTCCTTCTACGTCTTCCCCTTCATCAACGACATGCTCGTCAACCGGGCGTTCCTGCCCGGCTTCCTCCGGCGCTTCAGCCAGCTCGGGCCCATCAATCACGGCATCCACCGCCTCCTGGCCGCCTACTACCGGTGGAAGAAGGAAAACGTGGTGATCGGCGCGGCCGAGCCGGTCTTCTTCGATTTCATGGAGGTGGGGGCCCTCGTCTCCGCCGAGATGACCTTCTACAAGGTCGGTGTCAGCGTCGAAGAGGCCCGCGACGTGCTGGACGAGCAGCTCGAAAACCTTAAGGATCTCGCCCGTTGGACCGCCGCCCACGTCGCCGCCGCCGTGCTGGACGATCCGCGGGCCGCAACCAACGCCGCCTTCATCCGCGGCATCGACATCAACGACCTCCAGTTCGATCCCGAAGCCATGGCCGAGCGCCTGGAGGCCGCCTGCCGCGAGACCTCCGAGACCTATGCCTGGCGGTTCGAGGTCCCCTGCATGGCCCGCTTCAAGACCGAGCGCCTCCAGAACCTTGAAGCCGCGGAGGTGGCGGTCGCCGGAGGCCACCGGTGAGCACTTCGCCTCAGGTGGAAGCTCCGGCCGTGGATCACGCCCCCGGCTTGGAAAGGGTTTTCGCCACGATTCCCGAAGAGCGCTCCGGTGAAAAGCTTCGGGTCCAGGGGCAGATCCCCGCCTGGCTGCGCGGGATCTACCTCCTGAACGGCCCCGCCCGCTTCCACCGCGGGGACGTGCAATACCGCCACTGGCTGGACGGCGACGGCATGGTCTGCGCCCTCCGCTTCGATGAGGAGGGCGCCCGTCTGGACGCCCGCTTCATCCGTTCCACCAAGCTCGTCGACGAGGAAGCCGCCGGCCGCGCCCTCTACCGCGCCTTCGGCACCCGCTTGCCCGAAGACCGCCTCGTGAGGGGAATTGCGCTCGAATCCCCGGTCAACGTGAGCCTCTATCCCTTCGCCGGCACCTTCCTCGCCCTGGGCGAGCAGGGTCTCCCCTGGGAGCTGGACCCGGAGACGCTCGAAACCCGGGGCCCCTACACGTTCGGCGGAGCGTTGAACCCCGTGAGCCCCTTCGCCGCCCACCCCAAGATCGACCCGGAGACCGGCGACCTCTTCAACTTCGGCATCTCGTTCTCGGCCACCCAGCCGAGCCTCAACCTCTACCGCTTCACCCCCGAGGGCCGCCTCGTCTACAGGAAGCGCCTCCCGCTGGACGATCCCCGCTCCCTCCACGACTTCATCCTCGCCGGCCGGCACGTGGCCTTCTACCTGGGTCCCTACCGGCTGGACATGGAATCTCTGGCGCAGGGCGGAAAAACGCTCCTCGACTCCCTGCGCTGGGAGCCGGAGCGGGGGAGCCGCCTTCTGATCGTCCGCCGCGAAGACGGCCAGCCCGTCGCCACCGTCCCGGTGGGGGACCGCTACGTCCTCCATGGCATCAACGCCTTCGAAGATGGCGACCACCTGATCGTGGACGTCCTGGAGCTCGACCGTCCCGTCTACGACCAGTACACCGTCCCCGCCCTCTTCGAAAACGTCGCCCCCGGCCGCCCCGTCCGCCTCGTCGTGGATCTCCGGACCGGCACCCTCGTCAGTCGTCAAGAAATCGCCTACGACCGAGCCCCCGACTTCCCCGCGATCGACCCCGGCCACGCCGGCCGCCCCTACGAAGACTTCTGGATGCTGGGAATCTCCAAGACCGGCCACCCCGGAAGAAAGACCTTCGACGAGCTCGTCCACGCCTCCTGGGCCCATCCCGGCCGCGTCGAGATCTGGACCGCCCCGCCCCGCCACTATCTGGGAGGAGAGCCCGCCTTCGCCCCGGGCCCTGACGGTGGGGGAGCGGTGATCTGCCAGCGCTACGACGCGGAGAAGAACGAGAGCGCGTTTCTGGTCTTTGACGCGTTCAACGTGGGGGCGGGGCCGGTGGCGGAGTTGCCGCTCGCGAAGCCCGTCCACCTGGGGTTCCACGCGGTGTTTCATCCGGATCAGTAAAGCTCCAGGGCGCCCAAAGAATATTTCTAATGCTCCCCTTCCCCAAGCCATTGCCGGCGCCGCTCTTGAAGATTTCTGGTGTTGTAGATGAGTCTGTGTAGGCGCCGGCAGCTGATGCCCCGCCGGGGTGCCTCTCTCCCGTGCAGCCAGACGCGATCGTTAATGAGGTAGCCCTGTCCGGAGTACATCTTGATCCGAAGGCGCCGGTTATACATGGCATCTTCCAGCTCTTTTCTCCAATCTGCCGGCTCGCGATGGAGCGCGGTGAAGAGACGCTCAAACCGGTCCTCGCGTGAGCTTCCCTCTGTGCACTCCCTGATCAATGCCGAGACCTTGTCCGGGACGTCCGGAACGAGCGCCATCAGAGATTGCAAGTCCGCGAACCTCAGGAAGATCGACTTCCCGCTCTCGTCCCGGGAAATCTCATCGAAGATGTTGAACAGAACCTCGGGGATGTACAGGTCTGCGTGCAGGGGAAACTCCCTGCGTCGCTTGCCGACCGAGCCGAGAGGCGCATAGAGAGCGCAGGCTTCATCGCCACACAGTTGAGCCAGAAGCTCCCGCAGAACCGCCAGGAGGAAGTGCAGGCCCTTGCCGTCCAGATCCTCGTCGAGCAGATCGGAGAAAAGGAGGATCTTTCCAGCAACCTCGAGGTTATACAGGCTTTGGGCGAACTTCTTCAACTCGCCGAGAAGAGCTCGGTTGCCGACCAACGAGAGAGGCAGAGAAAACGTCCTATCGTAACGCTGGCCTCCGAGAGTGTGGCGTAACTCCGGCTTGATGGGGAGTTTCTCCACCTCCGATCTCCAGGATTTGAACAGCGACCGGAATTCGTCCGACCAGGTATACCACTCGGCCTGCCGATTGACAGGCAGGCTGGCGTGCTCCCGGGGAATCCCAATGGTTTTGAAAACCTCTGCAGCCATAGCTCGTAAGCTCTCCGCAATCAAAGATTGGAGCGCAGGAACCGCGCGGTCCTCTTCAGGCCCGAATCGAAAACCTCCGGATCGCTGCCCAGGCCGAGTCGCAAGTAGCCTTCCCTCATGCCGAAGCAGGTTGTACAGGGAATCAGGAGGACTCCCTCTTCTTCCACCAGTCTCCTCGTGAAGCCGTGGGTCTCGAGGGGCTGCTTGATCCGGACTAGCATCACTGGCCCCGCCATGGGCTCGATCCACTCGAAGAGATCTGCGTT
>DATHUD010000405.1:0-10303 GCA_035462575.1 Thermoanaerobaculia bacterium | reverse complement strand
CTGGAGCAGAAGTTCGAGGCGGTCCAGAAGATCCTGGAGAGCCTCCATCTCGCGGACATCCCCCGCCTCGTCGTCCTCAACAAGGCCGACCTGTTGCCGCCCCACGAAGCTCAAGGGTTGGCCGCGCGCTACAAAGGCATCGCCGTCAGCGCCGTGAAACGTACCGGGTTGACCGACCTCGTCCACGCCGCCGAGGAGAGGCTGGGACGGGAGAAGCCGCTGATGAAGGAGTACGGAGAGGGGGCGAGGGGGGCGGTGGTGGCGTAACCTCCCGGCATGATAGACTCGTGCCGGGAGGAAAAGATCATGTCATTGGATGAGTGGAATACCTTGGAAGACGTCAAACGACGCTACAAGGCGATTCAGGACGGAAAGGCCGAATTGATTCCTGCTGAGGAGGTCTACTCAGAGCTCCTGGCAGAGGAGGCCCCGATGAAGCTCAAAGAGGTCCAGCTTGAAGCCCTGAAGCTATCCCATGACGAGAGACTGGAGCTCGCGTACAGCCTCATTCGGAGCGTCGACGACGAAGGGGAATCTCGCGAGACTGAGCGCCTGTGGGCGGAAGAGGCGGAACGCCGCTACCAGGATTTCCTTGACGGAAAGGTGCAGGAAGTCCCCGGAGAGGAGGCGATCCGGAGAATTCGTGCAGCACTTCAGCGATGAGACCTTTTACATTCCTTGTGCCCGCCGAACAGGAATTGTTGACTTCTACTAAATACTATAACCAGGAATCCCCGGGGCTCGGCGACCGCTTCCTTGCAGATTTCCTGAGCCTGATGGAAAGGCTCGGCCGTTATCCTGAATCTGGAAAACGCACCTCGAAGCGAATGCGTGTCGCGGGCCTGCGGAGCTTTCCTTACGACGTTGTTTATCGGCTGGAAGGAGATCGTCTCCTCGTCGTGGCCGTGGCACACCAGAGCCGGCGGTCAGGATATTGGAAGGATCGGATCTGACAACCCCTCTGACATCCTCGAACCCCGGCCTCTATCTCCACATCCCCTTCTGCTCCGCGATCTGCCCCTACTGCGACTTCGCGGTCCTGACGGGCGGACCCGAACGCCGGGCTCGGTTCGTCGACCATCTGATCTCCGAGATCGGTCTCTGGAAGGGCGACGCTTCTGCCTTCGAATCGATCGATACGATCTATTTCGGCGGAGGGACTCCCTCGGCGCTCACGCCGGGAGATGTCGCCCGCATCCTCGCTTCTGCCCGGGAAAACCTTTCGATCACAGAGGACGCCTGGGTCTTCTTCGAGGCCAACCCGGAAGACGTGACGCAAGAAAGCGTCCGAGCCTGGCGGGATCTCGGCGTCCGCTTTCTCTCCCTCGGCATCCAGTCGTTCGACGCGGACGCCCTGCGCTTCCTCGGCCGCCGGCACACTTCGGAGGAGGCACGGCGGAGCGTCGAGATCGCCCGCGCGGCGGGCTTCGATACGGTTTCGATCGATCTGATCTACGGGCTTCCCAATCAATCCCTCGACGACTGGCGGCGGACGCTCGAACAGGCGGTCGCTTTGGAGCCGGATCACCTCTCCTGCTACCAGCTCACCATCCACGAGGGGACCCCCTTCGGCTTCCGCCTCGCCCGGGGGAAGATGACGGAGCTTCCCGAGGAATCCCAGGGAGAGCTCTTCCTTTTCACCCACGCCTTCCTTCGGGACCACGGAATCCCCGGCTACGAGGTCTCGAACTTCGCCCGCTCGCCCGAGCACCGCTCGCGCCACAACCAGAAGTACTGGCACCACGTCCCCTATCTCGGCCTCGGCCCCTCGGCCCACTCCTTCTCCGGCACCCGGCGCTTCTGGAACGAGAGGAAGACCGGCCCTTATGAGAAGAGGATCGAGACCGGGGAACGGCCGGTCGCGGGAGAGGAGGAGTTGACGAGGCAGGATCTGGCTCTGGAGGCTCTGATGCTGGGCCTGCGGACCGTCGACGGAATCGATGCCGAACGGTTCCGGGAGCGCTACGGAGTGGATCTCCGGAAACACAACGAGCCGCTCGTAGAGCGGCTCGTTCGGGAGGGGCTCCTCGCGATCGAAGGAGAGCGCCTGGCGCCCACCCTGGCCGGCCTAGCGGTCACGGACTCGCTGGCCCGGGCCTTCGATCTCGGGGAGGAGGGATGACGCCTACTTCTTCGTCACCACAAACTCCATCATCTTCACCTCCTGGCCCGAGGGCCCCGGCCCGTACATCTCCATCGTGAAGCTCTTGTCGCTCGTCCAGGTGGTGACCGTGCGCATGTAGGACTTCTGGCCCGTCATCGGGTCCATCATGTCCCCCTTGTCCTCGCACCTCTTGCCGGCAGCGTCACAGGTGCCCGTCGAGTACATGATTCCTGTCGCCATGTTGTCGATCCAGGTGCTGACGTACTGCTTGGACAGGTTGTCATAGCCGTGGGTGCCCCGGCCTTCGAAGGGCGTCCCCATCATATTGCCCTTCCAGGTGGCCTGGACATAGCGCCCATCCAGGATCGTCTCGCCGTGCATGGTGCCGGAGGACTCCGCGGGCGGCTGGCTCGGGTCCATCCACATCTTGTTGGTGAAGGTCCAGTCGCCGGCATAGCGGGCGATGTGCTTGTGGTTCTCCCCGGGGGTCATGGCCTTCATCATGGCCTCCATGGCGGCCTGATCCATTCCGGGAGGAGGAGTCTCCTTGGGCTTGTCCTGAGCCATGGCGGGGACGGTGGTCAGAGCGAGCAACGACAACGCGGCGACGAATGGACGGATGTTCATCCTTCTCCTCCTTTTCAAGTCTGAAGCGTTGCTGAGCGAAACAGGGACCGGCAGGCGGCTTCTTGCATTACGCCCGAGGGGCGACGACCTACTTCTTCGTCACCACCATCTCCATGTTCTTCATCTCCTTGCCATCAGGTCCCGGACCGTACGACTCCATCTTGAAGCTCTTGTCGCCCGTCCAGGTGATCACCGAGCGCATGTAGGACTTCTGCCCGGTCATCGGGTCCATATACTCGCCCTTGTCCTCGCACCTCATGCCGCTCGCATCGCAGGTGCCAGTCGAGTACATGATCCCCGTGCTCATGTTGTCGATCCAGGTACCGACATACTGCTTGGCCAGGTTGTCGTAGCCGTTGGTGCCCCGGCCTTCGAAGGGCATATCCATGAAGTTGCCCTTCCAGATGGTTTGGGCGTACCGCCCCCCGAAGATCATCTCGCCGTGCATGGTGCCGGTCGACTCCGTCGGCGGCTGGTTGGGGGCCATCCACATCTTGCCGGCAAAGGTCCAGTCCCCGGCATAGCGGGCGATGTGTTTGTGCTGCTCCCCCGGGCTCCCGGCCTTCATCATGGCCTCCATGGCGGCCTGATCCATTCCGGGGGGAGGAGTCTCCTTGGGCTTGTCCTGAGCCATGGCGGGGACGGTGGTCAGGGCGAGCAACGACAACGCGGCGGCGAATGGACGGATGTTCATCCTTCTCCTCCTTTTCGAATCGGAATCGTTCAAGTCTGAAGCGTTGCGGAACGAAACGGGACGGACAGGCGGGCACTTGAATTACGCCCAGTTAACGCCTAAGCTATCACTCTGGCGCTGTCGCGTCAAGAGAGAAATTCCGGACAGGCTCCGGCGCGGCTTTCCGCTCCGGATCGGAGGGAACCCCCTTGTCTTGTATCATCCCCGTCCAGTTGGACGAATCGACCGCGGAGATCCGTTGGACCTGAGCTTATGGCCTATGACGCTTCATCCATCGAAGTCCTGACGGGACTGGAGCCGGTGCGCAAGCGCCCCGGCATGTACACGTTCACGGACCGGCCCGACCACCTCGCCCAGGAGGTCATCGACAACGCCGCCGACGAGGCGATCGCCGGCCATTGCAACGAGATCGTGCTCACCCTCCACGCGGACAGCTCCGTCTCCGTGACCGACAACGGCCGCGGCATGCCGGTCGACATCCACAAGGGGGAGAAGGTGCCGGGGGTCGAGGTGATCCTGACCCGCCTCCACTCGGGCGCCAAGTTCTCGGACAAGAGCTACCGGTTCTCGGGCGGCCTCCACGGCGTGGGCGTCTCGGTCGTCAACGCCCTGTCCTCGAAGCTCGAGGTGTGGGTCAGGCGCGATGGCAAAGTCCACCACATGGCCTTCGCGGACGGGCAGAAGACCTCGGACTTGAAGGTCGTGGACACCGTCGGCCAGAGGAACACCGGGACCACCGTCCGCTTCTGGCCGGACCCGAAGTTCTTCGACTCGCCCAAGTTCAGCATCCCCAAGATCAAGCACTCCCTCCGCGCCAAGGCGGTGCTCTCCCCGAAGCTCCACATCCGCTTCGTCCACGAGGAGAACCCCGAGGAGAACGAGGACTGGTACTACGAGGACGGGCTCAAGGACTACCTGATCGACGAGCTCGAAGAGACGCAGATCGTGCCGGCCGATCCCTTCATCGGCCACTTCCGGGGCAAGGACGAGGAGGTCGACTGGGCCGTCGCCTGGATCGGCGAGGAGGAAGACGACACGAGCGTGGTGGCGGAGAGCTACGTGAACCTGATCCCCACGCCCCAGGGCGGCACCCACGTGAACGGCTTCCGGGCGGGGCTCACCGAGGCGATCCGCGAGTTCTGCGAATTCCGGGACCTCCTGCCGCGCGGCGTGAAGCTCGCCCCCGAGGACGTCTGGGCCCGCTGCTGCTACGTCCTCTCCGTGCGGATGAAGGATCCGCAGTTCACCGGCCAGACCAAGGAGCGCCTCTCCTCCCGCGAGGCCGCCGCCTTCGTCGCCGGGGTCGCCAAGGACGCCTTCGCCCTCTGGCTCAACCAGCACACGGCGGACGCCGAGCGGATCGCGCGCCTCGCGATCGACAGCGCGCAGACGCGCCTGCGCGCCGGCAAGAAGGTCAAGAGGAAGACCGTCACCTCCGGCCCGGCGCTCCCGGGCAAGCTCGCGGACTGCACGAGCCAGGACCTGGGCCTGACCGAGCTCTTCCTCGTGGAAGGCGACTCGGCCGGCGGCTCGGCCAAGCAGGCCCGGAGCAAGGAGTTCCAGGCCATCCTCCCGCTGCGCGGCAAGATCCTGAACACCTGGGAGGTCGACCCCTCGGAGGTTCTGGGCTCTCAGGAGGTGCACGACATCGCCGTCGCCATCGGCGTCGACCCCGGCACGAACAACGTGGAGGGCCTGCGTTACGGCAAGGTGTGCATCCTGGCCGACGCGGACTCGGACGGCGCCCACATCGCGACGCTCCTCTGCGCTCTGTTCCTCCGCCACTTCAGGCGCCTCGTCGAGGACGGCCGCGTACACGTGGCAATGCCCCCCCTCTACCGGATCGACGTGGGCAAGGAGGTCTACTACGCCCTGGACGAGCGGGAGAAAAAGGGCATCCTCGACCGGATCGAAGCCGAGGGGAAAAAGGGCAAGCCGAACGTCCAGCGCTTCAAGGGCCTGGGCGAAATGAACCCGCTGCAGCTTCGAGAGACCACCATGGCCCCGGAGACCCGCCGCCTCGTCCAGCTCGTCATGGACGGCGAGGACGGCACCGGGCCCGAGCCGGAAAAGATTCTCGACATGCTCCTCGCCAAGGCCCGCTCGGGGGACCGCAAGGAGTGGCTGATGGAAGTAGGCAACCGGGCCGAGGTGGAGACTTAAACGATGGCGAGGACTTCCTCCAGGAAACGCGGCGGCGGCAACGGCTCCGCCCCCCAGATCCCCATTGCCGAGATCGAGCAGATGTCGCTCGGCCGGTTCACGGAGAAGGCGTATCTCGACTATTCGATGTACGTCATTCTCGACCGCGCCCTGCCTCATCTCGAAGACGGTTTGAAGCCGGTCCAGCGGCGGATCATCTACGCGATGTCCGAGCTGGGGCTCTCGGCCAACGCCAAGTTCAAGAAGTCGGCGCGCACCGTGGGCGACGTGCTCGGCAAGTACCACCCGCACGGCGACGTCGCCTGCTACGAGGCGATGGTGCTCATGGCCCAGTCGTTCAGCCTGCGCTACCCGCTGATCGACGGCCAGGGCAACTGGGGCTCGCAGGACGACCCCAAGTCGTTCGCGGCCATGCGCTACACCGAGGCGCGCTTGACGGCGTTCTCCCAGACCCTCCTCTCCGAGCTCGAGCAGGGCACGGTCGACTGGGGCCCCAACTTCGACGGCACGCTCGAAGAGCCGAAGCTCCTGCCCGCGCGCCTCCCCCACGTGCTCTTGAACGGCGCCTCCGGCATCGCCGTGGGCATGGCGACGGACATCCCGCCCCACAACGTCCGCGAGGTGACCGCCGCCTGCATCCGTCTCCTCGACGACCCGAAGACGGCCGACGAGCTGCTCTACGAAGACATCCTGGGGCCCGACTACCCGACCGACGCCGAGATCGTGAGCCCTCCGGCCGAGCTCCGGAAGATCTACGAGACGGGCTCGGGCTCGGTCCGCATGCGGGCCGCGTGGGAGATGGACGACGGCGAGATCGTCATCACCGCCCTCCCCTACCAGGTCTCCGGGAGCAAGATCCTCACTCAGATCGCCGGCCAGATGCAGGCGAAGAAGCTGCCCATGGTGGAGGACCTGCGGGACGAGTCCGATCACGAAAACCCGACCCGCCTCGTGATCACCCCGCGCTCGAACCGGGTGGACGCGGACGGCCTGATGGCCCACCTCTTCGCCACCACGGACCTCGAGCGCACCTACCGGGTGAACCTCACCATGATCGGCCTGGACGGCCGGCCGCGGCAGTTCAACCTGCGCGAGCTGCTCTCCGAATGGCTCCGCTTCCGCATCGAGACGGTCCGCCGGCGCCTTCAGTTCCGCTACGACAAGGTCCTCGCCCGGCTCCACATCCTCGAGGGCTACCTCGCCGCGTTCCTGAACATCGACGAGGTGATCCGCATCATCCGCACGGAGGAGCGCCCGAAGCCCAGGCTCATGGAACGCTTCGGCCTCACCGACATCCAGGCCGAGGCCATCCTGGAGCTCAAGCTGCGGCATCTGGCCAAGCTCGAGGAGATGGAGATCCGGGGGGAGCAGAACGCTCTGTTGAAGGAGCGCGACGCACTCGAAAAGATCCTGAGCTCCGACGCGCGGCTGCGCCGGAAGGTCAAGGAAGAGCTCGTCGCCGACGCCGAGAAGTTCGGCGACGTCCGCCGCTCGCCCATCATCGAGCGCGAGGCCGCCAAGGCCATGGACGAGTCGGCCCTGATGCCCACCGAGCCGGTGACCGTCGTCCTCTCCGAAAAGGGCTGGGTGCGCTCCGGCAAGGGGCACGACCTCGATCCCAAGGAGCTCTCCTACAAGGCCGGGGACGAGTTCTTCATGGCGGCCCGGGGGAGGAGCAATCAATACGCCGTCTTCCTCGACTCGACGGGCCGCACCTACTCGCTCGCGGCCCACACCCTCCCCTCGGCGCGCGGGCAGGGCGAGCCGCTGTCGAGCCATCTCACGCTGCCGCCGGGCGCCTCCTTCGTGGGCGTCATGATCGGCAACGACGACGACCTCTATCTGATGGCGACCAGCACCGGCTACGGCTTCATCGCGAAGCTCGGCGACCTCCAGGCAAGGAACCGCGCGGGCAAGGCCGTCATCTCCGTCTCCCCGGAGGCGAAGGTCCTCCCGCCGATCCGCATCTACTCCCTGGAGAACAGCCGCCTGGCCGCCGCGACCGACGGCGGCCGCCTCCTCGTCTTCCCGTTGAACGACCTCCCTCTCCTCCCCAAGGGCAAGGGGGTGAAGATCATCAGCCTCCCGTCCAAAGGCGAGAAGGAGTCCCTGATCGCCTGCGCCATCCTGCTCGAAGGGGCGCATCTGATCGTCCATTCCGGCAAGCGCTACCTCAACATGAAGCCCTCGGAGTGGGAGGCCTTCGTGGGCAACCGGGCCCTCCGGGGAAACCGGCTGCCGCGCGGCTTTCAGAACGTCGGAAGATTGGAGGCGGTGGGGTGAGGAGATCGAGGTGGTCACAGATTGTGACCACCTCCCGTTCCAGATCTGCTTTGTCAGGAGTCTGCTGTTTGCGAAGGGCGGGGGCGCCCTCTCCCGGAGGAAGGGGGGGCGATGGGAGAGGGTCGGGGTGAGGTCCCCGGGCGGGGGGACGCCCATCGTTAGTCGGCCAGCGAGACCCCGGCGCTCCCAGCGGCTCCCTCCACCACCACCTTCCCCAACCCGAACGTCGCCCCCTTGCCCACGTGAACGATCTCGGCCGCCCGGAGCAGTGCCGTAAACGGCGCGAGATCGCCTTCGAGCACGAGCCGCCCCACGAGGCCGCCGAGCTTCATCGAGGTCTGCTGGCGCTGGCTCCAGCGCTCCCAGTCGTGCCAGTGGAGATCCGCCGAAACCACCCGCACGCCGTCGGCGCGGTCGAGCAGGGTGCGGAAGCTCCAATCGATCGCGGCGCCGGGCACGTGGAAGTGGGCCAGCTCGAGAACGCGGCGCAGCATGTTGAAGGCCAGATCGCGAAACCTCGGGTGATCGTTCAGGTGGTCCCGCAGCTTGATGCGCAGCGGAGTCACCAGATGCAACGTCACCGGTCCCTCCGGCAGAGCCGACTCCGGGGGCACCACGGGAGGAGCGGGAGCCGTCGAGGGCGGCGATCCGGCCGCGAAGAGCTGCCGCGTCGAGCCCCCGGCCTCCAAAGCCTCCACGCGCACCAGCCGGAACCGCGCGCGCCGGCTCCCCAGCCCGGAGCGCGCCATCCGCTCGACCGCCAGGAACGCATAGGCCTGGAGGTCCACCGCCTGCCCGAAGAGCAGAAGATCGAAGCGGAGCGGACTCCCCGGCTCCCAGCGGCCCTCCCCATCGATCGGCTCGAACACGTAAGGACGCACCGCCTGATCGATGCCGCGCAAAAACGGCGGCGGCTCCCCCTCGACGTAGGGCTCGAAGATCCGCGTGTAGACGCACGCATGGCGCAGCAGACAGCTCGCGCAAGGCTGCTCCGGCCCCATGACGCACACCGTCCGCCGCAGCGCATGGCCGAACGCCCCGCGCAGCATCGACCCATGAAACGGCGGCAGCGACGCCGGCTCCTCCGCCTCCAGGGTGAGTTGCAGGCGCAGATAGGGGATGACAGGGAGGAGGTAGGCGGAAGGCTCGTTCATTCACAGATCTCGGCGGCTGGCCCGCCCCGAAGGGGCCCAGGAATAAAGCCTGGTGCTTCAGCGCCAGGAACGGAGACCCCGATTCTTTCACAAGTCCCGAAGGGACGCAGGCATGGTCCTGGCGCTTCAGCGCCAGGGGGACAGTTCCCGATGTACTCGAACCGTCGAGCGGCGACGGCCTGAAGGCCTGGAGGATGCCTACGTCCCTTCGGGACTTTGGGAATCGGGGGGGAAGCCTACCTGGCGTTGAAACGCCAGGCTTTATTCCTGTGCCCCTGCGGGGCGGGCAAACCACCTGCCGAGATCTTCTGCTACGGCTGCAAATCCCACCGTCCTAATCTGGTCAATTCCGACCTCCCAACAGCGCCTGCATGAGGGGCTGTAACGACGGGGTGTGGTCACAATCCCACCGTCCCAACCTGGTCAATTCCGACGAGCCCGGCAAGCAGACGGTCCTGCTGACTGCCGTAACGTCGCAATCCCACCGTCCTAATCTGGTCAATTCCGACGATCGGGAGCCTCAAAGCCGAAGAGCGAGACCTCTTTGAGTCGCAATCCCACCGTCCTGATCTGGTCAATTCCGACGGGATCTCGAACGTCTCGGTCTGGCGCCAGCAGCGCGCGTCGCAATCCCACCGTCCTAACCTGGTCAATTCCGACTGTCGCCTCAGCAACCCCTTACTCCTGAACCACTTAACAGGCCCTCCGCCGTTACCCCCCTTTTGAGGGCTGTTCGAGGATCCGATTTGGGCCGTGCGGAGCAGCTCTCCGCACCAATAACCTGCCTTTCTTCAATCATTTCCGTTCTCCGCCGTTACCTCCCTCGAAAATTGCCCTTTCGGGCTTGGCATGCTTTTTTCCTAGCTACTCTCGCAGTGAGGCCCGAAGGGCCGGAAGCATACAGCCTGGGGCGTGAGCCCCAGGGAAGAAGCCCCCCAAAAACCGGAAGCCCCACAGGGGCGACAGTAGACCCTCGCCAGCGGTCTGCGACCGCCCTTTCAGGGCTTTGAAGGCAGGTTCGGGCCGGTTTCCTGGGGCTGACGCCCCAGGCTCTATGTTGCCGGCCCTTCGGGCCTTTCCGGACGCCCTCTGCGCCACTCTTTGCGTGCTGCGGCAAATCCCACCGTCCTAACCTGGTCAATTCCGACACGGGAGGGAATTCCCCATGACGCGTAACCGCTTCTTCACCGTCGCAATCCCACCGTCCTAACCTGGTCAATTCCGACGTCATGTCCGCAATCGAGCGGGAGACCACCAAGAGGCGGTCGCAATCCCACC
>DATHUD010000404.1:0-2290 GCA_035462575.1 Thermoanaerobaculia bacterium | reverse complement strand
GGGTGGACGGGAGGCTGGGAGAGGAGGGCCGGGGTGGTGAGGGCCCGGTAGGGGGCTCGGCCGCAATCTCCTGAGGAACTTCCACGACAAGTTCCTTCTCAACATCCGCTCGCGCAGCAGAGCTGAGGACGCTGACAAAGTAGAATTAAGCCCTCACTCCGCGGGCGGCAGGAACCGGGCGGCCGAGTCGTGCTCGGCGCGGCGCAGGAAATCGGCCACCGACTCGAGCAGGGCGACCGTCGCGAGCCTCGTCTCGAACGCCCGGCGCAGCAGCGCCACCGCCCTCAGGGCCTCGCGACGGATCCCGAGCGCGGCGAACACGTCCGCCGCCTCCATCACGACCTCCTGCGACTCGTCGAAACGCCCCTGCCGGAGCCGCACCGCCCCCAGCTCCAGCCCGGCGAGCGCGGCCTTGTAGCGGAGGTTGGCTCCCGCGAAATCGCCCCGCACCTGCAGCAGGATCCGCTCCGCACGGTCGAGATCCCCCGCGGCGGCGCAGATCCGCCCCTCCAACCAACGCACCTTGACCTCGTTGACGCGGCCTCTCGAGCCGGGCATCCGCCTCCGCAGGTCCGACAGCACCGTCCGGGCCTCCCCGTAGCGGCCGCACTCCATGAGCAGATGGACCTGGTTGTGGAGCGCGAGGAAAAGGACCTCCGGATCGCGATCCTCCCGGATCAGGCCCAGCCCCTCCCGGATCAGGCGGATCGCCTCCTCGGACTCCCCCGCGTAGCCGGTGTAGATGCCCTTCTTGATCAAGGCGCGGCCGGCGAGGTGATCGTCCCCCAGGCTGCGGTAGGAAGCGTGGGCGACGTCCAGCGCCGCTCCGGCGAGCTCGAACATCCGGCGGTCCCCATAGACCGAGGCCAGCACGTTGTAGTACCGGGCGGCCGAGAAAGGGTCCACGTCACCTTGCAGAACGGGCGCGGCCTCGCCCAGGGCCGCCTGCGCCTTGTCCAGCTCATCCGCCACGCGGTAGGCGTTGCCCAGCTCCGTCAGGGCGCGGAACCGGAGATCCCCGATCCTCCCGGCGCCGTACCGCTCCGGGCTCAGCCTCCCGGCCAGCGCATGGGCGGTCGCCGCGAGCCGCACCATCGCGGCCGGGCTCTCGTAGCGGAGCCCCCAGCTCTTCTCGAGAATGGCCTCGATCAGAGAGAAGCGGTCGATGTGCGGGGGAGCGTCCGGAAGAGCCTCCAGCCCCGCCGCCTCGATCCAGGCCACCGCCGCTTCCCTCCCGTTGAGAGACGCCACCTTCGCCAGCGTGGTCTCCCGGCGCAGCGCCGCGGCGAACGCCCGGTCGATCGCGAGGTCGTACGCCGCGTCGAGCTCCGGAGACAGCACGACCTCGCCCTCCATCCCGGGCTCCGCCTGCCGCGAGAGAAGGGCCCGAAGCTCCGGAGTCACTGCGGCACGGCAAGGCTCGCAGCCGCGGAGGAGGTGTGTGATGAGCGAGCGGGCCCGCTCCGGAGAGATCCGGCCACAGGCCAGGCTTTCCAGCTCCGCCGGGGTGAGATGGTCGTCCAAGGCAGCGATCCTCCTTTGGGATCGTCATTTTCCCACAGTCCGAGCGGAATCTCCATTCAAGAAGAGCATTAATACCTGATGTGAATGACCGGGACGCAGGGCGGGAGCAAAGCCCTGCCCTGCGCAGGAGGAACGGACCCCGCCTCTACCTCAAACCATCCGGATCGATCATCACCCCCTGGTCGCTCGGCGGGGTGGAGTCGGCCGTCGGCTGGCCGTTTGGATCAATACCGTGTCCCAGCTTCTCCCGAGACGAATCCGGTCTTCCAGGTACAAAAATATCCATCCATCTCCAGGCCCGCTCGAAGAGGGACCCCATGCCCAACTCTCCCCATCCCGCCGCCTCGGACGGGACCGGGGCCACCAGGAAGAGAGCCACCCCCAGGCTGGCCACGGCAAGGCTGCGCCGAATCTTCTGAGACATCTCCATCTCCTTTGAACCGCGGCGCGAGCCGGAGCCGATACGGCTCCGGTGACCGCGAGAGAATCAGCACTCGGATGACCAAGTGCCTCCAGTGTCGCAGAAACGGGAACTTCCGGGGCGGAGCCTGCCCCGCTTCGGGGAGTGCGTCCGCCGAGGAGGGCGACGTTCGCCCCGAGCGGGTACGGGGCTTCCCCCGAACGGGGGAGACGTCGCCCCCAACGGGTACAGGCCTCCCCCCATTGGGGGCGAGCCTCGCCCCGAGTTGGGGGACGGCTCCCCCGAGTGGGTACGGCCCTCCCCCTATTCGGGGCGGCCGCTCCCCCGAACGGGGGGAGGCCCGTA
>DATHUD010000403.1:0-17278 GCA_035462575.1 Thermoanaerobaculia bacterium | reverse complement strand
CCACTCTCCCGTCTTTCTCGCCATGGCGGAGCCGGAGCAGGTCCTCTGCTTCGCCCAGGACGGCAAGGGTGCTACGGATATCGTGCGGGGAAGCGAGCACCCCAATTTGAAGGATTGGAAACGGTCGACCGGCGAAATGGGTGAGCCTGGAGCGTTTCCGGACGAGAGCTTCCACCGCCTCCTCTGCAACCTTCTCCGATCCTGGTTTCCCATCCGGACGACCTGAAAAGGCTCGGAAATCCCACCCTCCCCGCCAACCGGCGGGGAGAGGGGTCGTTGGAGGAAAGGGAGCGGGCCTAGCGGGCGGTCGGGATCGCGAGCACCTGCCCCGGCTTCAGGCGGGAGGAGCTGATCCCGTTGGCGCGCTTGATCTCGGTGACGCTGGTGCCATGGCGCTGGGCGATCGTCCACAGGCTGTCGCCCCGGCCTACGCGGTAGGTCTTCTTGCTCGAGGCCACGGCGATCTCTCCCTTGCGGGAGGTCTTCTTGCCCGAGGAGGTGCGGGTCTCCGGGCTCACGCCTTTCGCGGCCAGGTACTGCATGTAGGGGGCCGGGAACACCGTGACGTGATAGTGGGGAGGGTGGTGCTCCCGGGTGGCCTCCAGCACGTCCTTCTCTTCGAGGAGGAGAAGGGTGCTCTCCAACCACTCGCGGCACGAGGAGCGGTTGCTCCGGCGCAGGTCGACCGCCATCCCCGTGGGGTGGACGGACAGGTGCGAGGCGTTCGGGGGCTGGCGCGTGGTCGGCCGGGTGAGGCTGGTGACGACCAGCCGCTCGCCGCAGGCCGCGCGGTACTGGTCCGACAGCCGCTCGATGAAGACCTTCACCTCGGGCCGGGCGTAGGGGAAGGAGACGGACGCCAGCCGGTAGTCCGAGCTTCCGGACAGCCGGACGAGCAACCCCCGCCGCGCGAACTCACGGACCTGGCTACTGGTTTTCAAGTACGTGAAGTCGTGCTCTCGGGCGCGGTAGCTCTGCCGGAGCATGGAGTCCCGCGAGCCCACGAGGCTCTGGGATTCGACGGCCGGTCCTGCGGTGAGACCGGACAGGGCGAGGAGCGACAGCACCGCGGCGGGGCGGGACAGACGGAAGACACGGCGACTGATCATGGGCGGCATCGGCAACTCCATCCAAAGCGAGGGGCCCCATGAGCCTGTGACACTGCTACTTTACGGCACACGGCAGATTTTGACACACCTAGAGTAACACGAACGGACGGTTTTTCTCACCCCGTGTGTGACCCAATGGGGAGTCGAGGTACATCTGGGCATGGAGCTCGAAATCGTGGTCGAAGAGCTGGCGCCGCAACTGTTGCGCTACGCCCTGGGGCGCACGGGCGATCCGTCGCTGGCCGAGGAGGTTGCCCAGGAGGCGTTGGCGGCCCTCGTCCAGCGGTGGCGCCGCCACGGACCGCCCGACTGCCCGGCGGCCTTCGCCTTCGTCATCGCTCGTCGCCGCGCCCGGCGGGAGGGCTTCAAGCGCCGCCTGCTCTTCCCCCTGGCCGTGCTGTTCGACCGGGAGAGCAGAGAGCCCGGCCCCGAGGAGCGGGCCGTCTCCCGGACAGACTTCGCCCGGATGCTCGCGGCCTTGAAGAAGCTCTCCGCCCGGGACCGGGAGGCGCTCCTGCTCGTGACCGTGGGGGAACTGGGGCACGGCGAGGCCGCCCGCGTCCTCGCGATTTCGCTCTCGGCTTTGAAGATGCGGGTGCACCGGGCACGGCAACGCTTGCAGCAACTCGTGGAGGACCCGAAGGAATGGAAAGAATGGACCGACGCCAAGGCTCGCGAGACCCTCTCGGCGAGCGACTGAGAGAGGCCCTGGAGCCCCGGCCGGAGACGGCCGCGCGGATCGCGCGGGCCGCACTCTCCGGAGCGCGCCCGGTCCGGTCCGGCCCCCCGCGGCTCGCGGCCGCGGCCGTGGTGTCGGCGCTCGTGGCCGCGGCGGCTCTCCTGCTCTGGCCGCTCCGGCCGCCCGTGCAGGGCGAGGCGACCCTCAAGATCGAAAACGCCGGGGACATCCTGATCGTCCGCTCTGCGGAAGGGGGAGGCTGGCTCCTCCGGTCCGGGGAGACGGAGCGGGGCTCCTCGTCCGGAATCCTGATCGTGACTTACGGAGGTGAGAAATGAAGAGAAACGTTTGGAAGCGAAGCGCCGCTGTCTGTGTCCTGGCCGGGCTTCTCGGCACGGGGGCCGCCCTCGCCGCGGGGAATCCTCTGGACGAGCGGGTCAACCTGTCCCTCGTCGATGCGGAGCCGGAGGAGACCTTCCGCGCTTTCGGCCAGATGATGGGAGTTGAGGTGGTCGTGGATCCGGGGGTCACGGGGAAGGTGACGGTGACCCTTCAGAAGGTCCGGGTGCGGACCCTGCTCGACGCGGTCTGCGAGAGCATCGGCTGCCGCTGGGAGCTCGAGGACAAGGAGCTCCGGGTGACTTCCACGTCCACGGACAAGCCGGCCCCGGTGATCCGGGAGGCTCTCGACTCCGCGATCGACCTCAAGGTCACGAAGGCCGATGCCCGGGAGCTCTTGACGACCTTCGGCCAGATCATGGGTGTCGAGGTTTCCCTGGACCCCGCGATCACGGGCAAGGTCAGCCTGGAGCTCGAGAAGACGCCGGTCCGCCAGGCGCTCGACACGGTCTGCCTCTCGTTGGGGTGCGGCTGGGAGATGTCGGACGGCAGCGGCAAGATGACCCTCAAGGTCACCGCCAGGCCCAAGCGCGCGAAGTGAGACGGGAGGCCCGGGGGGGCGGCGCGGGCCGCCCCCTGCCTCTAGCGGCCCCGCTTCGAGTTCTTGAAGAAGTCGCCCAGCGAGCCGAAGCCCGAGCCGGAAGGCGAGCCGCCGCCCGAGCGGGCCCCCGCCGTCTCTTCTTCCCGGTCCCGATTCCGGTCCCGGTCCCGGTACTCGTCGTAGTCGCGGTCACCCCGCCCGCCTCCGCCGCCCCCCTGGGCCGCGGAGATCGAGAGCGAGATCCGGCGCTTGGCCGTATCCACGCCGAGCACCTTGACCGGCACGTCCTGGCCGAGCTGCACCGCATCGCGAGCGTGGTTCAGACGCCTTCCGGCGCCCATCTCGCTGATGTGGACGAGCCCTTCGACACCCGGCGCGATCTCGACGAAGGCGCCGAACGTCTCGAGCCGCATCACCCGGCCGGTGACCACGGTCCCCTCGGTGAAGCGCTCGGCCGCGTCCCTCCAGGGGTCGCGCTCGAGCGAGCGCCGCGACAGCGAGATCCGCTCGGGGCGCTTCTCGTCCTTGCCCTTCTCGATCTTGATCACCTGCACCTCGACCTCCTCGCCGATCGAGAGGACGTCCTGCGGGTGCGAAGTGCGGGCGTGGCCGATCTCGGAGACGTGCAGCATCCCCTCGATTCCGCCTAAATCGATGAAGGCGCCGTAGGTGGTGAGAGAGGTGACCTTGCCCTTCAGGATCGCGCCGATCTGGAGCTTCTCCCGGGTCTCGGTGGCGCGGGTCTGCTGCTCCTCCTCGAGGAGCGCGCGGCGGGAGAGCACGATGTTCGGCCCCCGGCCTCCGCGGTTGCCCTCTTCGAGGCGGGCGACCTTGAACGTGAGCTTCTGGCCCACGTACTGCTGCGGGTCGGCCACGTAGCGCAGGTCGAGCTGCGACAGCGGGCAGAAGGCCCGCATGCCGTAGACCTGCACCTCGGCGCCGCCCTTGTTGAGGCCGGTGACCGTGCCTTCGAGGGGCAGGCCGTTCTCGAACGCCTGCCGGATCTCGGGGACGACCTCGGCCGCCTTCTTGCCCTTGCCTCCGGCCTTCTTGCGGAGCTCGATGGCCCCGCTCTCCGGATTGGTCCCGGTGACCGTCGCCTCGATCGTGTCGCCGACGTTGACGGTCACATTGCCCTCGGCGTCCTTGAGCTCGGCGACCGGGATCGTCCCCTCGGACTTCGCTCCGAGATCGACGAACACCGACTCCTCACCGATCGACAAGATGTGGCCGCTGACCTTCTCTCCGACGGTCGGGCCCTCGCTCGTGGCCGGGGCTTCCTGCTCGAACTCCGCCAGGACCTGGGCGAAGTCCTTGTTTTCCTGGTTGTCCTGATCGCTCATGTGGTCTCCACTTCGTTCTGTGCGGCCCGGGGCGCCTCGTGGTGGGTCCAGCTCCGGGCGTCATCGGCAGCGTAATATCATGCCGGAAAACGGGGGCTGTGTCTCGCGCTTGGAACGTCAACTTGGGGACGGGCCGGGAAATTCCCCCCAAAAGGCTTATTCTTCCTCGATTTTCTCCCCACCCGGGGAATCGCCCGGAAGGCCGGAACAGGTCGACCCTCCTCCCGGGCCTTGGGACCCGGGGTTGTGCCAGACTCTTCGGACCTGACGCAGGATATCAGGCTGTCCACGAGGGGATCATGAACGTACGAATTCTGCCGCTTCTTTTCGCCGTCTCGCTCGCTGTCTCTCTCTCCGCAGGCCCGGTGCCGGCCCAGGAGCCCGCGACCGACCCGCGGGAGGTTCATCTCGCCGATCTCCGCCAGCTCACCCGCGGCGGGGAGAACGCCGAGGCCTACTGGTCGCCGGACGGCCGGGAGCTCGTCTTCCAATCCACCCGGCCGCCCTACGCCTGCGACCAGATCTTCCGCGCCAAGGCCGACGGCTCGGGCGCGCCCGTCCTCGTCTCGACCGGCAAGGGGCGCACCACCTGCTCCTACTTCACGGCCGACGGCCGCCGGATCGTCTACTCGTCCACCCACCACAAGGGCGACGCCTGCCCGCCGCCCCCGGACCGCTCGCAGGGGTACGTCTGGCCGATCGACCCCGCCTTCGAGATCTGGAGCGTGAAGCCCGACGGCTCCGACCCCGTCCGCCTGACCGACAACGACGCCTACGACGCCGAGACGACCGTCTGCGCCAAGGACGGCTCCCTTCTCTTCACCTCGACGCGAGACGGCGACCTGGAGCTCTACCGGATGGACGCGGACGGCAAGAACGTCGAGCGGCTGACCGACGCCCCCGGCTACGACGGCGGCGCGTTCTTCTCCCCGGACTGCTCGAAGATCGTCTGGCGCGCCTCGCGCCCGAAGGAGGGGACGGAGCTCGACGACTACCGGGGCCTCCTCGCCCGCGGGCTCGTCCGCCCCGGCAAGCTCGAGATCTGGGTGGCCGACGCCGACGGCGAGGAGGCCCGGCAGATCACCTATCTGGACGCCGCCTCCTTCGCCCCCTCGTTCTCCCCCTCGGGCGACCGCATCGTCTTCTCCTCCAACTACGGCGACCCCAAGGGGAGGGAGTTCGAGATCTGGGCCGTGGGGATCGACGGCGCGGGCCTCGAGCGTCTCACCTGGAGCCCCGGATTCGACGGCTTCCCTCTCTTCTCGCCGGACGGCTCGCTCCTCGCCTTCGCCTCCAACCGGAACCAGGGGAAGGAAGGGGAGACCAACGTGTTCGTGGCCCGCTGGGTGGACCGCCCCTTGAATCCGCCCACCCCGGCCGAGGCCGCCGCCGCGGACCGCTTCGGAGACGACGTCCGCTGGCTCGCGGACGACGCCCGCGAGGGCCGGGGGATCGGCACCAAGGGGCTGGAGGAGGCCTCCCGCTGGCTCGCGCAACGGTTCGAGTCCCTGGGCCTCGCCCCCGGCGGAGACCAGGGGGGCTGGTTCCAGAGCTTCGACGTGCCGGTCGCCGTCGAAGTCCGGCCGCGCACCGCCGTTTCGCTCGACGGCAAGCCCCTCGCCCGCGAAGACGTCCGGCCGCTCGCCTTCTCGGCCAATGCCGAGGTCTCGGGAGAGGTCGTGGCCGCGGGCTACGGCATCACCTCCTCCGAGCTCGGGATCGACGACTACAAGGACGTGGACGCCCAGGGGAAGATCGTCGTCGTCCGCCGCTTCGTCCCCGCGGGCGGCCCCTTCGAGAAGAAGGAGGCCGAGCAGCGCTACGGCGATCTGCGCTACAAGGCGTTCAACGCCCGGGAGCACGGCGCCGTGGGGCTGATCGTGGTCGACCTTCCCGAAGGAGAAAACGGAGCCTCGCAGCCTGAGTCTCCGCTGCCGGCGCTCACCGTCTCGTCGGTCGTGGGATCGGGAGGGGACGCGGGGATCCCGGCGGTGGCGTTGAAGCGCGAGGCCGGGGCCCGGCTGTTCGAGGGGAGCCACCGGGCCATCCTGAAGATCGATCTGGAGCACCGCACGCGGCCGGCCGTCAACGTCGTCGGCGTGGTCCGCGCCGGAGCGGCCGACCGTCTGCCGGGCGCCGTGCTCGTGGGCGCCCACTACGACCACCTGGGAAAGGGCGGCGCGAGCTCGTTCGAGCCCGACTCCCGCGAGATCCACAACGGGGCGGACGACAACGCCTCCGGCACCGCCGCCCTCCTGGAGGTGGCCCGCGAGCTCGCCGGGCAGCGGGACAGGCTGCGGCGGGACGTCTGGCTCGTCGCCTTCTCGGGCGAAGAGGTCGGCGTCCTCGGCTCGACCGCCTTCACCCGCCATCCGCCCGAGGGGCTCCGGACCGCGGACCTCGTCGCCATGCTCAACATGGACATGGTCGGGCGCCTGCGGGGGAACCTCGTCACGGTCCTGGGCGGCGAGTCGGCGGAGGAGTGGAAGGAGATCGTGAAGCCCGCCTGCGACCGGGCGCTTTTGGGCTGCACGCTCTCGGGCGACGGCTACGGCCCCTCCGACCACAGCCCCTTCTACGCGGCGGGCGTGCCGGTGCTCCACTTCTTCACCGGCGTCCACTCGGACTACCACAAGCCGTCGGACGACACCCCGGCCATCAACGCCGCGGGGGGCGCCCGCATCGCCGGCCTCGTGGCCGGCCTCGCCCGGGAGCTCGCGGACCGCCCCGGCAAGCTGTCCTACAAGAACGCCCCCGCGCCCGTCACCACGGGCGACTCGCGCTCGTTCGGCGCCTCGCTGGGCACCGTGCCCGACTACGCGGGAGACGGCCGCCCCGGCGTGCTTTTGGCCGGCGTCCGGCCGGGCAGCGCCGCCGAGAAGGCCGGCCTGCGCCGGGGCGACCTCCTGGTCGAGCTCGCCGGCACCCCCGTCCGCGACATCAACGACATGATGTTCGTCCTTCGCAAGGTGAAGCCCGGCGAGAAGGCCACGGCCGTCGTCGAGCGCGAGGGCGGGCGGGTTACCGTGGAGGTGACGTTCGGGGGGCGGCAGTAAACCTTCCGCCCGGCCCCGGCGTATATCCGCCGAAGGAGAATCTTGCCCATGAGAAGACTCACCCTGCTGTTTTGCGCCCTGCTGCTCGCGGCGAGCGCCGCCTCCGCGGCGATCCACCCCGAGCTCGTCGAATATGCCCGGAAGTTCGAGCAGTTCCCCGCCACCAGGGGTGAGGGGAGCGAGAGCGAGCGGCTGCAGAAGCTGTTCGACCTGACCTGGGACTTTGTCATGCACGCCTCGCCCGAGTTCGCCACCTTCACCGGCTACCCGGGCCTCAATGACCGCTGGTCCGATGCGAGCTTCGAATCGATCGAATTCGGCGAGGCGGCCAACCGCAAGATCCTGGCCGCCCTGCAGTCGATCGACCGCTCGAAGCTCTCCCCGGCCGAGCAGGTCAACTACGACCTCGCCCGGCGGCGGATGGAGCGCGGGATCGAAGGCTCGAAGTTCCCCGGCGAGCTTCTCGTGATCAACCAGGTGGGCGGCCTGCAGCAGGGGATCCCGCAGCTCCTCTCGGTCATGCCGGCCAGAAACGTCGAGGACTACGAGAACATCGTCGCCCGCCTGAAGGGCATCCCCCGGGTGATCGACCAGACGATGGCGCTTCTGGACAAGGGATTGAAGAGCGGAGTCACCCCGCCCAAGGTCACGCTGCGCGACGTTCCCTCCCAGGTGCGGAACCTCCTCGTGGACGATCCGATGAAGAGCCCGCTGCTCCGGGCTTTCCAGAAGTTCCCGGACACCGTCCCGCCCGCCGAGCAGGAGCGTTTGAAGCGGGAGGCGGCCCAGGCGTTCACCGGGCAGGTGGTCCCCGCCCTCCGCAAGCTCCACGAGTACCTTGAAAAGACCTACGTGCCGGGCGCCCGCGAATCGATCGCCATGAGCGCCCTGCCGGACGGGCAAGCCTGGTATGCCTACAACGTCCAGAACATGACCACGACCGACCTCACGCCGCAGCAGATCCACGAGATCGGCCTCTCCGAGGTCAAGCGCATCCGGGGGGAGATGGACAAGGTCGTCGCGAGCACCGGCTTCAAAGGCACCTTCGAGGAGTTCCTCACCTTCCTGCGGACCGACCCGCAGTTCTTCTACGACAAGCCCGAGGAGCTCCTCGCGGGCTACCGGGACATCGCCAAGCGCGCGGACCCCGAGCTCGTGAAGCTCTTCGGCAAGCTGCCGCGCCAGCCCTACGGCGTGATCGCCGTGCCGGCCTATGCCGAGAAGTCGCAGACCACGGCCTACTACGAGCAGGGCTCGCTCGAAGCCGGCCGGCCTGGCTACTTCAATGCCAACACGTATGACCTCAAGTCCCGCCCCAAGTGGGAGATGGAGGCGCTGACGCTCCACGAGGCCGTGCCGGGCCACCACCTGCAACTCGCCCTCGCCCAGGAGCTCGAGGACGTCCCCGAGTGGCGCAAGTACGACGACTACACGGCCTTCGTCGAAGGCTGGGGCCTCTACGCCGAGAGCCTGGGCGGGGAGATGGGCTTCTACCAGGACCCGTACGCGAAGTTCGGCCAGCTCACCTACGAGATGTGGCGGGCCGTCCGCCTCGTGGTGGACACCGGCATGCACTCCATGGGCTGGACCCGCCAGCAGGCGATCGACTATTTCAAGGCCAACGCCGGCAAGGCCGAGCACGACATCGTGGTCGAGATCGACCGCTACATCGTCTGGCCGGGCCAGGCGCTCGCCTACAAGATCGGCGAGCTCAAGATCAAGGAGCTGCGCGCCTACGCGCAAAAGGAGCTGGGAGACCGCTTCGACGTCCGCGCCTTCCACGACCAGGTCCTGGGCAACGGCTCCGTGCCGCTCGACCTCCTGGAGGCCAACGTCAAGACCTGGGTGGCGGCCCAGAAGGACCCGAAGGTCGAGCGGGGGGAGAGGCCGGTCGGGCGGTAGGGGAAGAACACGGACAAACACGGGACAAACACGGACCGACACGGACAACCGCCGGAGAGCCGTCCTTGGGTCCGTGTCCGTCCGTGCTCGTCCGTGTTCGTCCCCTCCTACTGAGGCGAGCCCCTTGGCGCCGGGTCCGGGTACCATTAGAATGCACCTTGTGACGGAGCGCACAAGGTGCCTCGTGGCGCCCGCTCCCCCGAACTTTCTTCACACAAGCGTTCTTCAGACAAGCGAGACGAGATGACCGAAACCGCCCCCGGCCTGCGCATCCGGACCGTCGATGAGCTGGACATCAGCGCCATCGTCAGTATCGACGAAAAGATCAGCGGCAAGTACCGGCCGGAAGTTTGGGAGCGGCGAATCGGTTATTACCTGCGGCGGGACCCGGAGGCGTCGGTCGCGGCCGAGGTGGACGGCAAGGTCGTCGGGTTCATGCTCGGCGAAGTCCGCTCGGGCGAGTTCGGCCTGGAAGAGCCCACGGGATGGATCGAGGTCCTGGGCGTCGATCCGGCTCACCGCGGAAAAGCGCTCGGCCGGCGGATGGCCGAGTCCATGCTGGAGCACTTCCGGAGGCAAGGGGCACACAGTGTCCGCACCCTCGTCGACGACCAGGCGGCGGAGCTCCTGGAGTTCTTCCGCTCCGTCGGCTTCGAGCCCGCGAACCAGCGCGCATTCGTCCGGCCCCTTTGATGGCAGTCTACCCGGCAGGAGATCGAGAGCGATGAGCACGAGGACCACCACGATTCCGAAGCATTTCCACGATGCCGTGGTCCGGTGGAGGGACACGTATCTCCCCGACTACGACTTCCTGATGGAGAACTGGGAGAAGCACTTCCCCAACGAGCCCAAGTTCCAGCTCTGCGCCTTCCGCGAGATGGGCATGTGCACCGAGATCGAGTGCGGGGACATGAAAGGGAAACCCAAGTTCACCAAGGCGGCCGACATGCTCCCCGAGCAGTCCCACCACCTCTTCGGCGCCATCCGCGCCCAGGCCTCCACCGAGTTCGGCTCCATCCAGCAGCACCGCCTGACGCTCGCCCGCGCCCAGGAAGAGGAAGAGCAGTTCTGGATCCTCCGCATGATGGCCGAAGAGCTGCGCCACGGCTACCAGATGCTCCACCTCCTGGTCGAGGACGACTGGAGCTCCGTCTCCAAGGAGTCCCCGGCCGACATGATCGAGGACATCCTGTCGATGAACACCGGCTCCCACCTCCTGGGCGCCTTCAACATCGACTTCGACTCCTTCGTCGACAACGTCGTCTTCTGCGCCCTGATCGACCGGGTCGGCAAGTACCAGCTCGCCATGCAGAAGATCTCGGCCTACCAGCCGATGGCCGAGAGCATGCCGCAGATGCTCCGCGAGGAGGCGTTCCACCTGGCGGCCGGCGTTGTCCCCATGCGCCGCTTCATGACCGGCGCGGCCCGGGGCCAGGCCTTCGTCACCGTCGAGGTGCTCCAGAAGGCGATCAACAAGTGGCTCCCCCGCGGCCTCGAGATGTTCGGCGACGAGCGCGGCGGCGGCACGAACGTCCGCTATGGCCTCAAACCCATGAAGAACGCCGAGGCCCAGCGCCAGTTCTACGACGAGGTCACGAAGCTCGTCCGCGACCTGAACCTGCGCTACCTGCGGGCGCGCAGCGAGAACCTGACGCACGGCGAGTCCGAGTCCGTCCTCGACCGCATCCTGGCCGGCGAGACCGTCGACGGCGTCCGGCGGGAGGACCTCCTCCACATGCCGCACGCCGACTTCTTCCGCCGCCGGGGCGTCCCTTCCTTCTCCATGATCGGGGTGGACGGCGAGACCTTCACCGCGGTCCCCGAGTACCTGAAGCACCTGATCCGGCACCTGCCCGAGGCCTACCTCGCGAGCCGGGACTTCAAGGACTACGTGGAGGCGCTCACCCAGGTCGCGGAAGGGAAGATGAAGCCGGAAGAGGCCGCCGGCAAGATGCCGTCCCTGCGCCGCGTCGGCGGGGCCTGCCCCTGCTCGAAGTCGGTCCGCTGGGTGGTGGACGATCCGCGCCCTGTCACCGCGACGGCCGAGCAGCCCACGGTCGCCTGATTCGAGAGAGCCGAGACACGATGAAGCCGCTTGGACGAGAGGGGCTGAGATGAGTGCGTTCAACCGCCTGCTGGTCTCCACCATGCCCCTCGTCCCCAAGGCCATCGTCGGCCGGGTCGCGTCGCGCTACGTCGCGGGGGAGACCCTGGACGACGCGGTGGCCGCCGTCCGCAGCCTGAATACGCAGGGGGCGATGGCGACTCTCGACGTCCTGGGCGAAGAGGTCAAGGAGCGCGAAAAGGCCCTGGCCGCGGTCGAGGAGTACGTCCGCGTCTTCGACGCCATCGACAAAGACAAGCTCGACGCCAACGTGTCGATCAAGCTCACCCTTCTGGGCTTGAAGATCGACGAGGGTTTCTGCCGTGACAACGTCGACCGCATCGCCCAGGTCGCCCACAAGTACGGCAACTTCGTCCGCATCGACATGGAGGACCACACGACGACGGATGCGACGCTGCGCATCTACCACGAGCTCCAGCCCCGCTACGGCAATCTGGGCGTGGTCTTCCAGGCCTACATGCGGCGGACGCTTGCGGACATCGACAACCTCCCCGAAAAGGGGGCGAGCGTAAGGCTCTGCAAGGGGATCTACGTCGAGCCCCGGAAGGTCGCCTGGAAGGGGTTCGACACCGTGCGCGCCAACTACGTCATGGCGCTCGAGAAGCTCCTCGCCCGGGGGATCTACACCGGGATCGCCACGCACGACGAGTACCTCGCCTGCGCGGCTGCGGCCCTGGTCGACAAGTACGGCTTGAACCGCGACCAGTACGAGTTCCAGATGCTCCTGGGGGTGGACGAAGAGCTGCGCCGCATCCTCATCGCCTCCGGCCACCGGCTGCGCGTCTACGTGCCCTACGGGCGCGACTGGTACCCGTACTCCATGCGCCGCCTGCGCGAGAACCCCGAGGTCGCGCGTCACGTGCTGCGCGCCATGCTGTCCGGGCGGTAAGAGGCAAGAAAGGACCCAAAGGACAGCAGGGACAGCAAGAACGAGTTGTTCTCGCCTTCAATGTCCTTGCAGTCCCTGCTGTCCTTGCAGTCCTTGTCTCGGCTTTTCGGTGTGATACTCTGAACTTGGACTATTACGCGACTCGGAGCATCATGGACGAACGGTACCGCTCGGATTCCCGCGACCTCCTGAGCCGCGGCGACACCGACACCGATGACATCGACATCTCGTCTCTCCACGAGAGCGGGATGACGCAGACGTTCGAGAACGCGACCCGCGAAGAGCGGGCCGAGCGCTTCGCGCAGCCCGAATCCGAAGCCGACATCATCCTGATCGCGCATCCCGAGAGCCAGCGGCTGGGCTCCCGCTTCCGCCTCTCCCCGGGGACCACGCTCGAAATCGGGCGCTCCGGCGCCGTGGGCATCAGCCTGCCGGAGGTCATGTCGATCTCCCGCAAGCACGCGCGCCTGCGCTACGTGGGCCCGGTCGTCACCGTCGAGGATCTGGGGAGCACCAACGGCACCTACGTGAACGGCCAGCCCATCCACGGGCGGACGGTGCTCCGGAGCGGCGACCGCTTCCAGACCGCCGCCGTCCACTTCAAATTCCTCCACGAGCAGGACGTCGAGAGCGCCTACCACCTCGCGATCTACGAGCTCGTGGCCAAGGACGGTCTGACGGAGGTCTTCAACAAGCGGAAGTACGAGGAAGAGGTCCAGCGCGAATTCGCCCGCGCCCAACGCCACCAGCGTCCGCTCTCGCTGATCATCTTCGACCTGGACGAGTTCAAGACCATCAACGACTCCTACGGCCACCTCTGCGGCGACTTCATCCTGAAGCAGGTGGCCTCCCTCGCCCGCGACCTCGTCCGCCCCGAGCAGGTGCTCGCCCGGGTGGGAGGAGACGAGTTCGTCATCCTCGCCCCCGAGACGGACGCCTCCGGCGCCGAAGCCCTGGCCTCGAAGCTCCGCGACCGGATCGTCGGCTACGACCACCGCTACGGCGACATCAAGATCCAGGTCTCCTGCTCC
Source organism: Thermoanaerobaculia bacterium (assembly GCA_035462575.1). Classification (GTDB taxonomy): domain Bacteria; phylum Acidobacteriota; class Thermoanaerobaculia; order Multivoradales; family UBA5704; genus DATARR01. The sequence continues at coordinate 4,204 of DATHUD010000403.1, read as the reverse complement.
TTCGGAATCGCCGAGCTCTCCCGCGCCATGACCGGCCCGCAGGACCTCTACCAGGCCGCGGACGAGGCGCTGCTGCTTTCCAAGCGCAGCGGGAAGAACCGCGTGGCGGTTCATCCGGCGGGGTAGGGGGCGTTCTGAAAATTGGGCCGTCTCGGCCTGCGACCTCACCCTCCGGCTCCCTCTCCTAAAGGAGAGGGAGAGAAAAGCAAATTCGACAAACCTGAGCCCCTCTCCTTTAGGAGAGGGGTTGGGGTGAGGTCGCAGGCCTTCTACTTCCCCGCTCGCCCCTCCCCCAACAAATTCCGCCGGATAAACTCGAACAACACCGCCCGCTGATAATCCGTATTGCTCTTCTTCTGGAACCCGTGCCCCTCGTCCTTGCCCACGAGGTACCAGACGGGCACGTTGTTCGCCCGGAGCTTGGCCACGATCTGGTCCGACTCCGACAGCGGCACGCGCGGATCGTTCGCGCCCTGGGAGACCATCAGGGGGCGCTTGATGCGGTCCGCGCGGTTGGCGGGGGCGATCGATTCCAGGAAGGCCCGCATCTTCGGGTCCCGCTCGTCGCCGTACTCGGCCCGGCGCAGATCGCGGCGGTACTCCTGGGTGTTCTCGAGGAAGGTCACGAAGTTGCTGATGCCCACCGAATCGAAAGCGCAGCAGAGGCGGTTTCCGTAGAGCGCCATCGAGGCGAGCACCATGTAGCCGCCATACGAGCCGCCGGCCACCATCACCCGCGAGGCGTCCATGCCGGGCTGGGCCGCGATCCAGTCGAGGAGCGCGCCGATGTCCTTGACCGAGTCCTCCCTCTGCATGCCGTTGTCGAGCTTCAGATAGGTTTTGCCATACCCCGCCGAGCCGCGCACGTTGGGGACGATCAGGACCACCCCCAGATCGTCCACGATGTAGTTGTAGCTGCCCACGAAGTTCGGCCGCGACTGCGCCTCGGGGCCGCCGTGGATGTTGATGAAGACCGGGCGCTTGCCCGGGAAGCGGTCCGCGGCCGGCCGGTAGACGAACGCCGGAATCGTCCGCCGCGCGCCTCCGGCGGAGACCGTGTCGAACGTGGGATAGCGCACGAGCTCCGGCACCACGAACCTCTCCGGAGCGAGGCCCCCGGCCTCGCTCGCCGTCCAGCGCTCGAGCCGCTTCGTGTCCACGTCATAGCTGTAGACGTCGTTGGGCGAGCGGGCCCAGCTCACCGAAAAGCCGACCTCGTGAGAGCCGGGGCGGAAGATCGCGTTGGCCGCGACGCCCTCCGGCAGCTCGGGAGAGGGGAGCGCCTGCCCGGTCTCGGCGGAGAGGAGACGCAGCCGGCTCACCCCGTCCTCGTTGACGAAAAACGCGAGGATCTTCCCGTCGTCCGAAACCTCGAGCTCCTCGACGTCCCACGGGATGTCGCCGGAGAGGACCGTCCGCCGCCCTCCGTCGAGATCGATGCGGACGAGCCGCATGAACTCGCTGTCCTCATCGCTCAAGGCATAGACCGACTTGCCGTCCCGCGACCACCGCCCGTCCTGGTAGGAGACCGTGGGAACATCCTTGCCCAGCCGCGGCGTGACGGCGTGGATCTGGCCGGTCGCCACGTCCACCCAGTGCAGATACGACTCGTTGATCGAAATGTACTCGCGCATCAGGATCCGCCGGTCGTCCGGGCTCCAGTCGGCGGACGTCCAGTCGCCCGACAGCTCGGCGACCCGCCGCTCGCTCCCCGGCGACGACGGATCGGTCACGTAGAGGTCGAGATCGCGGCCATTGCGGGCGTTGCTCCCATAGGCGATGAGCTTGGCGCCGTTCGACCAGAGAGGATTCGTGTGGCGGTGCTTGCCGTCCGTGAAGCGCCGGTAGCGCCCCGTCCGGGTGTCGAGCAGGAAGAGCTGGAAATTCTCGGCGCCCCCCTCGTTCAACTGGAAGACGATCTGCGCGGGGTCGTTCGGCCGGTAGGCGCCGTCCATCACCTGCTCGCGCATGAACGTCTTCTGCGTGCGCGCGCCCATCGGCACCGCCACCTCGTGAAGCTGGTTCGTCTCCCCGAAGCGCGTGCGGATGAGGATGCGCCGCTCCGTGGGATGCCAGTCCACGACGTTGGCGACGCGGATGTTCTCGTAGGGTGCCAGGTCTTCGGTGCCCGCGAGCGGGATCGGCGGCACGCCCGTGGCGATGATGCTGTCGGGGACCGGAAACGCGTCCTCCGCCGGCGCGGCCGGGAGGGGTAGCACGGCACCCGCCAGCACGAGCAGGGACGCGGTGAGGATCGGCAAGGCTCTCGTCGTCATTTCGATCTCCGAAGTGAACATTTCCCTCGAAACAGGTATGCTCCACAGACGAGGGAAAACCGATGAAGAACTTCTACAACTGCGACCGCTGCCCCTCCTACTGCTGCTCCTACCCGAGGGTCCCGATCGAGGACTCCGATGTGGCGCGTCTGGCAGAGCACTTCGGGATCCCTCCCGAAGAAGCGGCGCTCAAGTTTACCAGGAAGGGCGAAGAACCCGGCGAGCGCATCCTGCGCCACCGCCCCGACCCGATCTACGGCACCGCCTGCCGCTTCCTCGACCGCAAGACCCGGGGCTGCACCGTCTACGAAGCCCGGCCCGGAATCTGCCGGACCTATCCCGGAACCTGCCGCTGCGGCTACTACGACTTCCTCTCCTTCGAGAGGCGCGCGCAGGAAGATCCGGACTGGATCCCGTCGACCTTCAACGGCCCGAAGAGATAGATCCCGCCTCGTGGAGATCGGTTCCGAGGCGCGGGAGAATTCTTCGGGCCGTGGGAAAACTCGGCAGCGCGCAGGAAGTCTCCAGAGGCTCCGGGAAAATTTGAATGGCGCGCGGGAAGACTCCGCGCTCCGCGGGAATTCTCGGCGAGGCGTGGGAAAACTCAACGAGCCGCGGGAAGACTCGGCCGTGCACGGGAAAACTCCGCAAGCCGCGGGAGATCTCGACGAGGCGCCGGAAAACTCCCCGAGCCGCGGGAAAACTCGGCGGCGCACTGGAAAACTCCGCAAGCCGCGGGAGATCTCGACGAGGCGTCGGAAAACTCCCCGAGCCGTGGGAAAACTCGGCGGCGCGCTGGAAAACTCCGCAAGCCGCGGGAGATCTCGACGAGACGCCGGAAGACTCCCCGAGCCGCGGGAAAACTCGGTGGCGCGCTGGAAAACTCCGCAAGCCGCGGGAAATCTCGACGAGGCGGCGGAAAACTCCGCGAGCCGTAGGAAAAGTCGGCGGCGCGCCGGCAAACTCCGCAAGCCGCGGGAAATCTCGACGAGACGCCGGAAAACTCCGCGAGCCGTGGGAAAACTCGGCGGCGCGAGGGAAAACTCCACAAGCCGCTGGAAATCTCCACGAGGCACTGGAAAACTCCGCAAGCCGTTTGAAAACTCCACAGCGCACGGGAAAACTCCACGAGGCACCCCAAAACTCCCCGAGCCACCGGGATCTTCCGCGAGGCGCTGCAACACTCCGCAGGCCGTGGGGAAATTCTACGGAGCGCCCCAAGACCCCGAGCCCCATGTGCGAGGCGACGATGTCCGGATCACCGTCCCTGTCCAGATCCCCGACCTCGATGCATCGACCAGGTGATAAAGTCACCTTGGAGCACGCCTTGACGAAGCTCGTAGTAGTCTTCCAGAACGCTGTAAAGATGCTCGATAGCATCGTCCGGGCTGACGCCGATTCCGTATTGCCCTGTATCGTATGACCTGGCTATGTAGCCATCCTCGGTCTCTTCGAGCATTACAACCAAGTCACTCAGTATCTATTACGCCCCCGACTCCCGAAGCGCCCCCGCGACCGCCTCGACCGTTCTTTCCAGCATGTCCGGCCGCGTCACGGCGTAGCCCATGTGGCCGACACGGAAATACTGGGTACGGATGGCCGGGTGGAGGCCTCCGGCGACGGTGACGCCGCGGGCGGCGATCTTTGCGACCAGCGTGGCGTCCACGCCTTCGGGGAAGTAGAGGGCGCTCAGGGTGTTGGCGGCCAGGTCCCCGGGGACGGGACGGAGGCCCAGGGCGGTCCAGGCGGCGCGCATGGAGGCGCCGGTCCGGGCGTGGGCGGCGATGCGGGCTTCGATGCCGTCCTCGAGGATCTCCCCTAAACCGGCTTCGAGCGCCATGACGAGCGAGGTCGCGGGTGTCGCGAAGTAGCTCGGCTTGCGCTCTTCGTAGGCCCGGTGGATGGGGAGCCAGACCTGCCAGTCGAGG
>DATHUD010000402.1:0-25677 GCA_035462575.1 Thermoanaerobaculia bacterium | reverse complement strand
AGCAGGACCGGCTGGACGTCCACCGCCAGGAGATCCGTCTCCTCGAAGAGCGGATCGCCGGCCACCGCGAGCACCGCGACGCCGTGCGCACCGAGGTCGAGGAGCTGCGGATCAGCCAGGCGAGCCTGAAGCAGGACGCCGAGCACCTGGCCTTGACCTTCCGCGAGGAGTTCGAGGCCGACCTGCCGCTCGACCCCGGCGAGCGCCGGGAGGATCTCGCCGAGATCGAGGGCGAGCTCGCCCGCACCAAGGCGGCGCTCGAGCGGCTCGGGCCGGTCAACATCCTGGCCGTTCAGGAGCACGACGAGCAGGAGGAGCGCTTCGAGTTCCTCACCACCCAGCGGGCGGACGTGGCCAACTCCGTCGAGAGCTTGAAGAAGACGATCAAGGAGATCAACGAGGCCTCCGGCGAGCGGTTCAACGCCACCTTCCAGGAGGTCAACAAGAACTTCGGCGAGATCTTCGCCCGCCTCTTCCGGGGCGGCGAAGCCGAGATGCGCCTGCTGGACGAGGAGGACGTGCTCGAAAGCGGCATCGAGATCCTCGCCCGCCCCCCGGGCAAGCGGCTGCAGAACCTGATGCTCATGTCCGGCGGCGAAAAGGCCCTGACGGCGATCGCGCTCCTCTTCGCCCTGTTCCGGACCAAGCCCTCCCCCTTCTGCATCCTGGACGAGGTGGACGCGCCGCTCGACGACGTGAACACCACCCGCTTCATCGATCTCCTGAAGGAGATGGCGGGCGAGACGCAGTTCATCGTGATCACCCACAACAAGCTCACCATGGCGATCGCCTCGACCCTCTACGGCGTCACCATGGAGGAGAAGGGGGTCTCGAAGCTCGTCTCGGTCGAGATGGAAGAGGTCCAGCCCGAGCCGGAGAGGGCCACGGCGTAGAGTCCTCTGCCGCGATGCTTGACGGAGCTGGCGAGGCGCTTCGATCCGCTCCGTGAGTTGTCTGGATGGATTGACGGAAACCTGTAACAAATCTCCCTCACCCCTCGCCTGTCCTGGGTACGGTCGTCCTCCTCTAGAGCGACCCGCCTTTCATGCTTATCCTGGACTTCGATTCTTCTCCGGACCTCGGCGCAGAGCTGCGGGAGATCCTGGAATCGGACATCCCCGGAGCCGTCGAGTTGCGGCGCCTCCCGGCGGGATTGGCCGGACCCTCCTTTCGCGACCTGCCGGCGCCGGCGTTGACCTCCGAGCCCCCGGTCGTCCTCATGGTGCTCCCTGCGGCCCTCCTTCGCGAACCCGAGGCGCTCATCGAATCGCTGCGCCGCCACGCTCCGGAGGCGCCGCTCGTCGCGGTCACCGACGGCGGCGAGCCGGGCTCGATCCTGCGTCTCCTGGAGCTCGGCGTCCACGACTTCATCTCCGCCCCGCTGCGCGCCGCCGACATCCTCCCCCGCATCTGGAGGCTCGCCGAAAGGGCCTGCCGCGGCCCCTCGGGGGCTGCGGAGCTCAAGGAGAGGCTCGGGCTGCGCCACCTGGTCGGTGAGAGCCCCAGCTTTCTCGCCGCGATCGAGAAGATCCCCCTGGTGGCCCGCTGCGACGCGAGCGTCCTCATCTCCGGCGAGACCGGCACCGGCAAGGAGCTGGTGGCGCGCGCCATTCACTATCTGAGCCCGCGCGCCCGGAAGCCCTTCCTGGCCATCAACTGCGGCGCCATCCCCACCGAGCTGGTCGAAAACGAGCTCTTCGGTCACGAGCGCTCCGCCTACACCGGCGCCTTCACGCAGCAGGACGGCGTGGTCCGCGAGGCCGAGGGAGGGACCCTCCTCCTGGACGAGGTCGACAGCCTGCCGCTCCTCGCCCAGGTCAAGCTCCTGCGCTTCCTCCAGGAGAAGGAGTTCCGCCCCCTGGGCTCGAGCCGGGTCCAGAAGGCGGACGTGCGCGTGGTGGCGACGACCAACGGCGACCTCGAAGCCGCCGTGCGCGAGGGCCGGCTGCGCCAGGACCTCTATTACCGTCTGAACGTCGTCCCCCTCTGCCTGCCGCCGCTGCGCGAACGGCGGCAGGACATCCCCCATCTCGCCCGCCATTTCCTGCGCAAACACGCCATGGGAGAGCGGCGGCCCGCGACGCTCTCCCCCCGCGCCCTCCAGACCCTCCTGGACCACGACTGGCCCGGCAACGTGCGCGAGCTGGAGCACGTGGTCGAGCGCGCCGTGGTCCTGTCCCAGGACGAGGAGCTGATCCGGGAGCTCCACATCGTGCTGCCGCGCGCGGCCGGGCGGCCCGATCCCGAGGCCGCGGGTGGAAGCTTCCAGCAGGCCAAATCCCGCGCCGTGGCCGAGTTCGAAGCCGCCTACGTCCGCGACCTCCTCCTCACTCACCAGGGCAACATCAGCCGCGCCGCCCGCGCCGCCGACAAGAACCGCCGCGCATTCTGGGAGCTCATCCGCAAGCACGGCATCGACGCGCGCAGCTTCCGGGCTTAGAAGGCACACGGACGAGCACGGACAATCACGGACCGACACGGACGGCCAGGACGAGCTGTCCGTGTTGGTCGGTGTTTGTCCGTGTTTGTCCGTGTAGTCCTTTGCCTTGCTTTCTGCCGGCCCCTAGGACGATTTCCCCCGCCGCCAGGACAAAAACGTCCTACCTCGAAGCCCGGGGGGAGCGGTCTCCGGACCAGGATGAAAACATCCTACCCTCCGCGCCAAGTCCTTGATTTTCAAGGATCTTCCGAGTGGCACCCCCGTTGCACCCAACGCTCGCCGAACTCGTGGAAGAAAGCATGGACGAGATCTCACGACGAATCCTTTCCTACCTGGCCGACAACCCCGAGGCGAACGACACGCCCGAGGGCATCGCCCAATGGTGGCTGCTGGAGAGCGAGATCCGGGAGCAGACGGCGACCGTGAAGCGAACGCTCGCCGAGCTCACCGCGCAAGGGTGGCTCGTCGCCGCGCACACCGCCGGCTCTCCCGCCCGGTACCGGCTCAATCCGGCCCGGGCGGCGGAGATCCGCTCTCTCCTGGAGCCCCGGTCATGATCGCGGCGGCCGTGCCCCAGACCGAGGCCGCATACGCCGCGAGCTGGGATCACCTGGCCGAGGAGCTGCTCTGGCTCGACCACCTTCTCTATCTGCGCCTGCTCGAGCGGCGCCGGCAGGCCGGCGAAGACCCCTTGGAGCCGTTCAAGGGCCTGGTCCTTTCCGAGCAGGAGATCCTCCGCCTCCTCGCCGGCGGCACCCGCCGGCCGGCGCCTTCCCGCGACCCGGGCGAGGCCGATCTCTCCGCCACCCTGACTCTGGAGCTCGACGAGCTGGCGCAGCGCATCGCCCAACGGCGCGACGCGAGCGCGCGAGAGGGGATGGAGCTCACCCTGCCCCGCCTCTCCCGGATCTTCCACCTGAGCCCGTTCGAGGAGCGCTGTCTCCTGATCTGCCTCGCGCCCGAGGTGGACCGCAAGTACGAGAAGCTCTACGCCTACCTCCAGGACGACGTCACGCGCCGGAAGCCCACCGTAGGGCTGGTCCTGGAGCTGCTCTCGTCCTGCCGGGAGGAGGAGCTCGCCTCCCGCGCCGCCTTCGAGCCCCAGGCCCCGCTCGTGAAGGCCCGGCTGGTCGAGGTGGCCGACGGGAACGGCGGATCCTCGACGCTGCTCTCGCGCACGCTGAAGCTCGAGGACCGGATCGCGGGGTTCCTGCTCGGGTCGGCGACGATCGCGCCCGACGTCCAGGAGATGGCCGAGCTCGTGCTCCCCGGCGGGGCTCCGGGCGAGGCCGGGCTCGCCTCCCGGGACCTGCGGGGCCGGATCGTCGAGGTTCTGCGCGAGCTCCTGGTCCGCTCCGAGCCCGCGAGCCTCGTCCTCTCCCTGCACGGCCCCTATGGCTCGGAGAAGCAGGCCCTCGCCCGCGCCGTGTGCGCGGACCTCGGGCTCCCTCTGGTGACGGCCGACGTCGAGCGCCTGCTCGCCGGGCCGCGGCCTTTCGAGGAGACGGCGTGGCTGCTGGTCCGCGAGGCGGTCCTGCAGCCGGCCGCCCTGTGCCTGCGCGGCGTCGACCGCCTCTTCACCGAGGAGCAGGGCGCGGGCCGGCCCCACGACAAGCTCCGCGCTCTGCTCGACACGATCCGCGCCCTCTCGCGCCTGACCTTCCTCCTGGGCGAGCGGCCCTGGAGCCCCGCCGGCGCGCTCAGCCTCGACGGCTTCCTGGACGTCGAGCTCGGGCCTCCCGATGCCGCGGCCGCGCGCGCCCTGTGGGAGGAGCGGCTCCAGGGCAAGCCGCTCGACGGCCCGGTCGAGGCCGGAGCGCTCGCCAGCCGCTTCCGGCTCACCCCCGGGCAGATCCGGGATGCGGTGGCGCTCGCCGGGAGCCTCGCGCGCTGGCGCTCGCCCCGGGACGGGAGGATCGCGACCGACGACTTGGCCGCCGCCTGCCGCGCCCAGGCGGGCCTGGAGCTGTCCCGGGTGGCGCGCAAGGTCGAGCCGCGCTACGGATGGGGCGACATCGTGCTGCCGCCCGACTCGCTCGAGCAGCTCCGGGAGGTCTGCGGCCAGGCCGAGCACCGGCACGTGGTGTTCGGCGACTGGGGCTTCGGCCGCCGGATGTCGCTGGGCAAGGGGTTGAACGCCCTCTTCTCCGGAGCGCCGGGCACGGGCAAGACCATGGCCGCCGAGGTGATCGCCAGAGAGCTCGGGCTCGACCTCTACCGGATCGACCTCTCGCAGGTGATCAGCAAGTACATCGGCGAGACCGAGAAGAACCTCGACCGCGTGTTCGCGGCGGCCGAAGGCTCGAACGCCATCCTCTTCTTCGACGAGGCCGACGCCCTCTTCGGCAAGCGCTCCGAGGTGCGCGACTCGCACGACCGCTACGCCAACGTCGAGGTCAGCTACCTGCTCCAGAAGATGGAGGAGTACCAGGGTGTCGCCATCCTCGCCACCAACCTGCGCCAGCACCTGGACCAGGCGTTCCTGCGGCGGCTCTCCTTCACCGTCCACTTCCCCTCTCCCGACGAGGACAGCCGCCGCCGCATCTGGGAAGGCGCCTGGCCCCCGGAGACGCCGCTCGGCGACGACGTGGACTTCGCCACCCTGGCGCGCCAGTTCAAGCTCGCGGGCGGCAACATCCGGAACATCGCGCTCGCCGCCGCCTTCCTGGCCGCGGCCGAGGGGGGGCCGGTGCGCCAGGCCCACCTGCTGCGGGCCACGCGCCGGGAGTTCCAGAAGACCGGCAAGACGATCTCCGAGGCCGAGATGGGAGGCGCCGCGTGATCGACCACCTGGACAACCTCCTGCGCCACCTCTTCGTCTCGCGGATCGACGAGATCACGGCCGACAACCAGGTGGGCTTCCAGCCGCCGGACAGCGACTGGCTCACCCACGTCGGTTCCCTCGCGGCCAACGCGCTGAACGTCTACCTCGTGGGGATCGCGGAAAACTTCTCCCTGCGCTCGAACGAGCGGCGGCGCGAATTCACGAACGGCCTGGTCCGCGAGGCGCCCGCGCCCCGCCGGCTCGAATGCCAGTACTTCGTGACCGCCTGGAGCCCGGTGGCCTTCTCGCCCCTGGTCGAGCCGTCGCCCGACGAGCACGCGCTGCTCTACAAGGCGGCGGCCGCCCTGATGAACGCCGAGCCGATCGTGCCGCGCCAGGTCTACGAACCCGATCCGCTGCCGGCCGGCTTCCCCGCGGTGATCGCCGACGCCGAGCTCCCCACGGTCGTGCTCCCGGCGGACGGCTTCTCCAAGATGGCCGAGTTCTGGGGCACGGTCGAGGGCCGCTGGAGGCCGGGCCTCTACTTCACCGTGACTCTGCCCGTGATCCTCGACACCCGGATCTCCGGGCCGATGGTCACCACCCGGATCACCGAGTACCGGCAGACCGGCGGCGGCGTGCCGGGCGAGATCTGGATCCAGATCGGCGGCCACGTGCGGACCGGGACGCCGCCCGTGCCCGTGGACCGCGCCTGGGTGCGCCTGGAGACCAGCCCGGGCGGCCTGCCGCTCCAGACGGCGGAGACCGGCCCCGACGGCCGCTTCACCTTCGCGGGCCTCGCGGCGGGGCCCTACACCCTGCGCGTTCGCGCGGAGGGCGTGAGCGAGCAGACGTTCCCGATCGAGGTTCCGTCGCCCGCCGGCGGATACGACGTCGAACTTGTTTGACAGGAGGAAACCCTGCAATGGCCATTTACGACACACCAGGCGTCTATATCGAGGAGCAGACCGGACCGGGCGTCATCGCCGGCGTCGGCACGAGCACGGCGGCGTTCATCGGGCCGGCGGTCGCCGGTCCGCTGCTCCAGCCGCGGCGGATCAGCAGTTGGGAGGAGTTCCTGAGCCTCTACGCGGTCGTGGTCAACGGAGCGCTCAACCCCTACATCACCACGCCGCGCAGGTTCTACCTGCCCCAGGCCGTCCGCGGCTTCTTCCAGAACGGCGGCGCCCAGGCCTACATCGTGCGCGTGGGGACGGCCGCCAACACCGCCTGGGACGTCATGAACCAGGACGGCGGCGGAGCTCAGGCCGTCTTCCGGATCGAGGCCGTGCGGGAGGGCGTGGCCGGCGACACCATCGCCTTGGACGTGCAGCCCGCAAACGCCACGGGAGCGGGCGGAGTCGCCGCCACCGTCGCCAATGCCGTGCCGACCCTGGTCAACGGCGTGGACCTGACGTTCGCCGCCGCCCCGCCGTTCCGCATGGGCGACGTGGTCACCGAGGACGAGAGCAGCCGCGCGACCGTCGCCTCGGTCACCGGCAACACGCTGCGGCTCAGCCAGCCGGTCGCGGGCCTCGCTGCCGGCGACACCCTGAGGATCGCCAACCTGATCCCGGGCCAGACCACGCTGCGCCTGGCGAGCACGGCCGGGCTGTTCCCGGGCAGCGTCGTCCTCCTCCAGGGCGACGACGCCGGCAACCCCGGCAACCCGGTCGAGGACTACGCGGTCGTGCAGAGCGTGGACGCCGCCGGATTCGTGACGTTCGCCCCGGCTCCCGCGCTCACCCACAACTTCAACCTCGACGTCGCCCAGGCGAACGCGCCGGTGCTCATCTCGCAGGAGTTCAGCCTGCTGGTGACGCCTCCCGGCGGCCCGGCCCAGCAGTTCAACAACCTTTCGCTCGACCCGCTCCACCCGGGCTACGTCTTCTCCGCGGTGAGCTCCCCGGCCGTGCGCATCGCTCCACCGGCCGCGCCGCCCACGACCGCCGGATTCCCGGACCGCCTGCCGGCTGCCGGCGCGCCGGCCATCACCGCCAATGGCGCGGACGACGATCCGGGCGCGCTCGGCTCCGCGGGCTTCGAGGCCGGGCTCGACGCTCTGCGCGACATCGACGACGTCAACATCGTCTGCATCCCCGACGCCGCCGCCCATCCCGAATGCATCACCATTCAGAACGCGATGATCCTGCACTGCGTGGATCCAAGGGTCAGGGATCGAGTCGCCGTGCTCGATTCCCGCCCCAACAATCCCCCCTCGGGCCCGGGCAGCGTCGAAGAGCACCGGGCGAGCGTCGAGTCCCCGAGCGGCTTCGCGGCCCTCTACTACCCCTGGCTCCAGGTGCGGGACCCGCTGAGCGCCACGATCCCGCCGGCCACGATGTTCATCCCGCCCTCCGGCCATATCGCCGGCATCTACGCCCGGACCGATCAGGAGCGCGGCGTTCACAAGGCGCCGGCCAACACGGACGTGCGCGGCGTGCTCGGCCTCGAACGGCGCCTTTCCGACGGCCAGCAGGGGCCGCTCAACCTGGGCGGCGTCAACGTGCTACGGATCTTCCAGGGCTCGAACACGGTCGTCGTCTGGGGCGCCCGCACCACCGTGGACCCCGACATCAACGATTGGATCTACGTCAACGTGCGCCGCCTGATGCTCTACATCGAGGAGTCGATCGAGGAGGGCATCCGCTGGGCGGTCTTCGAGCCCAACGGCCTGCCGCTCTGGCAGCAGCTCAAGCGGGCGATCAACGAGTTCCTGACCCGCGTCTGGCGCGACGGCGCCCTGTTCGGCGACTCGCCCGACAAGGCGTTCTACGTGCGCATCGACGAGGCCCTGAACCCGCCGTCCGTGCGCGCGCTCGGCCGGCTCTACATCGAGATCGGCGTCGCGGCCGTCCGCCCCGCGGAGTTCATCATCGTCCGCATCGGCCTGTGGGATGGCGGCGCGGAAGTCACCGAAGGCTAAGGATAAAGGAGAACCGCCATGGCACAGACCGGCCAGCGAGTCGATCCGTACGGCAATTTCAATTTCCTGGTGGAGATCCAGGGGATCACCCGCGCCGCCTTCCAGGAGGCGAGCGGGTTCGACTCCGCGATCGACATCACCGAGCACCGCGAGGGGGGCGAGAACACCACGATGCGAAAGCTCCCCGCGATGACCAAGTATTCGAATATCACCTTGAAGTGGGGCACGACGGACGATCCGGAGCTCTACGCCTGGCACCGCCAGTGGGTGACCGGCGACCCCGCGGCCACGCGGAGGAACGGCTCGATCGTGCTGCTCGACCGCCAGGGCCAGGAGAAGGTGCGCTGGAACTTCTTCAACGCCTGGCCGGCCAAGTGGACGGGACCGAGCTTCAACGCCGAGGGCAACGACGTGTCGATCGAGACCCTCGAGCTGGCCCACGAAGGGCTCGAACGGGCCTGATCCGGAGGAGAAAACAGATGTTTCAGACCGAGTACGACTTTACCCTGCCCCTGGGCTACGCCGACGCCGAGGGCAATCTCCACAAAGACGGCGTGATGCGCCTGGCGACCGCGGCCGACGAGATCCTGCCCTTGAAGGACCCGCGCGTGCAGAGCAACGAGGCCTACCTGATCGTGATCCTGCTCTCGCGGGTGGTCACGCGGCTGGGCTCGGTCTCGCAGGTCAATCCCAAGGTGATCGAGGGGCTCTACGCCGCGGACCTCGCCTACCTCCAGGAGCTCTACAACCGGATCAACCGGAACGGCCGGGCGAGCCTCGCAGCCGTCTGCCCGCGGTGTGAAAACCATTTCGACGTGGAGATGACCGGCGCGGGGGGGTCGTGGGCTACCCCTTGAGATCTCTGTACGAGGAGGTAGCCTTCGTCGCCTTTCATTTCCACTGGCCGCCGGAGCAGATCCTCCACCTGGAGCACGCCGACCGGCGGCGCTGGGTGCAGGAGATCTCGGCGATCAACCAACGGATCAACGAGGCTTGAGGACGGATCGATGAGGAGGAGAAAAGAGACCCGGGGAGCGGCTTCGCGGTGGACCGCGTGGGCCCGCGCCCTCGCCGGCCGCCACGGGCGGCGGGGCGAGCGGGTGGACGGCCTCGCCCTGGAGCTCGCGCGTCCCCGGGCCTTGGCGAAAACGGTCCGGCAGAGATGGATCGTCTCCTCGCGGCTCGTGGAACCGCGAATCAGCCTGGCGATTCACCCGGTGCTGCGGGCTTCGTTCTGGCGGGGCGGGGTGGTGGAAAAGGTTTTGGAAAGCACACGGACGACACGGACGGAGAGGACGTACACGGACGAACACTTCCGGGCGACGGAGCGGCTGCGCGAGAGCCGGGAGCATGGGATCGAGCGGCTCCGGGAGGTGGAGCGGGTTCTTTCCGCCCGGCCGGCCCTGCAGACGGTTTTCGCACGGCTGCGGGAGCCTGGGCGCCTGCTCGGCGGGCGGCTCGTCCGGGAGGAGCGCCTGGCCGAGGCCCCGGCGCTCGCCCGCTCGCTCGCGGCCCGGGTCCGCCGCGAGGAGAAGCCGCTGCCCGGGGGGACGCCCGCCCGCGTGCTGCGCGAGAGCTCCGTTTCGTCCCCTGAGGAGCGGCGCGCGCCGTCCTCCGCCCGGGGGGCCGAGCCCGGGGAGACGCCGCCCCGTCCGCTGCCGGGCTGGGGCTCCCCCGCCGCTCCCGGAGCCTTCGCGGTGCCCACGGCACCTCCGATCAACGTCGAAGCCCTGACCGATCAGGTGATGCGCCAGATCGATCGCCGCGTGGGCGCCTGGCGCGAGCGCACGGGTGGGTTCTAAAGGAGCGACGACGATGGCTTTCGCCAGGGCGCTGATCACGATCGAGCACACCGGGGAGCAGTTCCCGGTGATGTTCAACCCCGAGGAATACACCTTAAACCGGGACAACAACTTCGCCTCCCAGGCCGTGCCGGGCCTCTCGTCTCCCCTGCTCCAGTTCGTCCACGGCAACCTGCGCACGCTCGAAATGGAGCTGTTCTTCGACACCTACGAGAAGAAGAGCGACGTGCGCGACGAGACCCAGAAGATCGTGCGCCTCCTGGACATCGACCCGGAGCTCCACGCGCCGCCGGTGATCACCGTGTCGTGGGCCTCGCTCCAGTTCCGCTGCGTGCTCGCCCGGGCGGGCCAGAAGTTCGTCCTCTTCCTGGAGGACGGCCGGCCGGCCCGCGCCAAAGTCACGGTCACGTTCAACGAATACGTGGACCCGGGCCGCGAGACGCGCGAGGTCAAGCGCCAGACGGCCAACTTCAGCAAGGTCCACACGGTGGTCCAGGGCGAGACGCTCTCGGCGATCGCCGGCCGCTTCTACGAGGATCCGCAGATGTGGCGGCCGATCGCGATCGAGAACGGCCTCGACGACCCGCGCGCGCTCGAAACCGGCCGGTCGCTGCTCATCCCTCCCCTGCCGTTCATCGACCCGGAGACGGGTGAGGTGCTGCGGTAATGGCGCGGTTCCCGGCCTACGCGCCGCAGTACTCGCTGCGCATCAACGGCGACGAGCTGCCGGCGGCGGTGCGCTCCACGGTGACCAGCGTGCGCTACCAGGACGGCCAGAACGCCGCCGACCGCGTGGAGGTCGCCTTCGCCAATCCGGACCTGCGCTGGCTCCAGCGCCACATCAAGGGGCTCGGGTTCCAGCCCTTCCCCACGGGCGTGAAGATCGGCCCGGTGCGCGCCGCCGAGGCCGCCCCGGAAGGGACGTTCGACATCGCCAACAAGCTGGAGCTTTCGATCGGCTACGCGCCCGATCCCCTGGAGCACGTCTTCGAGGGCGACGTCACGGGCGTCCAGGTGAGCTTCCCCAACGGCGGCATGCCGAGCATGACCATGGTCGCCCACGACTACCTGCAGAGGCTCTCCGAAGGCAAGGCGTCGCGCGGCTTCGGCCCTCTGGAGGACGCCTTCGTCGCGGCCATCCTGAGCGCCGAAAACCTTCTGATCCCGGCGATCGATCCGGCGATCACCGCGGCGTCGACCGCGCTCACGGCGGTCAACATCATCTTCAACGGCTCGGGCCCCAAGCAGACCGGGCAGAGCAACTTCCAGCTCTTAGAGGAGATCGCGAAGCGGTACGACGCCGACTTCTGGGTGGAGGGAGACGTCCTCTACCTCTCCCGGTTCATCAAGGAGTACGAGCCGCGCTTGACGCTCACCTGGGGGGAGTCGCTGCTCGACTTCTCGCCCAAGATGAGCACCGTCGGCCAGGTGGCGGGAGTCTCGGTCCGCTTCACCCTGCGGGAGATCCCGCTCAGCTTCCTGGTGACCGTGTTCTGGGATTTCGACCGCGAGAGCGTCGGCATCTCGGTCGTCCCCGGCGAGGCGGCGGCCGGCGCCAAGGCGGTCTCCGGCCCGTCGTTCACGATCATCGACCGGCCCATCCGCAGCCCCGCCGACATCGTGGCAAGCGCGCTCTTCCTCTACTCCGAGCTGCGCAGCAAGCTGAACCAGCGGCTGACCGGCAGCGGCTCGGCGATCGGCGACCCGCGCATCCGCGCCGGCGCCGTCATCCGCTTGGAAGGCTTAGGCCCCGACTTCAGCGGCGACTACCGCGTCTCGAGCGCCAGCCATTCGTTGGACGGCAGCGGCTACAAGACCAGCTTCGAGGTCAGAAAGGAGATCCTCCCATAATGGAAAGCTTTTTGACGGATCTCGTCGACACCCTGTCCGGCCAACGCGACAAGCTCTACGGCGTGATGGTCGGAAAAGTGATCAATCTGCTCGACCCGCTGGCGCTCGGCCGCGTGCAGGTGCAGCTCCCGTCGATCGACAGCCTGGACCTCTCGCCCTGGGCGCGGGTCGCGGTGCCGATGGCGGGGATCGCCCACGGCTTCTACTTCATCCCCAACCTGAACGACGAGGTGCTCGTCGCCTTCGAGCACGGCGACG
The DNA here is from genome assembly GCA_035462575.1 of Thermoanaerobaculia bacterium. Classification (GTDB taxonomy): domain Bacteria; phylum Acidobacteriota; class Thermoanaerobaculia; order Multivoradales; family UBA5704; genus DATARR01. The sequence goes on along the minus strand of DATHUD010000402.1, from coordinate 13,636 downwards.
TCAACGCGCCCTACATCCTGGGCAGCCTGTGGAACGCCATGGCGCCGCCGCCGATGCCCTCGCCTTTGCCCCAGATCCGGATGATCCGCACGCTCGCGGGCAACACGATCATGTTCACCGAGGTCCCGCCCACGATCACGATCCAGACCGCGTCCATGCAGACCGTCGTCATGTCGCCCGCCGGCATCCAGATCCAGACCGGGGCCTCGATCATCAACATGACGCCGGACGGGGTCACCATCACCGGCACGCCCAACCTGAACCTGGTCGCGAGCACTGCGATCAACATCGCCGCCCCCAACGTGACGATCAACGGCGCCACGGCCGCCAGCGTCCTGTCGGCCGGCGCCGTCAACGTCACCGCGCCGATGGTGAAGATCAACTAGGAGGACCGTCCGATGCCGCCCGCAGCGCGCGTTTTAGACCCCACCGGCCACCCCGGCATGATCACCGGCCCGGGCGTGCCCAACGTCCTCATCGGCGGCATGCCCGCCGCGGTGATGGGCGACTCCCACACCTGCGCCATGCCCACCCCGGCCGGCCCGCACCCGCCCTCGCCGATCGCCAAGGGGAGCGCCACGGTCCTCATCGGCGGCCGGCCGGCGGCGCGGATGGGCGACCTCGCGGGCTGCGGCGCGCCGATCGTCTTCGGACACCCCACGGTGCTGATCGGAGGATGACCATGAACGGGCGACCCCTCGATCCTAATAAGGCCTTCCTCGGCGTGGGCTGGGGCTTCCCACTGCGCCTGGCGGCCGGCCGCGAGGTGGACCTGGCCGCCTACGAGGAGGACGTCCGCGAGTCGATCCTGATCATCTTGGGCACCCGCCGCAACGAGCGCGTGATGCGGCCGGACTTCGGCGCGGGCCTCGAGGACTTCGTCTTCGAATCGATCAATACGACGACGATCGAGAGGCTCAAGAGGCGGGTCTACGAGGCGCTGGTCGACTGGGAGCCGCGCATCGACGTCGAGTCCGTGGACGTCAAGGCGGACCCCCCGCTCGGCCGGCTGCTCGTCGGCCTGCGCTACCGCATCCGCGCGACCAACACGCACTACAACCTGGTCTATCCGTTCTACCTCCAGGAAGGAGCGAGCGCGTGAAGCCCCCCGTCCTTCCCGTGCTGGACCCGCGCCGGGCCGAGGAGATCCGGGACGAGATCCTCGCCCGCCGGCCCGCCTACCTGCCGGAGTGGACGCCCGGCGACGCCGGGCCGGACGCCGCTCTCGTCCGCATCGCCTCGCGTTACGCCGAGGCCGTGCTCCAGCGCCTGAACCAGGCGCCCGAGAAGCACCGGATGGCGTTCTTCGACCTCCTGGGCCTCACCCGCATCCCGGCCCAGGCCGCCCGGGTACCGATCGTCTTCCAGCTCTCCGCGCAGGCGGCCGACGCGACCCTGCCGGCCGGCGCGCGGATGGCCGCCCCGCCACCGCCCGAGAGCACGGACCAGATCGTCTTCGAGACCGAGCGCGCGGCCGGGCTCGCCGCGGCCCGCCTGCGCCAGGTGGTGAGCCTCTGGCCGGGCCGCGACCAGTGGATCGACCACAGCGCCGACCACGCGGCCGGCCTCCCCTTCCATCCGTTCAAGAAGGCGCTTTTAGAGGACACGCCGCACGCGGTCTACATCGCCCACGACACGCTGCTCGCCCTGGCCGGCGAGGCTCGGGTGGACGTGCGCTTCGACCTCACCGAGCCCGGCAGCGAGCCGCTCACGATCGTCTGGGAGTACTGGGACGGCGAGGTCTGGCGCTCCTTCAAGGGGATGCGCCCCGAGTGCGCGGAGGTGAAGGAGGCGAAGGAGCCGTCGGACGGCACCCGCGGCCTGACGCGCAGCGGCCGGTTCCGCCTGGAGTCCGACTGCGCCGAAAGCAAGAAGACCACGGTCTCCGGCATCGAGGCGCACTGGATCCGCGGCCGGTTGAACGAGCCGCTGCCGCCCGATCCGACCCAGGTGCTGCCGCGGGTGGACGACGTGCGGTTGTCGGTCCAGATCTCCCGCCCGCTGCCCGAAAAGGAGCCGGAGATGTTCCTCTTCACCGGGACTCCGGTCCTGGCTCGCTCTCTCGGGAGCTTCGGCCTGGATTTCGGGCTCGGCGACTTCGGCATCGTCGAGGCGCCCATCCTCGGGCAAGCGCCCAAGACACCCTGCGACAAGGCGGCCGTGGGGCTGGAGCCGGACAAGGCGTTCTTCGGCGCCGAGCCGCTCGACACGAGCAAGGCCTTCTATCCGCTGGGCCAGATGCCCAAGCCGGGCGACGCTTTCTACTTTGCGAGCGAGGAGATCCTCGCGAAGCCCGGAGCCGAGGTGACCGTCCGCGTCTGCGTGGCCGATCCCCCGCCGCTCACGGTGACCAACAAGACGCCGCTCATCCCGGACCTCCTCTGGGAGTACTGGAACGGCAGCCGGTGGCAGGACCTCGCCGTCAAAGAGGCGGACCCCGACGTGACCGGAGACGGAGACAAGGACCCGGTCAAGCTCCTGGGCAACGGCACCTTCCGCTTCCAGGTTCCCGACGACGTGGCGCTCTCGGAGGTCAACGGCGAGGAGGCGCGGTGGATCCGCGCGCGCCTCCACGGCGGAGGGTACGGCTTCACCGCGACCACGAGCTTCGAGGGTCCGGAAAACCCTCCGGTGACGAATACCTTCACCTTCGTCATCCCCCAGCCGCCGGCCCTCACCCAGCTCCGGCTCGGCTACACCTGGGAGTACGGCCCGTTCCCGGCCGAGCACGTGCTCACCCACAACGATTTCCAGTACCTGGACCGGACCGAGGAGGCCAAGTGGCCCGGCCTCACCTTCCTGCCGTTCGACGTGGTGAGCGGCGCCACCCCGGCCCTCTACCTGGGCTTCGACAAGAAGCTGCCGGTGGACCGGTTGAACCTCTTTTTCGACGTCCTGGAGGTGCGCGGCGACACGCGCGGGCCGGAGATCGTCTGGGAGGCGTGGGACGGCTTCGACTGGCAGCGCCTCTCGTTCGAGGACGAGACGGCGAGCCTGCGGGTCCCCGGCATGGTCTCGGTGATCGGCCCGGAGGAGGCCGCCCCGGCGGCGCGCTTCGGCACCTCGCTCTACTGGCTGCGCGGCCGGTTGAAGGAGGACGGCCCCCCGGGCGAGCCGACTCTCCTCGGCCTCTTCCCCAACGCCGTCTGGGCCTCGCAGTGGCAGACCGTGACCAACGAGCGCCTGGGCACCACGGCCGGCGTGCCCCACCAGAGGCTCGCCTTCCGCCAGGCCCCCGTGTTCGAAGGCGAGCGCGTGGAGGTGCGGGAGCTCACCGGCCCGCGGGCCAACGTCGAGTGGCGGCTCCTGGCCCGCGAGGTCCTGGGCGGCGGCGAGCGCACGCTCCGCGAGCTCGAAGAGCTGCTGGGCCACGAGGGGACCGCGACCGAGGTCGAGCGGGGGCCGCTGCGCCTGCGCCGCGACCGCGCCAAGCGGGTGACCGAGGCCTGGGTGGCGTGGGAGCCGCGGCGCAACTTCCTGCGCTCCGGCCCGGCCGACCGCCACTACGTGCTCGACCGGACGCGCGGGCGGATCGCCTGGGGCGACGGCCTACGCGGCAAGGTCCCGCCGGCCGGCGCCGCGGTCGAGGCCCGCCGCTACAAGACCGGCGGCGGCCTGCGCGGCAACGTGGCCCTGGGAGCCGTCAAGCAGGTGCTGACCGGCATCCCCGGGGTCGAGAAGGCGTGGAACCCCAAGCCCGCCGAGGGCGGGGCCGACGCCGAGAGCCTCGAATCGCTGGGGCCCCGCCTGCCGAAGACCCTCGCGCGGCGCGGCCGGGCGCTCACCGTGGGCGACTACGAGACGCTCGCTCGCGAGGCCTCCCCCGCCGTGGCCGCCGCACGCGCCGTGCCCACCTTGGACCCCACGGGCCAGCCGCGGGCCGGCTGGGTGACGCTGATCCTCCTCCCCCGCACGGACGAGCCGCGCCCCTGGCCCTCGTTCGGCCTGCGCGAGAAGGTGCGGCGCGCAGTCGAGGCGGCCATCGCCGCCGACGTGGCCGCCGCCCACCACGTCCACGTCACCGGGCCGGACTACCTCGCCGTGGACGTGGAGGCGACCGTCGCCCCCGTGGACCCGTCCGAGGCCGGTCTGGTCGAGAAGAGCGCCCGGGCCGCCCTGGAGCGCTTCCTCCACCCGCTGCTCGGCGGCCCGGAGCGCCGCGGCTGGGCGCCGGGCCGGGGCGTCTTCCTCTCGGACGGCGCCGCCGAGCTGGAGCGGGTCTCCGGGCTCGACCACGTCCACGAGCTGGCGCTGCTCTACGACGGGCAGCTCCAGGGCGAGCGCCTCGCCGTCCCGCCGGACCGCATCGCCGTCGCCGGCACGATCCGCGTCAAGGTCGTCGCCCCCGAGGGAGCCAACCGATGAGCCTGCCTCTGCCCCAACTCGATGACCGCCGCTGGGCCGACCTCGTCGAAGAGGGCCGGTCGCTGATCCCGCTCTACGCGCCGGAGTGGACGGACCACAACGTCCACGACCCGGGCATCACCCTGATCGAGCTGCTCGCCTGGGTCGCGGAGATGGACGTCTACTGGGCGAACCGTGTGCCGGCCGAGCGCGCCCAGAAGCTCCTGGCGCTCGTGGGCGTAACACCCCGGCCGCCGCGCGCGGCGCGCACGGTGCTCGCCTTCCGGCCAGCGGGCGAGACACTGCCGCCCCCTCTACCCGCGGGCCTGGAGCTCACGGGCACGGACCTCGCGGGCGATCCGGTCGTCCTGCGCCTCCTCGATCCGGTCTCCGTGGTCGCCGCCCGCCTGACGACGATCCAGGCCGGGAGGGTCGGAGCGATCGAGGATCTGACCGCCCGCTGGCTTCGCGGCGAGGCCGTGCCGCTGTTCGGAGACGATCCCCGGCCGGGCGCGGCGCTCTACCTCGGCTTCGACGAGGCGCTCGGAAAGGATGAAGAGGTCAGCCTCTACTTCACCCTGGCCGGCGGCCGCTCGGGCTGGGACGAGCGCGAACGCCTGCTCGAAGAGGCGCGGCTCGCCGGAGAGGACTGCCCGTCGCCCGGACCGGTCTCCCCCTGCCGCTGCGGCGGCCACCCGGAGCCGGTCGGAGAGGAAGAGGAAGAAGGAGAGGCCCCCGTCTCCCTGCCGCCGCACCCTTCGGCGCGGATCGTCTGGGAGATGCTCGCCGGCCCCGGAGTCTGGCGCCCCCTCGACCGGAAAGCCGGCGAGGTGACGGACGGCACGCGCTCGCTCACCCTCGACGGCCGCGTGGTCGTCAAGCTCCCCGCCGGCCTGGCCTCCGGCCGGGTGGGCCCGGTCAAAACCGAGCGGTTCTACCTGCGCTGCCGCCTCGCGGGCGGCGCCTGGGACGCGGCTCCGGCGCTGGCGCACCTCGCGGTCAACGGCGCCGCCGCCGACCAGTCCGAGGCCGTGGCGTCTCCCGCCGGCCGAGGCTCGGGCGAGCCCTGGCAGCGGATGGCGCTGCCGAAGGCGGCGGTCGAGGACGGCGCGATCGAGCTGACCAGCCCGGAAGGCGGAGAGGTCGTCTCCTGGACCGTGCGGCCCGACTTCGACCTCTCGCGCCGCGGGGACTCGCACTTCCGGCTGGACGCCGACCGCGGCCTCCTCACCTTCGGCGACGGCGAGGCCGGCCGGCGGGTGCCGCCGGGTGTGACGCTCACCGCCCGCTACCGCGCGACCCGCGCCGCCCAGGGGAACCTTCCCGCCGGGCGCGAGTGGACCGCCCCCGGATTCGATGTCTCCGTCACGAACCCGGTCCCGCTCGCGGGCGGGGCCGCGGCCGAGACGCTCGGAGAGGCCGCGGCCCGCGCCGTGGAGCTCGTGGACGCCCGTCTGCGGGCCGTGACGCTCGCGGACTTCGAGGCGCTCGCTCTCTCCACTCCGGGCACGCAGCTCGCCCGCGCCTCGGCGCGCGCCAACTTCGACCCGTCGCTCCCCTGCCTCGCGGCCACCGGCGTGATCACCGTGCTCGTAGTGCCCTTCCTCCCCCGCCGCAAGCCCTCGCCCTCGCCGGGGACCCGCCGGGCCGTAGCCGCCGGGCTCGCGCGGCGCCGGGTGATCGGCACGCGGGTCGTGGTGACCGGGCCGACGTACCGGGACCTCTTCGTCCGCGCCCGGGTGCGGCCGTTCCCCGGCACCGACCCGGCGGAGCTGTCGCGGCGGATCGCCGCGGCTCTCGACGCCTTCTTCGATCCGCTGACCGGCGGGCCGGAGGGGGGCGGCTGGCCCTTCGGCCGGGACGTCTACCGCTCCGAGGTGCTCCAGGTGATCGACGAGACACCGGGCGTGGACCACGTGCTCTCCCTGGAGCTGGTGGTGGACGGCGAAGGTCGTTGCAGCAACGTCTGCCTCGGGGCCACCGGCCTCCCGGCGGCGGGGACCCACGAGATCGAAGTGGAGGCACGGGCATGATCGCCGACCTGAGAGAGATCCAGCGGCTGCGCTTCCAGGAAGGGCAGGACCTGCTCTCGCGGGACTTCCGGGACGGCGCCACCTTCGAGGCGCGGCTGCGTGAGTGGCACAACCGGGCCATCCACGAAGCCCACGGCGTGCGGTACGGCCTGACCGCCCGGCCGCTTCCCGGCACCGTCTCCCCCACGGCCATCGAGGTCTCGGCCGGCCTCGCCTATGAGGCGACCGGCCGCGCGCTGTTCCTTCCCACGCCGGCCCTGGTGCCTGTTCCGAGCCCCTGGCCGGGCGGCCCGCACCTCCTGGTGCTGCGCCCCGGGACAGGAGGCGACGAGCTGGCCTGGCTCCCCGAGACGCTCTGGCGGTCCTGCGCGGGCGTGCCGCTCGCCCGCCTCGGCGAGGACGACGGCGAGCCCGTGTGGGACGAGGCCTTCCACCCGCCGGTCGCGCGGCCCCTCGCCCGGCCGCGGATCGGCTCCGGCACGACGATCGCGGGCGGCACCGCGTGGAAGCCGCTCAGCCTGCCGGGGACCGCGGCGCTCCTGGGAGTCGAGCTGGACGTGGACACCCGGGCGGCCGGCTTCACGCGGCCCCCGTGCTACTTCGCCTGGCTCCAGGGAGGCATCCCGCACGCGGGCCTGAAGGCCCCCGCCTACCTCCCGCTCTTCCCCCACCTGACGGGGGAGAAGACGACCGGTTTCCGCCTGCGCGTGCTCGGCGTCTCCCTCGCCGGGCTCAACCAATCCATCAACCCTGCCTGGATGCTCTCCCAGGCCCGGCAGCGGCTCTCCGTCTGCTGGCTGGGCATCCAGATGCGGACCGAGGTGACCCATGGGAATCCTTGACGAGACCCGGTTCGTCGAGCGGCTGAGCTTCTTCAATGGCCAGCGGCTCTTCGCCTCGGACCTCCAGGGCATCGAGGCCTTCCACCGCGAGATGCGCTGGCTGCACAACCGGAGCCTGCACCAGCCCGGGATCGGCAACGGCTTCGCCGTCACCGGCAACCGGGACGACCGCGAGGTCCGGATCGGCCCCGGCTACGCCATCGACGCCCTGGGCCGGGAGATCGTGCTCACCCGCCCCGCGGTCGAGCAGGTGCCGCCCGTGGCCGGCGAGAGCGGCGGCGGGCCGGTGTTCTACGACCTCGCCGTCTCCTACCCCGACGACGCGAGCCTCGAGGCCGCGGAGACCCGGGAGGGGATCTGCCTGCCCCGCGGCGCCGTGCGCCTGCGCGAGGAGCCGGTCCTCTGCTGGATCCGCCTGAAGCGCGCCGAGGACGGCCTTCTCCAGCCGGCCGATCCCACGCTGCGCCAGCAGATCCAGGACGGCCTGCGCATCGTCCTCGCGCGCATCGAGGTCCTCGAATGCAAGCTGCGCCAGCCCGTCTCCCTCTCCGAGCGGCGCGACGCCCGCCCCTCCCGGCAGCCCTACATCGCCTGCGGCGAGCGCAACCTCGACGGATGGGACGAGGTCGTCACAGTGCTCCAGGGCGAGAACGACAGGTTTTTCGTGCTGAGCGTCACCGAAAGGGTCGACACCTCGGCCGCGGGCTTCCTCACCACGCCGTTCTATTCCGTCCGCTTCTCGGGGACCCGGATGAAACTGGCCGAGGGGGACGATCCCCGCTATCAGATCGGCGATGCGGCTCCCAACGTGCTCGAGACGCGGGCCGACGGGTTCACCGTCAACCTCCTCCTCACCCTCATCGTCCTCAGCGACGAGGCCGTCGATCCGGTCGAGCTCTTTGCGGACTGGAGAGTCGTCTGGATGGGAGTCGAATGACCATGGACGGCCGCGACCCGAATTTCCTCTTCGCCAACGCGGACGGCCTCTGGCCCGGCTTCGACTGGCGAGGCCTGGAGCGGGACGGCGACGGCGCCCTGCGGCTCGCGCGGGTGCCGCTCCTCGCCTCCCCCGTCGATCTGGAAGCCGTGCCCGCGCCCGACGGCCCCGCCGGGCTCGCCGTGGGGCCGGACGGCACCGTCCGGTTCACCGGATCCAAGGGCGTCCTCCGGATCGATCCCTGCGACGGCTCGATCGCGCCCGACCCCTGCTACGACGGACCGGCCTTCCACCTGCTGGGCCTCCGCGTCGAAGAGCTGACCCCGCCCTGGACGCTCGCCCGGGACCCCGCCGGCAACGCCTGGCGGGTCGACGTTCCGGGACGCCGGGTCTTGAAATTCACGCACTGGGGCGCCCCCGTTCCCTCCTTCTGGGAGAACGCGAGCGGATCGGAGCTCCAACAGCCGGTGGACGTGGCGGTCGGCGCCGAAGAAGGAGAGGTCCGGGTGTACGTGCTCGACGCCCAAGGCCACGTCTTTGTCTTCGACGCTTCGGGCGAGTACCGGAACGACTTCGAGGTCCCGACCGACCGGCCCCTCGGACTGGCCTTCGCGGACGGCTCGCTCTTCGTGGGCGACAACCGGGGCCGAGCCCTGCTCGTCCTCCGGACGGACGGCACGTTCCTCGGCGAGGCCGAGGGCTTCGAAGGTCCGGTCGCGGCCCTCGCCATGGACGGCCGCGGCGGTCTCTGGCTCCACCCGGGCGGCGCGGCCACGCCCCTGCGCCTCGAGCTGGGCGCCGGGCACGTCCGGAGCGGCGCGCTCTGGGGCGGCCCCTTCGGCCCGGGCGTCCAGCCGATCCTCTGGCACCGGATCGAGGCCCTGGGGGGATCGCTGCCCGCAGGCGCCCATCTCCAGCTCTACGTCCACAAGGCGGACAGCGCCGCCGCCCCACCGGTCCAGGAGGACAGCCCGGTCGAGCCGTTCGGCGCTCCCTGGAGCCCCCTGCCGCTCGACGCCCTCCAGGGGATCGTGCGCGGCGCTTCCGCGAAGCGCCTCTGGATCGCGGCCCACCTGACCGGCGAAGGGCGGCAGAGCCCGACGCTCGCGCAGATCCGCGTCGAGTACGACGCCGAGACCTGGGCGCGCCACCTGCCGGCGATCTACCGCACCCAGTCGCCCGACCCGGAGCTTCTGGAGCGCTTCCTCGCCCTCTTCGAGAGCGTTTTCACCGGCGTCGAGCGCGAGATCGAGGGCCTGTCGCGTCTGTTCGACGCCCAGGCCGCCCCGGCCGCCTGGCTCCCCTGGCTCGCCGGCTGGCTGGATCTGACCCTGGACGAGCGCTGGCCCGAGTCCAAGAAGCGCGAGGCGATCGCGGGCGCTTTCGCCGCCGCAGCGAGGCGCGGCACTCCGGCCGGGCTGCGCGAGGCCGTGCGCTTCGCGACCGGCGTGGACGTGCGGATCGTCGAGCCGGCCCTCGGCGCCACCTGGTGGGTCTTGCCGGCCGAGGGCGAGGTGCCCGAGAGCGGCGGCCGGCTCGGCTTCGACACCGTGCTCGCCCCGGCCGGCACCGAGGGGGCCGTGGTGGGCACCACCGCCGTGCTCGACGGCTCCTACCTGGAAGGCGACGAGGGCCCGGGCGCCCACCTCTACGAAGGCGTGGCCCACCAGTTCTGCGTCCACGTCTACGAGCGGCAGGTGGCCGCGCCGGGCAAGCTCGCGGAGGTGCGCGCCGTGCTCGACCGCGAAAAGCCCGCGCACACCGCCTACCACCTGTGCGTGATCAGACCGCGCCTGCGCGTGGGTTTCCAGGCGCGCGTGGGCGTCGACACCATCGTGGCCGGGCCGGCACCGGCCACCCGGCTCGGAAGCCCCGAGCTGGTGCTGGGCGGCGATCCGCCGGGGCGGATCGGGTCGACCAGCCGGCTCGGCCTCGGAACGCGGCTCGGAGACGCTGTCGTCGAGGGCTGAAGAGAACGAAGAGACCCCAAACCGTGGAGGAGAAACCATGGCTGTCACCGATACGCTCCCGGCTTCCCAGAAGCTTCTGAAGTCCCCGGAGCGCAACCGCTACTTCCTCGGCCAGATGCTCGCGGTCCGCAACTTCGAGCTCGAGACCGGCTACATGAACGCCAAGCGGCACCTGCTCAACCGGCTCGTCTCCGGCTATGGCGTCCTCTGCGGATTGGACGTCCGCCCCGGGCCGGACGAGCGGCACATCCTCGTCACGGCCGGCGTCGCCCTCGACAAATGGGGCCGCGAGATCATCGTCCCCGAGGACACGAAACCGATCGAGATCCCGGCCCACCTGCTCCCCCGGGGCGGCGGCTACGGCAAGGGCGGCTCCGAGGACGCCTACAAAAGGGACGACTACAACAAGAAGAACGACGAGGAGGAGGACGAAGCCGTCATACGCGTGATGCTCTGCTATCACGAGTGCGAGGCCGACCCGACCCCTGTCCTCGGCGGCGACTGCGGCACCGTCTCCGAGTGCGCGGCCAGCACCATCCGCGAGCGCTACCGGATCACCTTCAAGGAAGGCGCGGCACCGCCGCGCCACATGGAATGCCGCGTCCCCGACCTGTTCCGGGGCGACCGCATCGACTACGAGGCGCTCGTCAGGTACGTCAGCGAGGAATGTCCGCAGGCGCCGGCCGACCCGTGCATCGCGCTCGCCAACCTGCGCCTCGGCAGCGGCGGGCACGCCTGCGACCCGGACCGGATCGACATCTTCATCCGGCCGATCGTGTACACCAACGACCTGCTGTTCGAGATCATCCTGTCCCTCCTCGCCGAAGGGCGGGACGACTACAACCGGCGCTCCAAGTGACGACGGGAACGAGGTGAAACCATGAAATCGTCCAGCCCCTGCTCCTGCCACGCCACCGCGCTCGACCCGTGCGAAACCGGCGCCCTCGAGCTGCCCCGCTACTATGCCCGGCAGCTCCTGACGCCGCTCGACATGACCCTCGAGCAGAAATATTTCCGCGACCGGATGCGCCGGCACAACCGCCTGCTCCACGGCTGGGGCGTGGCCTGCGGCGCCCTGGTCTGCCTCGTCCCCGAAGAGAAGGGGAAGGACGGGGCTGCCCCCAAGCCGCAGCCCTTCAAAGTGCGGGTCACGCCCGGCTACGTCCTCGGCCCCTACGGCGACGAAATCCTGATCGATTGCGAGCGGGTGGTCGACCTGCGCACCCTGGGCGTCGAAGGCGAGAGCGGCGAGCACGGCGAGCCGGCGGACCCCTGGTGCGCCGAGGTCTTCGTAAAGCGCGACCCCGGGCCGCTCTGGCTCGCGGTGCGCTACAAGGAGCTCCTCAGCCGGCCCGTGCGGGTCGAGCCCGCCGGCTGCGGCTGCGAGGACGCGCAGTGCGAGTACTCGCGCCTGCGCGACGGCTACGAGATCGGCGTCCTCACCTGCTGCCCGCCGAGCCACGAAAGCCCGCCCAGCTTCGACGACCTCTTCAGGGGCGCCCCGATGCCCGGCTGCCCCGACTGCCCGGCCGATCCCTGGGTTGTCCTCGCCCGGGTGGAGATGGATCCGGACGGGACCATCAGGGTCATCGACAACTGCTCCTGCCGCCGGATCGTGGTCTCCTGGAGCACGCTCTGGTGGCGCTGCCAGGGCGACTCGTGCGCCCTCGAATCCGTCGAGATCAAGGACGGCGAGCCGGTCCAGGACACGCGGTTCACCCTCGTCGTCAAGACCCGCCTCCTCACTGTCGCCAACCCCCAGGTCCGCCTCGGTGACGGTTTGGAGCTCCAGGGGGCGCCCCGTGTCACTGCCGGCCGCCTGGAAGCCGATTTCCACGTCAAACCCGACGCCACACCCGGTCCGCGCACCCTGGATATCCTGGACGACCAGGGCAACGTCGTCGCGGCCAGGGCGAACGCCGTGACCGTCCGACCCAGGCAGGGCGGGGCTCCACCGCCGCCGTCACCGCCCGTGGAGCCCAACCCGAGCGGGCCGAAGCCGCAGCCGCGCAAGGGCAAGGGGGGCAATCCATAACGGATCTCAGGGCCAGCCATGAGTGACAGAAGTAGGATAGCTCCGTGATGAAGGGGTTCCACGTATCCGAGGTCGCGAAGATCCCCTGGGGCGCCCCGCCGGGTATTCCGGAGATCTTCGTCGACGAGGCTCGGGACAGCCGTTGGACCGCCGAGCCACCGCGTCAGGAACGCGCGTCAATCGGTCTCCGTCTGGCACCGGACGGCGCGTTCGGCCTCCTGGCCGCGGACCCGCTGACGGGCTCCGGCCTGCCGCCTCAGGTGTTGCGACTCACCCCGACCGGCTCCCTGAGCCGGCGGGAGCTGGCGCCGCCGGCCAGCCACTTCCTGCAGTGGCAGATCGTCGACTTCGCGCTGGATCGAAACGCCGGCGTCTACCTGCTCGAGCAGATCGCCGCCCACGGCGGCGGCGCCACGACCCTGCGCAAGATCGGTGCGGACGGGGTCGAGGTCTGGCGCAGGTCGGAGCACTCCTGGCAGGTGGAGCCGGATCTGGAGGTCCCAGCCGGGAGCTTCACCGGCTTGCTCACCGGCAGTTCCGGCGTCTACATCTCCGCCCGGGACCGCGGGCTCATCGCGCGCATCGACCCGGCCAGCGGCAAGCTCACGCGCTACGCGGATCTGCCCCCCTGGACCGGCGATGCCCTGGTGGGACCGGACGAGCGGGTCTACTACGTCCGCTTCGCGCCCGAACGCAACGCGCGGGCCTGGGTCTGCCTCGACCCTGAGACCAGCCGCGAAACCGAGACCCTCTGTTCTCCGGCGGCCTTCGACCTCCTGGCCCTGCCCATCGGTGTCGACGCCCGGGGCCGGGCCTACGGCGTCCACGGCTGGACGGTTGGCTGCATCGAGCCGCAGGGCTCCCTGCTCTGGCGGGAATCCCTCGACGGTGGCTCGGCCGCGGTTCGGAAGGCCACGGGGGAAGACCGGGACCTCCGCCTGGGGTCGGCGACCTCCTGGCGGGTTAGCCGCGACGGCGTGATTTACCTGTCCGCGGCCGGGGCCTCCGGTTGTCACCTCCTCGCTTTGGAGCCAGGATGACAACCCCCTCCCGAACGCGCCAGGGCCGTGACCGCGCGGGAGCCTCTTCCGGCCGGACCGGGGCCTCGACGCCCGCCTCCGAACGGACACCGGGGCTCCAGGAAGCCCTCGGCAACCAGGCCCTGCTGCAACTGCTGAGCTCGGGCGCCCTGCAGGCCAAGCTCAACCTGAGCCAGCTCGGCGACCCGCTTGAGGCCGAGGCCGACCGGGTGGCGCGAGAGGTCGTCTCCCGGCCTGTCGCTACTGCTCTCCCGCGCCGGACCTGGGAGGACGCTCCCCTTGCGGCCGCGGAACCGGCTCCCGCCAACGCACCGCCGGCAGTACCGGCAGTAGTAGACACGCTGCGCTCGGCGGGACAGCCGCTCGACCCGGGCACTCGCGATTTCATGGAGGATCGCTTCGGCCGTGATTTCGGCATCGTCCGCGTCCATACCG